>LSZA01000100.1 GCA_001637315.1 Phormidium willei BDU 130791 | reverse complement strand
GTTCTTAGACCCCTTCGCTTTGCGGCTAATTTTTCTCTGGAGTTGTTTTAGCTTAGCCTCTCCTACCCGATAGAACCGGGGGTTTTCAGCTTTGCTCCCTTGCGAGTCAGTGTAAAAGCTTTCAATCCCTACATCTAGTCCAATCGTCTTGTGAGTCGGTTCAATGTTTTCACGTCGTTCAGCTTTAATACAGAACTGCACATAATACCCATCGGACCTTTTAATTAGCCTAACTCGCTTAATGTCCTCCTTGGGATAGAAGTTGAGGTCACGAGTTCCTTTTAGCTTGAGTTTGCCAATCCCTAGCTTGTCAGTAAAGGTGATTGATTTACGGTTATCAGCTATCTTCCAGCTTTGAGTTTTGTACTCAATTGAGCGATTGCTCTTTTGGAATCGTGGGTAACCTTTTTTACCAGGAACTTTCTTTTTACAGTTGTCGTAGAAGCGAGAAATAGCCGCCCATGCTCGGTCTGCTGATGCCTGCCTAGACATAGCATTGAGTTTATTGGCAAATGTAAACTCTTTAGCCAGCACAGCACTATATTTGCTGAGGTCGTACTTCCCAGTTTTTGGGTGATCTATCCAGAGCCGAATACATTTATTGCGGATAAATTGGACAACTCTGATTCCCCCATCAATGGCTGCAAGCTGGCTAGGCTTACCATAAGCTTTAAACTCAAATACAAGCATGATTCGACCTAGTTAACGCTTCTCGATATCCTAGCATACTTGATGTATGATGGCAAGGCGGCTAAAGCCGCACGAGTCGCTTTTCCACCCCGCTCTAAAGAGTCGGGGCTATCAAGCTCCCAAGCTTTTATCGTATCGCAGGGGAGGCTGAGAGGGTTGGTTGTTGCGGGTGAATCGAGTCGTGTTCATTTGACTCTTTTTTGAGTTTTTGCTGCTCCGAAACTCCCAAATCACAGTTGTAAACGAATTTAAATCTATATATATTTTTATAATACTATTCGTTTTTTTCCGGAGACATTTCTAGAAATAGATGGTAGTTTTGGAGTATGGCAAACGTCGGATATCAGGTCGCTAGACGTTCACAGTCTATTTCAGCAAAAGCTTGTTTAACCTGAGTTTTGCGCTCTCGTTGTCCCAAGTCAGATCTGGGGGTAAACAGGGTGGTCGGGTCTGATGCGTCCGGTCGTTTTGGCTTTAGATTACTCAATCAGTTTCGAGGTTTATTATGTTAGCCAAACTCTTGCGTGACTCGGTCTTGCCCACAGCCTGTTTTCTGGGAACATTGGTGCTCTTTTCCCCTCAAGCGAATGCTAACCAGACTCAAGCTCAGTGTGTTCCCCTTAGCCAAGGTGAGTTTGAAACAATTATGCAGCGAGGATCGAGTCGTGCGACATTGATTCGCTGGACTCATCGCGGTTCTGCCTATTTTGGAGGTCAGTACACCCCTGAGCGACGCTGTCGGGCGGTCACTCAGCGATTAAATCAAGCGATGGCTCAGAATGGGGGAAGTTTGGGCAACTTACTCTTAACCAATGGCATAGTGAATAATGAAACGGTGATTTGTGCCTTAGGCCCCATGGAAACGGCCTGCACATCGGGGAATGTTCTGTTTACCCTGAAACCCGAAAATGCTTATCGGGCTGGACAAATTCTGGGTCAGCTCTTACAAATTAGCCGCTATGGCGGTGCAGCCGGTTTTATTACCGAAACTGAGGGTCAAACCTATGTGAACCTCGGGGATTGGGCAGATCAGGCGTTGGTGGATAGTGGAGACGCGGCGGCTGACTCACCCACTCCCGACTCACCCACTCCTAACTCAACGGTGGCTCCTGAACCGTCTCCCCAAGAGAATCCGGTTGTGCAGCCTGATGATTCGGGTGGTTCCATGTTTTAAGGACGGCCAGCATGGCGAGATTACAGATGCCAATGCTAGGGGTGGGGATGTTGCTGTTGTCGATCTCGGCGGGCCTATCTCACCCCAAGCCTTCGAGGCTTCCTGCCTTGGAAACCCATCAGACGGCCCAAGTCCCCGCTGAGACAACCTCAGTTCGGGAACTGGCCCGTTTGGTGACGGTGCGGCTGTTACTTGCGGAGGATTCAGGGTCTGGGGTGATTGTCGACCGGGACGGCGATCGCTATACCCTATTAACCAATTGGCATGTGGTGATGGCGGCCCAGGGCCAAGAGATTTCAGTCTTAACGCCTGATGGACGAACTCATGCTGGGCAGGTTTTGCCCCCCTATCAATTGGGAAATCGGGATCTGGCTCGGGTGGCGTTTTCCAGTCCCCATTCCTATCAGGTGGCGGCTGTGGGAGAGGCGGCTGAGGTGTCGGTGGGCGATCGCGTTTATGCGGCGGGCTATCCGGCTCGGGTCTTTGAGCAGCAGGGCGATCGCATCGTCAGGAGTCAGGATACCCGAGATTGGGGACGGCGTGCCTTTCGGGTCACTGAGGGCGCGATTGGTTTGATTCCAGCCCGCGCCTTTTATGGTGGCTATCAACTCGGATATACCAATGACGTGAGGGGGGGGATGAGTGGTGGCCCCGTGTTAAATGCTCAGGGTCAGCTGATTGGACTTAATGGTATGTTGAGTTACCCCTTTTTGGGGATTCGCGCCTTTATCTTTGAAGATGGCGGCCTCCCGAGTCAGGGTGAGTTTTTGCAGATGGAACGCCTGAGTTGGGCGGTTCCTATACAGAGACTTCCCTCAGCAACGTCGCGGCCCGTGACGCCCCGCCGTTCTAACCCAGTTCCCAGACAGCCGTTACCGTCACCCGAACCACCAGCCCCCCGCCGCGAACAACCGTTACCTTTGGTGTTTTAATCATGTTTTCTTTTGTCTGTGCGTCCAAGTGGGTCGCTTTTTGTACCACCGCAAGTCTCGGAGTGGGGTTGGCGACGGTGATTGGTCCGAGAGCGGCGATCGCCTTTGATAGTCGCTTGGCCGAAAACGTCACGGTACAAATTAATGGCTATAGTCAACCTGATGATGGGTTTCCCGGCGGAAGTGGGGTGATTGTGGGCCGGGAAGGCGATCGCTATTGGGTGTTGACGGCGTTACATGTGGTCTGCGATCGCATTCCCATGCGAGAACCCATTAGCTGTCGTCAGGATATTGCCGAAAACCGCCGCTATCGCATCCGTACGGCTTCAGGACAAGAATACGACCTGATGGATGTTCAGCCGCTTCAGCAAACCTTGGACGATCCGGATTTGGCTTTGGTTCAATTTGAGAGTTCTCAGGATTACACCTTAGCCACGTTGGGAGATTCGGATCACGCGGAATTGGCCTCATCAATTTATGTGGCTGGCTTCCCGGCGGCCTTTCAGACGGCGGGAGCTGATCGCGACTTTTATCTAAGTCAGGGGCCGGTGGTGTCGCGGCGGCGACAGGGAGTTCAGGGCTATACCCTAATTTATGGAGCCAGTACCAAAATTGGGATGAGTGGTGGCCCGGTGTTTGATAGTGACAATCGTGTGGTGGGGATTCACGGAATCGCCGATACGGATTTGAGTGGCCAGTCAGAAACGGGGGAAGGTGCTCAGGTGAAATCCGGCTTTAATGGCGGGATTCCCATTGCTAGTTTTATGCAGTTGCGCCAAGCTCAACAGGTGCAAGTCCCTAATCTCAATCAGGACAATGCTCCCCCCAGTCAAGCTCCCGCCAATATTGATAATCCTCAGACGGCGGAAGATTATCAAACCAGTGGCACCATTGAGGCGTATGAGGGGAATCTTCATTCAGCTGAGGAAAACTTCAATCAAGCGTTGGCGATAGACCCCAATCTTGGGGGAATTGGACGGCTTCATGTGCAACAGGGGAATCTCTATTTTTCTCAAGGAGACTATCAGGGAGCGATCGCAGAGTTTACGGCGGCCATTGAGGCGGAGGATGAGTCGGGGATGGCTTATAACAATCGGGCCGTGGCTTGGATTCAGTTGCGCGACTACGCCGCTGCGATTGAGGATTTGACGGCGGCGATCGCCAACGGGGATTATGATGCACGCACTCACTATAATCGCGGCGTGGCCTATGCTCGTCAGGGAAATCTTCAGGCGGCTCAGCAGGACTACACCCGGGCCATTCAACTCGATTCTAACTTTGCCGCGCCGTTGAATGCCCGAGCTAATTTGGCGTTGGATGAGGGGAATTTGGAAGCGGCGTTAGAGGATTATGAACGGGCCATCGCCGCCAATCCCAATTTTGCGGATGCTTACAACAACCGCAGTGTGATTTATAACCAATTTGCGATCGCCGCCTATGAGGCGGGGAATGTCTCGGAGGCGATCGCCCAGATGGAGAGGGCCATTGCTGACTTAGAACGCGCTCAGGAGTTGTTTTTTGACCTGGGGCGATCGATGCCATATCAGCAGGTGCTGTCTAATCTACAAGATTTGCAGGATAACTTGCAAAGTCTGCAAGGGGAACAGCGTCGCCGTACCCCCACTCCTCAACCCACTCGGCGACCGGTTCCTCAACCGACCACTCAACCCACTCCTCAACCCACTCGGCGACCGGTTCCTCAACCGACCACCCAACCCACTCCTCAACCCACTCCCACTCCCCAAGGAGATGATCCTGGCTTCATGTTTTAACGGTTTCCCCCCTTGGACGGCGAAAACCCTCAACCCCAACTCCTGAAGGCGATCGCGGCGGTTCCCCTCCCCAACATATAAATTTTTATAATCACAATTAAGTTTTTCTATAAGTAAACCCTTGCTATCTCCTCCTGGGCTTGCTACATTAGACCCATCGACAAAAACAACAGGGATGTCCACAGCAGACGACCCCCTGACTTGAACATTAAATGAGGAGAGATAACCATGACGGCTGCTAACTTCAACAACCACCCAAAATTGCGCTTTCAAGCCATTCGGACTTGGCTCAATGAATTCCAAATCCAAACCCCAAAAACAGCCCGATTCATTTGTCAATTCATCCCCGCACAATGCCCATTCGCTCGCGATATCAGCCTCTTAGGTCGCCAAATCTTGCACATTCCCCCCTTGTGTAAATTAAACCCCTTTTACGAAGAAGTTTTAGGAATGCGGTTCCGGGCGCTCTGCTATTTGGCAGACGAATGCGGTGAAGATGTCTCGCAATTCTTGGTCTAAATTATGCCGTTCTCAACGCTACAATTGGGTCAAGTTGGGCGGCCCGGCGCGCGGGTAAAACCCCGAAAATTAGACCAATTCCACCGGAGACTCCTGTCGCCAAAACGATCGCCGTCGGGGATAACCCCCCTTCAAACTCCGTAAAGGTTCCCACCGCCGTAATACCCACAATCCCAATTCCAGTTCCCACAAAGCCGCCCACAATCGATAGAAGCACCGCCTCAATGGTGAACTGCATCAGAATGTCACTCGGAGACGCACCAATGGCCTTCCGTAAGCCAATCTCCTGAGTTCGTTCCGTCACCGAAACCAGCATAATATTCATAATGCCAATTCCCCCCACAATCAGGGAAATACTGGCCACCGTCGCCAAAAGAATCGTTAACGCCCCAGTAATCGCCCCGGTGGTTTCCTGAAGATCCTTCTGACTGCGAACGGTGAAATCATCTTCATTGACGATACGGTGACGCAGCCGTAACAGGTTCTCAATTTGAAACTTCGTCGCCCGCATCTGACTCTCATCGATGACACTGACATTAATAAAGGTCACCCTCAAGCCATAAGGAGAACTTTCCCCCACAATCTGATTGGCCATGGTCGTGATGGGCATAAACACCGTCTCATCTAGGTTTGTGCCGAAGGTTGACCCCTTCGGTTCCATCACTCCCACAACCCGAAAACTGACATTCTTAATTCGTAGAGTTTGCCCAATCGGGTCAACATTGTCATAGAGTTGTTCGGCAATATCCGACCCGAGGGCTACCACTTTTTGATTGCGGCGGATATCTAAGTCATTGACAAAACGCCCCCGGGCCACGGCAAAATTACGGACGGGCAATAACTCGGGCGTTGTGCCATATAGGGCCGCTGAAATGTTACGATTACGGTAGGATACCAGTTCACTGCCATTGAGTTGTGGGGCCACGCGATCAACTCCGGGGACTTGTTCGGCGATCGCCTCAGCATCCTCTAAGACCAAGGTTTGAGGAGGTAACACCGGCCGCCGTTGTGCATCAGGACTACCGGGGACAATAAACAGTAAATTCGTTCCTAAAGACGAAACCTGATCCGAGACAAACGTCTGCGCCCCTTCACCAATACCAATCGTTGCAATCACTGAGGCATTACCAATAATAATCCCCAACATTGTCAAACTACTGCGAAGTTTATTCGCCAGTAGAGTTTGACCCGCCATTTTCAAAGACTCAACAATATTCATGCCCAACCTCCTGAGTTAGCTAAATTTCTCGATTCCCTGAAGCGGACTCACCACTTACCTTTTGCCTTTTGCCATCCCCTCAGTGGGAGGGGTTAGGGGTGGGTTATGCCTCTCGCCTTCTTCATCATGAAAACCAACATCTCTCCATCATGAAAACCAACATCAAAGATATCTTAAACATTGGTTTATTTATTCTCCTATCTATGTTTGTCGGCTATTTAAGCCTAAACTTTTTGCTTGCCTTACTCGATAAATGGGCTTGACCTAAGAGATTATCCTGCAACTTTTATCTCCTTGCCATCAAGAACTGTTCCCGTCCAACAGGCTCCAGAACAGGTCACTCCATCTAGTTTTGCACCTTGCAAATTAGCACAGAGGAAATTCGCCCGCACCAAATTGGCTCCCTGTAAATTCGCCTCCTCCAAATTCGCCTCCTCCAAATTCGCCTCACAGAAATTTGCCCCCTGTAAATCCGCCTGGGAGAGATTGGCCCCGCTGAGATTACTATGGCTGAAATTCGCGCCGCGTAAATCAGCTCCTCGTAAATCAGCCCCCATCAAATTCACCCCCACCAAGTTCGCGCCACTCAGGAACGCTCCTGTCAAACTAGCCGTCTGGAGATTCGCTCCCATCAAAGTGGCTCCCCGTAAATTAGCCCCACGCAGATCGGTTCCCTGTAAACTCGCTTGCATGAGATTCACGCCAACGAGATTAGCTCGCAGATTACTGTGATCGAAGTTGGCCCCTAAACAATTGGCCCCTTCAAGATGCGCGGCTTCCAAATTGGCGTGAACTAGATCAGCACCTGAGAGTTTCGCGCCGGCCAAGTCAATGTTTTGTAAATCTAACCCCGACAAGGTTTGATCTTCGAGATTAGCGCCTCGGAGGTGCTTGGATTGTCCAGATTCAAGTTCGTCAAGAGCAGTCATGGTACAAAGAGTGATGAAGGAGACTAGAATTAGGCGGTGGTCACGGAGGGATTCGTGGCTTGACGAGAAAACAGATCCGGGTTTTGCTCTGGGTTCAGCAGCCAGAGACCCGATCGCAGTTTAAAGGCTTCCTCCGGTAGCGTCATCCCCTGTTGTAGAGCCATCACCAACAGCGTCAGCGTCTCAACCAATTTCGGGTCCCAACGGCGACCACTGGCAGCTTGACAGTCCGACAAGGCTTGAGTCAACGCCTCAGCACGAGGTTTGTCTTGAGTCAACTGATTCAGCCGTCGTTGAAACTCCACCAGTAGCCCCAAAATGCGGCATTCTAGGGGAATCTCATCGTAGCTTAAGCCTCCGGGGGTTCCTGAGCCATCCCAATGTTCACTTTGGTGAGTGATAATCTGGGCGATCGCCTTGAGTTGAGGCATCGTTCGCAAGGCTTGTCGTCCCGGGTACAGGGGACAACTCAAAGCCGAATTGGGACGGTCGGCCCTCATTTCACCCAGGTTGGGTTCAGGTTGGGGCAAAGCGTCAATTCGATGCAACAATCCCGCGAGACGTAACCGTTTCACCTGCCAAGAGGGCAAATCGAGGATTTGTGCAAAGGCCTCACACAGCCCCGAGACTTCGCTGGCGGCGTGGGGGTTTTGTAAATCGGTTAAATCAATCAATTGGGCCATGCGTAGGAAGGCCTGCAACTTGTTCGAGACAATGTTGCGTTCGAGTTCAGGCTGATGGGGGAAAACGTCCCCGTCCAGGTCTTGGCCAAGTCCCTCATGAGAGTGACTCAGATAACGAACCACTCGTGAGACAATAGAGTTTAAGTCTGTCGAGACCTGGGCCACATCAGCTGTTCGATGATGCAACAGTTGCTGTTTAATGTCGCCCACCCGCGCGGATAGAGATTGAGCCAAATCCCCTTCTAGGGGTTGAATATGCTCGATGGCTAACTCAACCGCCGCTAACACTAACTCCGGGTCAAACGTCCAAAATCCATAAAACTTGCGTTCGAGATCCACTTCAGGAACCCCCGTTTTACCGTAATCTGCCTCTGAGAGTTCCTGACACAAGACCATGGCCGTGTAGCCAGGAGAGAGAATCAGTAAATGCCATTCTTGAGCCACGGGGTCCTCGGGTGCGAGGGAGACGAGTTCAACATTGGCTTTTTGACTGGTGGGATGCTCCCCGAAGCCTGAGTCGGGAGCCGCCAGAATGACGATATCCTGAGCCTTGTCGGCAATTTCTCCGTAGCGATCGGCTTCCTGGAGATACCATTTCCCCTGTTGGAAGGCGGTAATCATGACGGGCTTACAGTCTGACTCTAGGATGCTGTCTTCGAGGGCGTGACAGAGGGCAACGAGGGTATTTTTATAGTAAACCCCATAGTTGATCGGTGGCGTGCGACGGGGTTGGGCGTTTTGCCGTTCGACGAGTTTTTGGAGGAGAGATCCGTTCAGCATTACAACTTGAAATTAACCCTTGTAACAATTGATGATGGAAAATAGACAGTTAAACAATGAATGGTTAGTTCCGGAAAACCATTGTTGTGTCTAGTGGGTACGGGTTACGCACCTCCTGTTTAATCTGCCTCTACGTAGCAGCCCTAGCCAACCTAATCTTTATTATAAGGGACAGTTATGGGAGTTTAGAGCGGAGGAGGTTGGGCGATCGCCCAATTGAGAATAGCCCGTTCTAACCCCTCAATGGTAAATTCCTCTGCTTCAATGTCGCAGCGACCCCAGGCTTGCTCACAGCTTTGGCTCGTTTGGGGGCCAATCGAGGCGATCGCCACCCCCTCTAAAGAAATATCCCCCGCCCTCTCAATCAAGCGAGCGAAGTTACGCACCGTTTTAGAACTGGCGAAGGTCACCACATCCACCGTTCCCTGACGCAAGGCCGCCAACGCCTGGGGGTCTAGGTGTTCAGGACAGCGAGACTCATAGGCGGGCGCTTCTAATACCTTCGCCCCCGCCTCCCGGAACTGACGCACTAGGACATCGCGCCCTCCCGTCTCCACCCGAGGAAAGAGAATCGTTTGCCCCCTCACCGACTCCGGGAACCGCTCGACCAAGGAATCAGCGATAAAATCCGGGGGAATAAAATCAGGCGTTAAACCCCGCTGTTTCAGCACACGAGCCGTCTTTTTGCCCACAACAGCAATTTTGAGGTGCGCCAAGCTGCGCAGGTCTTGCCCGAGCGTTAAGAGGCGATCTAGGAAGAATTCCACCCCATTACTAGAGGTAAGAATGAGCCAATCGACTTGCTTCAGTTGGGCGATCGCCCCATCTAAGGACTGCCAACTCGATGGTGGGGCAATCTCTAAGGCGGGAGTCGAGAGGGGAATTGCGCCCTGGTTTTGCAGGCGATCGCAAAAATCACTCGACTGTCCCGTTGATCGCGTCACCAAAATCGTTTTTCCCTGTAATCCCATCTCAGATGCCACCATAGCCGTCTCTCCAAACACATCACGCAACGACACCACCTCACCGATCACCATCACCGTTGGCGATCGGTTTTCCCCCCGAGTCTGTCGGTCAATCGTCTCTAGGGTTCCCGTCCAGACTCGTTGTTCGGGCCGACCACAGGCGCGAATCATGGCCACCGGTGTGTTGGGCAGTTTGCCATGGTTGATGAGTGCTTGGCAAATCGCCCCCAAATTTCGTCCCGCCATGAGAAATACTAACGTGGGGAGGCGGGCCAAGGCCAGCCAGTCCAAGACCCCTAGATCGTGACCCGTCAACACCGCAAAGCCGGGACTGCATTGATTATCCGTCAGAGGGATACCGGCCAGCAATGGGGCCGCTAACGCCGAGGAAATCCCCGGAACCACCTCCACCGGACAGTTGGCCCCTCGCAACGCCCGCAATTCCGAGGCACTACGACCAAAAATAAAGGGATCGCCCGCTTTCAGGCGCACCACTCGACGACCCTGGCCACAATAGGCCAGCAAAAGCCGATCAATCTCTCCCTGATGAGGACTCGGCCGTCCCCCCCGTTTGCCCATATCGAGGCACAGACAGGTATCGGGGACTAACTCGAGTAAACGATGATCCGCTAAAGCATCATAAATCAGCACCTCAGCCTGAGCGAGAACCTGCCGCCCTCGTTGGGTGAGATACTTGGCATCGCCGACACCGGCGCCGACGAGATAGACCTTGCCCAGACTCACTTACGAACCGCTTTCCAGGCGACCCAAACTTGCCAGAAGAATAAGCCACTGACGGTTAGGGTAAAGGCAATTTGAAAGTAGAAGTCGGGACGGATGGCGAAAGCGTCAAGGTTCCACATAAGCGTTGAGAGTTGACGGTTAAATAGTGACGGCTGAGGGTTGAGCGCCCTTTTGAGAGAGTCATGGCTTTACTGCCGTGACTTTCTCAAAGTGCCATCTTAATCTGGCATTTTAACGTTTTTGCGGCTCGCTTTGAGTTTTCCCCGTTGTTTCTTCTTGTCAACCCGCCTACGTTTAGCACTCCGTGAGGGTTTGGTGGGTTTGCGTTTGGGGCGAGTGATGGTGGCACTTTTGAGCAGTTTTTGCAGCCGATTGAGGGCATCCTCGCGGTTTTGCTCCTGGGTGCGGTGAGTTTGCGCTTTAATGACAATCACGCCGTCTTTGGTGATGCGGCGATCGCGCATCTTCAGTAACCGCGATTTATGAATCGGCGACATGGAAGAGGCGTTGATGTCAAATCGCAGTTGAATGGCGGAGGCGACTTTATTGACATTTTGCCCGCCTGCACCACTTGAACGGACAGCCGTCATCTCGATTTCGCTCATCGGGATGCTGGTTTTGTTGGAAATTTGTAACATAAAAATGAATGATGGATAATGACTGAATGATCACGACAGCCCGATTATCACAATGGTGCGTTGCGGCCGCTTAAACAGGGTCTTCTTAATCTTACATGGATTTGAGCCGCAACGCATCCTACCGATTGATACAACCCAAAAATAAGACGGTCGGGTGTGTTCCAGCTTCAGTCAATTTCCTATTTTTAGCATCCCCATCCAGCTTGCCGGAACGCACCCGATTGGGCTATTCATGAGTTGACGGTAATTAACTGTTCATTAGCATCCGATTCAGGATTGAGAATCATGATCGCTCCCTCATCACACAAGACCCCAATTGCGCCATCAATTCCCTCGCGGTTAATTTCGGGAAACTGCGATCGCGTACTCTCCATTAACACATTACGTCCCACTAACTGCTGAGTTTTTACCAGCGCAAACATATATTCTTTGAGGCGTTCCCGCATCAGAGATTCTTCACTTTGAACCCCAGTTGACGTCTGTTGAGGCAATAAACTGCCCAGATTTCGTTCAAAAACGCCGAGATTTTGCAATAAACGACAGCTTTGAAGAACCTCAGAATCAATCACCAATTCTTTGAGTTGCTGACGATTAACAGGGCGATCGCCCACCAGCAAATCTCCCGCCTCGGCGGCATTCACCAAACTATGATAGGTCGCTAAAATCTGTAACGATTCAATTTGGGGAATAATATGTTTATGAATTGAATCCACAAATAGGGCTTGATAACGACGATAGCCCTGATTTTTGGGAACTCCTAAATTCTCCGCCCGAATCAAATAAAGATATTGACACGTGTTTTTGCGTAGGGCGTCCTGACAAGACTTCATGACCCGGCAAAAACTATTTAAATTGGGTTCCTCAATCCAAATTACCCCAATTCGTCCCAGGGTTAACGACCAATAAAAACTGAGAGAATAGCGGCTATAGGTTGGACTTGTTAAGAGTTTGGGTTCCACTCCCGTCACGTTTAAGGCTTCTAAAGCTTCTCGTAACATCTTCATCAATTCTGGGGCGGAAAACTGACGAATTTCTTGAACAGTTTGACGAGATTTAGCTAGTTCTTTTTCCCAGGTTAAGTGAAACGCCGCCAGTTGATCGACTTCTTGGGGAATAGACCGGTTATCTTGCAGCCTTAATTTTGCTTTCTGAAACTCCTGTCGCCCCAGCATTAAGACGGAACGGGGTAAGGCTTTGTTTCCAGGAAATTTACGATGTAAGTCGGCTTCACGCAGTGGATAAAGAGATGAGTTAGGAGGCGAATCGGCTCGTTGATGAAGGGAAAACAGACGACTTTCCCAGAGGGCGATCGCCGCTGGAATATCCACTGGGCGCAAATGCAATTCTTGATCAACGCGGGCTAAATCCGCTGGCTGCACATGGGGTGAATTTTCACGCCAGGTATCGGTAATAATACTAATAATGACTAAAAAGTTTTTCAGTTTTTGGTTGTGAATGATTGAATTGACGTTAAATAATGCCTGTAGGTCAATATAGCCGCGATCGCTGCGATCGACATTATCTAAATTATCAAAACATAAAACAATGGGTTGCGTAGCGGTGGCGATGCGACCAAAGTTACCTAGAATATTTTGGGCTTGATGTTCAGTTTCAATGGAACTGCGGACATTTAAGAGTTTTAAACTTTCGTGATCTAAATCATCACCTTTCAGCCAATCACAGGCGAGAGGATAAAGTTCAGGGTTAGTGAGGTGATAGAGAATACTGAAAAATTCATTCGCGTTATAGATTCCCGAGGGATACGTCGATTTGAAATTATGAATAAATAAATTGCGTTCGCCAATGATTTTTTTGAGGAATCCTTCATCTTGAAACGCCGACAAACTACTCAACCAAAGCAGTAATTGTGATTCCTGTTCTCCGTCAGGAACACAAGTCAAACTATCAATGGTATGGCGCAATGTGTGACGCCAAATATAATCACTTTCGGGCCAGGGACCAATATAGGCAAAAAAGGCTTGGGGGTTGAGGGTTCGTTTTAAACGCCCTAGGAGAAAGCTTTTACCTGAACCCGAATCCCCCGAGAGAACTAGAGTTCGACTACGGCGATCGCCTTCAACCTGGTTTAATAGCTGCGAAACCCCTAAGACAATCTCTTGATGAATGGAACTGATGGTCGCCTGTTGGCTATTATCATCATGCCAAAAATTACCAGGGCGAAAGGTCGTCGAGTCAAAGGGATTCACAGTACGTTGAATGATCTGGTCGATAGAAACCATAACATAAAAGGCAAGAGGCAAAAGGCAAGAGACAAAAAAGAAATGAACAGGGAACCGGGACGGAACCCACTCCTAGCCCAAGAGAGGAAGCCAAGAGTCAACAGTCTAGGAAAGGGTTAGGTGATAGAGATGATGAGTTGTTCTTCTAGGGGGACGTTGGGATCGAGGATTTGTAGGGGGCGATCGCTTAGAGATAAACTCTGAATCAGTTGGTGAACCTGTTGTTTACTCGCACCGCCAAACTGGGCGATCGCCTCTTCAATCAACTGTTGAATCGCCATACATTGCTGATTTAAAACTCGGTTAATCATAAAATCTTCAATGGCTTGTAAGGATTGTTCCGCCGAATCTTGACTTGACGTAATCTCAAAAAAGCCCAACTGTTGCAGTAGGGGACAATCTTGTAAGACCCCAGTTTGTCGGACTAAAGACTCTAAACGAGTCCCATTGGGCGTTTCTTCGCCAACTACTAATTCCCCCGACAAGGCATCATTCACCAAAGCATGGTGAGTCGCCAGATATTGAACCGAGGTTAAATCAGACATAAAATGATTATTTTGCGGTTGACCAAAAATCTCCGTATAGAGTTGATAGCCACGATTGCTTGGCGAACCCACTCCCTCAGCCCGGATTAACTGTAAAGACTGACAAAGCTGGTTAGATAACGCCTCTTCACAGCCTTTGAGGAGGTGAAAAAACTTGACCATATTCGTATCTTCCGACCAAACCATTCCCACTCGTTCCGTCGTTCCGGGATGACGATAACTGATCGAATAACTGGCATAGGTGCGGCTAGGAAGTAAGCGTGGTTGCACATCTTCCATTTGTAAGGCCCGAACCACCTCCGCTAACATCTGCACTAACTCAGGGGCAGCATATTGACGGATTTTTTGCACCCGTTCGCGGGTTTGCTTAAACTTCTTAATCCAAACCAGTTTAAACGCCGCAACAGGATCACTTTGGGCATCGGTGGGAATCGCGGGTGTGGCTAGGGGATTCTCGCCAGACTCCTCCTGGGAAACATTAACCTGTAGTCGTTGTAATTTTGCCTCTTGATAGAGTCGTCTTCCCAAAATCAAGGTGTTACGAGGACGTGTTTTACCACCGGGGAATTTGCCATCTAACGCCGGGCGAATGAGGGGATAGATGGGGGACGTGGGTTGGGGGTAGGTTTGGCCATGGAGGCTATAGAGACGGCTGGCCCAGAGGGCTTCAGCTTGATCGAGACTGATTTGTTTAAGGCGCAGGTTCGCATCGAGGCGATCGCGGTCTGTAGCCGGAATATGAGACGCATTTTGCCGCCAAGTATCAGTGATAATACTAATAATAAACAGAAAGTTTTTCACCTTCTGAGTATGCAGGATAGCATTCACCCGAAATAGGGATTCTAAATCGGGATGTCCTTGGCGATCGCGGGCAATGTTATCGAGTTGATCAAAACAGAGTACAATCGGCAACGTCGCCTCAGCAATGCGCCCAAAGTTAGCTAAGGTTTTTTGGGCGGCATCTTCCGTGTCAATTGTCCCCTGAACACCGAGTTTTCGTAGAGACTCATCATCCAAATCATCACCGCGCAACCATTCACAAGCCATAGGATAGAGTTCTGAGTCGGTGAGATGATATAAGACACCAAAAAACTCTTGAGCGTTGTAAATTCCCGAGGGATAGGTTTCCAAGAGTTTACGGATAAATAATTGCCGTTCTCCTCGCAACCAATCTACCAGTCCTCGTTTTTTTAAGTCTGAGAGTCCCTCCAACCAGATTAACAGTTGTGATTTATCCAAACCCTCGGGAGTCTCTAAAAGACTATCAACGGTATAGCGCAGAATATGCCGCCAAATATAATCGCTGGCGGTGAAGGGTTCGATATAGACAAAAAAGGCCCGAGGGAGCCGGTTTTGATTGGGGGTTTGCAGTTGACGTTTGAGTCGGCCCAAAAGATAGGTTTTTCCAGACCCCGTTTCCCCTTCTAAGAGTAAGGTGCGACTGCGCCGATCCTCAGACACTTGCTCTAATACGCCCTCAATCTCCTGGAGAACCTCTTGGTGAATTGAATCAACGGTCAGTTCAGGATTTTGGATTTCCTGCCAAAAATTACCGGACCAAAAGGTTTCCGTATCAAAGGGGTTGGGGGCGCGTTGGATAATGCGATCAATCTCGGTCATAGTGATGCCGGGAGGTGAGGGAATCAGGGTTAACGTTAGTTACGAATCAAGAAAAATAAGGGACCGCCAATGTCTTGGGGGATTCCCGCTTCAATTTGTTCTGGGCTATAGTGAGCCGCTTCTTGCAGAGAACTCAATTCTAGGCGATCGTCTCGTTGCAGACGATAGAGGGCGCTATCGAGTTCAGCGCGGGTTAGGGGAGGTTGTAAGCGCTCCCGGAGATAGAAGATGGGAAGGTAGTTATGGGTATCGAGTTGGCGATCGAGTTCTTCAATGACATACCAAATATCGGCATCATTCGGCTTTTCCGTCAACCGTCGCTGTGGATTGATCGGTTCATGGGGTTGCTGTTTAGCGACGCTATCGTGAGAAACTGAGGCGCTCCCGTCCCGTTTACGCAGAAATTGTAGATAGCAGCTCAGATGATCCAGGCTCAGTTCTAAGCCACTCCCTTTGGGGGTATAGTCATCGTGGAGATAGTCTAGGCCAAAGTTGGTCAGCCACACATCTTCAATGCGCGTCGCTTCAGCTTTGATGAGTCCTCGTTCACTGAGTTTTTGTAACACCACTTGACGGCGATCGCTCGCGAGGTTGAGATCCTTGGCGCAAATCACTCCCTCCGCACAAGCCTTTAACACCGCAATTTCATCCTCCGTCACCGGGAGGCGGCTTGTATCGAGTCGCAGCAAAGCCATTCCCGGAGGTGCAATGCGAAACTCGACGATCTCTTCACTACAGTCAACCAGTCCGCGATCGCGAAGACTCCGACAGATCGTATCCCGCTCTGCGGCTTTCGTGCGATGGTTGGGTTTCACCTGAGAGATGGGCGCTCGGTAATTCGGCGCTCCCAACAGATTCAAGACAAATTTCAGTTCCCGCGTGTCCATCCCGTTCAAGTTTTATGATCAACCCCATCATATTTAACCATAAAGGCCGGTTGACCAATTCCATCGTCCTAATTTCTGCATTCTAGTCTCTCCTCACTCCCTTCGCCTAATCCGCCTGATTTTTTTAATCTAAATTATTGACCATATCATTTTTGTTTGGTATAATTATGGATAACAGCTAAATAAACAAAGGAAAGGCGGGAGGGGCTTGGTTATCAGACGCGAAGCCAAACATCCAACCTGCAAACTTTTAGAAAATGTCACATCATCATAAAATGAACACCCAGCAATAAAAAGACGGCAAGAACTCTATTGCCTATTCCCCGTTCCCTATT
>LSZA01000099.1 GCA_001637315.1 Phormidium willei BDU 130791 | reverse complement strand
AATGCCGCTGAGTATTACTATTACCCCGGCTGGTGGGAACCTGGCGCCACGTTGGATGTGCTGGTCAATCGTTCAATGTGGGAGCGTTTACCGGCTGAGTATCAACAGGTGTTTGTGACGGCCACGGTGGAAGCCAATATGATGATGTTGGCTCGCTATGATGCTCTCAATGGTCAGGCGCTACAGCAGTTGGTGGATGAGGGGGCTGTGTTATCTGAGTTTTCTCAGGAGATTATGGA
Organism: Phormidium willei BDU 130791; assembly: GCA_001637315.1. Taxonomy (GTDB): domain Bacteria; phylum Cyanobacteriota; class Cyanobacteriia; order Cyanobacteriales; family Geitlerinemataceae; genus Sodalinema; species Sodalinema willei. The sequence continues at coordinate 16,447 of LSZA01000099.1, read as the reverse complement.
ACGGGGGGAGACGATTAGTTTTGGGATTTATGAGGAGAATGCCCGAGAGAATGACTCGTTCCGAGAGGTGTATGAAGGTTGGCTGGCGTTCCGAGAGGTGGTCTATGGCTGGCATCAACTGAATCAGTTGAGTTTTGTTCGCCATTCGTCCCGCGATCGCTCCTAAGACGACTGAGGGACATCTGGGACCTCAGCGGCTGTGTCTTCGAGGGGGGGACGTAGACTGAGATAGAGCAATAGCCCCAGGAGAGGGGTTAGAGACACGACCCAGAAAAGTTTGCTACTGTTGAGTCCCCGTCGGGCCATGTCATCGCCGAGGAGAGCTGGAACGAGGGCGCAAAGGAGGCAAAAGTCAAGACTCATGACATGGATAAAGCGACTAGTTTGCCATTGTTGGCTGAAGTCGCTCCAATTGCCTTGGCTGAGACCAAATCCCAGTAGGGCGATCGCGGCGATCGTCAACAGTCCCCCCAAAATTCGCGAGTCCCAAAATCTCAGAAATGGGTTCATGGGTCCCTCTAATTCAGGATTGGGCGATCGCAGGGCCAGATAGGGCAAAATGGCGAAAGCCCCCACCCCAAAGGAGGCTGCGGCAAACACCCAAGCCCCAATTTTCTGTCCCCGTCCGTCAGCAAAAAGCATGGAACCATAGGCGAAGGGGAAAATCCCCATCAGGTTAAATAGAGCGATGATTGCCGGGTTAATACCCTCCCAGTTCCCCGAGGAGAGATTAACAATCAAATCCACCGTTTCGGGGCGATCTGGGGGCGCCAGTAAGAAGGCATAGCCGAGAAAGGCTAACCAGAGTACGGTAAAGAAAATGCGACGGGTCATGGGGGAACAGGGAATAGGGAACAGGGAATAGGGAACAGGGAATAGGGAACCCAGCCCTAATCCCGATTTTGGACGGGATCAATCACTTGACTTACTCCCATTCAATGGTTCCGGGGGGTTTGGAGGTGACATCGTAAACGACGCGATTGACTCCTGAGACTTCGTTGACAATGCGATTGGAAATCAGTTCGATGAAGTCATAATCCACCCGTGACCAATCGGCGGTCATGCCATCTTCACTAGAGACAAAGCGCAATACAATCGGATAAGCGTAAGTCCGTTGGTCGCCCATGACGCCAACACTGCGGATGGGCAGTAGGACGGCGAAGGCCTGCCAGAAGTCGTGATAGATGCCGTGGCGGTTGATTTCTTGGCGTACGATGTAGTCGGCATCTCGTAAGATTTTCAGACGTTCTGAGGTCACTTCACCGAGGATGCGAATGGCGAGGCCCGGTCCGGGGAAGGGATGGCGGCGGACAATTTCTTCGGGGAGGCCGATGGAACGACCGAGGTTGCGAACTTCGTCTTTGAAGAGTTTTCGCAGGGGTTCGATGAGTTTGAATTGTAGGTCTTCGGGGAGACCACCGACGTTGTGATGGCTTTTGATTTTGACGGCGACTCGTTCCCCGGTTTTGGGGTCTACGTTGGAGTCGGCGGACTCGATGACATCGGGATAGAGGGTTCCCTGGGCGAGATAGTCAAACGGGCCGAGGCGGCGGGATTCTTCTTCGAAGACGCGGATAAATTCATGGCCGATGCGACGGCGTTTTTCTTCGGGATCGGTGACGCCGATGAGTTTTTCGAGGAAGCGATCGCGGGCGTTGACGTACTCGACGGGGATATGAAACTGATCGCGAAACAGTTTAACGAGTCGTTCAGGTTCATATTTGCGCATGAACCCCTGATCGATAAACATACAGGTGAGGTTGTCGCCGATGGCCCGGTGCAGCAAGAAGGCTAGGGTGGAGGAGTCAACGCCTCCAGACAGGGCTAGAAGCACGCGTTTGTCGCCCACGCGGGCGCGGATTTCTCGGATGGATTCTTCGACAAAGGCTTCGGTAGTCCAGGTGGGTTCGCAATCACAGATGTGGTAGACGAAGTTGCGAATGAGGGCTTGGCCACCGACGGAATGGACGACTTCTGGGTGGAATTGTACGCCGTAGATTTGGCAGGCGTGATCGGCGATCGCGGCGTTGGGGGTATTATCCGTATGAGCGAGAATCTCGAACCCATTGGGGAGACGCGTCACGGAGTCACCATGGCTCATCCACATGGTTGAGTTTTGTTCGACGTTGGTGAGCAGATCTGTGGGATCGTCGATATGGAGGGCGGCTTTGCCGTATTCGGCTAACTCGGCCCGTTCGACGGTTCCCCCGAGTTGGGTCACCATTAACTGCATTCCATAGCAGACTCCTAGGATGGGAATGCCCAATTCCCAGATTTTGGGGTCACATTTGGGGGCGTTGTCGTCATACACTGAGTTGGGACCGCCCGAGAGAATAATTCCTTTGGGGTTGATGCGCTCTAGGTCGGCGGCGCTGGTGCGATAGGACAACACCTCAGAATAGACTTCGGTTTCGCGAATGCGGCGGGCAATGAGTTCTGAGTATTGAGACCCAAAATCCAAAATCACGATGGTCTGACGTTGGGTGTCCTGGGTGTCCGTGTCGAGTTGCGTGGGTTCTGGAGTCTGGGTTTGGGCGGTCATGGGTAGACAAGATGGGGAAGGGTGGCTGAGGAGATAGCCACTCTACGAAAATGAATGGCTATCTCTACGATAAGCATCCATTTTAAGGGCAAGTGGGTTATTTTTGCCAGGGCGATCGCGGCTCAATCATGGCTCGCTTCCTCGATTTGGCTGCGATCGCATTGCCCTAGGGTCTGTTTCGGGTCGATTTTCGTCTAATAGCGCTGTATCTTCTGTTCCCTCGCCCTCGAAAGAGTTGACGTGTTTTATTTTTTAAAAAACTTGTTAAAAAAACTTGTTAAAAAACGTATAAGTGCAATCCCAGGGTCAGCAAAAATGTTAATTGAGCGGTAATTGCGAAGAGATAAAAAACTGTTCTAGGACGAAATACGGATAACATCAAGCCAATACTTTTGAGGTCAACAGTGGGTCCAAAAACTAGAAAAGCGAGTAAAGCACCGCTAGTAAACATAGAGGCAAAGGATAGGGCAAAGAAGGCATCTACAGTTGAACAAATTGAGACCACCAATGCTAGAACCATCATGGTTAAAATTGGCACAATGGTTCCTTGACCCAGGTTAATAATGGTCTCCCGAGGGACAGCGGTTTGGATAATCGCGACAATGCCACTCCCCAAGACGAGGACACCCCCCAACTCACGAATTTCGCGAATGATATTATCGACAAATACTACAACTCGATTCGATTTTTTGGCGGTTCCTAATAATAATGTACTCAGATCGCCCCCCATGACGGCAGCATTTTCTAAGGCTAAGGCTTGCCCGGTTCCCAGAAAATAGGTTCCTGACCCCAGCAACGGGGATGTGGATTCTGGGTCGGTTTCGGGGTCAGCCAGTTCTGGCATCGATCGCACTAATTTTGGGTGTAACATAGCCCGGATGTCTTTCTGAACCCCAAAGATAACACCGACAATCGTGGCAATAATTAGGGTTAAGATGACTCGCCAAACGACCATTTCTGGGCGATCGCGGAAGGCGACCCAGGTTGACCAAATGACAATGGGATTGATGGTCGGTGCGGCGAGTAAAAACCCGATGGCCACAGCCGAGGGAACCCCTTGGGCTAAAAGTCGTCGCGCCACTGGCACATTGCCACATTCACAGACGGGAAAGAGAAAGCCAATACAACTGCCAACTAAAGCGCCCAACACGGCGTTTCGGGGCATCATCGCCACTAACTTACGCTCGTTGACAAAGGCAAGTAAGGCACTCGATAGCAAAACACCTAAGAGCAAAAAGGGGAGGGCTTCAACGAGCAAACTAAAGAAAATTGTGAAGGCGTAGTTGAGCTGATTCATACAGTCAAGGGGGAGTCGTAAGTTGTCAAAGATGAAGACGGTTAGGCTGGGGACTTAGATAGGCAGAAAAAAGCCGTCCCAACGGGACGGCGCTATTCTAGCAAATGGGGATCACCCTTGGTTCAGGGTGGCTTCGGAACTAACTGGCTAGATATTCACGAACTGTTGCTCGACGGCGACGCAGATGGCTGAGGGCTTGGTGTTCGAGTTGGCGGACTCGTTCTCGGCTGAGGTTGAGTCGGGCGCCAACTTTGGCGAGAGAGAGTTCTTTCCCATCGCTCAATCCGAAGCGGAGACTAATCACATCCCGCTGCTGGGGAGTGAGTTCGGCCAACATACAATCGAGATCTTGGCGCAACAGTTGTTGGGTGGCGAACTGTTCGGGAGAGGCGGTTTCGTCTTCGAGCAGTTCTTGCAGTTCGGTATCTTGGTTGTCTCCGACGCGCAAATCGAGGGAAATGGGCTGACGGGAGATGCTGAGATATTCTCGAACCTGGTAGGGTTCGAGTTCGAGTTCTTGGGCGATTTCCTTCATCGAAGGACTGCGCCCCAGTTTTTGGGTGAGTTCCCGCTGCGCTCGCTTGATTTTGTTGAGTTTTTCGGTGATGTGAATGGGAAGGCGAATCGTCCGCGCTTGTTGGGCGATGGCGCGGGTGATGGCTTGACGAATCCACCAGTAGGCGTAGGTGGAAAATTTGTAGCCTCGGGTGGGGTCAAATTTTTCAACCCCTCGTTCGAGTCCTAGGGTTCCTTCTTGGATTAGATCGAGGAACTCTAGGTTGCGTTTTTGGTATTTTTTGGCGATCGCCACCACTAAACGGAGGTTGGCTTCGATCATCTGCCGTTTGGCGCGACGACCGCTGCGTAGGCTGTTACGCAGGGTCTCTAGGTCAAGGTTGGCCTGTTGCGCCCATTCGCTTTCTGTCGGATCGCGATCGAGGGACTCGCGGAGTTCGTCACGAGTTTCGAGCAATGCCATCATGGCTTGCACTTGTTTGCCCAGGATGATTTCTTGTTCATGGGTCAGCAGGGGAACACGGCCGATTTCGTGCAGGTATGTCCGCACCGTATCGGCATTCAGGGTGGGGTTGGCGGTTTTCATGTTGGTGTTGGCTGTGGGCATACGTCGATGAAAGCAACGAACGGCAACGAACGACGGAATCGGACTGACCTAAAGGTTTGATGAGGTTTGGTGGATTGAACTCGTTCACCAGTTGGCTTTGATGAGTTCAAGTCCAGATACGTTGTTTAGACTTGAATCGGTTTTTCGGGATTTGCTAGTGGTGGCTACTTTTATGTTAGTGTTGTGGGTTATACCTGTATAGGTCGGGATACCTCACCCAAAGAGTCGAACAAGACGGGTTGGACTGGGTTGAGGAGCTTGATTTGGGAGTTAGATTGCAATTGGGTTGATTAGCAAAGATGTTGTTAAAGGACGTTGTTGGTGCAGATGTTTAACTACAGGTGCGGGAAGGGGTTTTCCAGAAAACCTCCTCAAGATGTTTGAGGTCGGTCACGATCTCGCTCAGTTGGTTTCTTGGGCGTTATGCGATCGCGTTGGCTGTCATCCGGGTGTGTCGAGATGTCGGCCAGAATTTCGGCCGAATTCAAGACATTGACGTCCCGCATTGGTTTAGACGCAAGGAAGGGAGTTTGGGTTTCGTGCCTCGGTTGATTTTTGCGTCTACAGCCCTGGCTAGGGGACGAGGATGGACAGACTCGGGGCGATCGCCGTAAACTTCTGTTACGTCATTGAGCTGAGGGCCAAGTCCTATCGAGCCTCAGTTGGTCTGGGTTTGGCTCAAAATGGCTGGGCGATCGCCCACGCCGGTTCCTGAGAAAAATATTACAAACTATTAAGTTTGCCCAGGGATCGTTAACCTTATGCTGCACAATGACCATGATTGCAAAACGGGAATTTCTCCCGCTCATCAGTGGCAACTTGCCCAAATCAAATGGGGCAACCCTGCTGAAGCGATGAGTCAATACAACCTTAAAATTCACTTTCCCTTCTGGAGGAATCGCACATCATGAGTATCGTCACGAAATCAATCGTGAATGCCGACGCTGAGGCTCGTTACCTCAGCCCCGGCGAGCTAGATCGCATCAAAAGCTTCGTCACATCCGGTGCAGCCCGTCTTCGCATCGCTCAAGTGTTAACCGATTCTCGTGAGCGGATTGTCAAAGAAGCCGGTAACCAACTCTTCCAAAAACGCCCCGACGTGGTCTCCCCCGGCGGAAACGCGTTTGGTGAAGAGATGACTGCCACCTGCTTGCGTGACATGGACTACTACCTGCGTCTAGTCACCTATGGTGTCGTCTCGGGTGATGTCACCCCCATCGAAGAGATTGGTCTCGTGGGCGTTCGTGAAATGTACCGCTCCTTGGGAACCCCCATTGATGCTGTTGCAGAAAGCGTTCGTTGCATGAAAAACGTCGCCACCGGTTTGATGTCCGCAGACGATGCGGTTGAAGCAGCTTCCTACTTCGACTACGTGATCGGTGCGATGCAATAGAGTCGGACTTCGACTGTAATCGCTCAGTTTTCACAAACTCGCATTTCTAAATCCATCAAATTCACAACACAACGAAAGGATCATGCAAGACGCAATCACCGCTGTAATCAACTCCTCTGATGTCCAAGGTAAGTACCTCGACGGGTCTGCCATGGACAAGCTCAAAGGCTACTTCCAAACGGGCGAACTGCGCGTCCGTGCAGCCGCTACGATCTCGGCTAATGCGGCAACGATCGTTAAAGAAGCCGTTGCCAAATCCCTGCTGTACTCTGATGTAACCCGCCCCGGTGGTAACATGTACACCACCCGTCGTTATGCGGCTTGCATCCGTGATTTGGACTACTACCTCCGTTACTCCACCTACGCGATGCTCGCCGGTGACCCCTCCATTCTCGATGAGCGTGTGCTGAACGGTTTGAAAGAAACCTACAACTCTCTGGGTGTTCCCGTGGGTTCTACGGTTCAAGCCATCCAAGCCATGAAAGATGTCACCGCCAGCCTCGTTGGCCCTGATGCTGGTAAAGAAATGGGCGTGTACTTCGACTACATCTGCTCCGGCTTAAGCTAGGCATCTCTTCCGATCGCCATTGACAGTGACGTAAATGTGACTGTGTGGACGAGCGGCGATCGTCAGTCTGGGACATCCGGGGTGAGTGCAATTTGGCGGCGTGCCGCCTCCTGTGAGGAGTCTCCTCTCATGAGGAGCATTGCACCAACTGTATTGACTCTGGACTCCCAGACTGTCGGTTTAGCATCTGAAACCCTAATAAAAAAATCCCTAAAACTTCTAATCCTTTAACCCCTTAGCCAGGAGAATTTTCCCCATGCGTATGTTTCGCGTTACGGCTTGTGTGCCGAGTCAGACCCGCATTCGGACTCAGAGAGAGCTGCAAAACACCTACTATACAAAACTGGTTCCCTATGACAACTGGTTCCGTGAGCAACAACGGATCATGAAAATGGGTGGCAAAATCGTCAAAGTTGAACTCGCCACCGGTAAGCCTGGAACCAACACCGGTTTGAAGTAGGGCTAGCAAACGTTGCTTATTTAACCCCCAGACGTTGAGGCGAGAGGTCGTTGTACCTCTCGTTTTTCATGTCTGCACTCCGGGGAGACTCTCTATTGATCGCTGACCCCATTGATGGGGTTTCCAACACCTGCTATGTTTAAGTCTTTAACCTAATATGGATCTGGGGTTGTCCCTCAGACCCAGTCTGGTCGCCCTGAATCACCCCATGAACACTGAAACCTATCTCAATCATCCGACCTTTGGCTTACTCTTTCGTGTTTGTCCCATTGGAGAAGATCGAGAATTATTTACAACCTTGTATGCTCAGCGTTTATTTTTTATCGTAACGACGGGGGAACGGGGATTAGCCTTTGAACCTCTAACCCGTGCTGATGCTAGGGCTGTGATTGAAAATCGTCTGCGCCAGTTGCGTCGCACGGGACTGGCTCAGGAACATGAGAAGTTACAGAAGATCCGCAAACAGATGTTTTGACTCAATCTGGGTTGGTCATCAATCCTATTATTGGTCACATTATATAGGACAAGATGTTGCGTTTAGTCGTTATAATGAGAGGTTCTGTTTTTTTTAGACGTGTATTATTAAGTGTCTGTAACTTATTGTGCAGAGTCCAGAGTCCGAGGAAGTTATTGAAACATTTTCATGTCGTTTGAGGATTTATCGATCGCCGATCGCCTAGCCCAAATTCGTCCGACGATTCCGGAGTCGGTTCGTTTGGTGGCGGTGTCCAAAACCAAACCGGCCAGTGCAATTCGAGAAGCGTATCAGGCGGGGATTCGCGATTTTGGTGAAAGTCGGATTCAAGAGGCGATCGCCAAACAAGAGGAACTTGAAGATTTAGAGGACATTACCTGGCACTTTATTGGCCACCTGCAAACCAATAAGACAAAAGTGGCGATCGAGCGGATGCAATGGATTCACTCGGTTGATCGGCTCAAACTAGCCCGAGAAATCCAACGTCTGGTAGAAAAAGGTAGTCCTTGTCCCAATCTCTGCCTACAAGTGAAGTTTCGCCCTGATGCCAACAAATCTGGCTGGAATTGGTCAGAGTTACAACAGGAGTTACCGGAACTTGATCGCCTGTCTTCCCTGAAGCTGCGGGGAATCATGACCATTCTGCCCTTTGGGTTACCTCCCCAGGAGAGTCGTGAGATCTTTGTCGAGGCCCGTCAAGGGTGCGATCGCCTACGAGAACAGACGTGGAAGCATCTGAAATTCCCTGAACTCTCGATGGGGATGTCCGATGATTATCTCTTGGCCATTGAAGCCGGGAGTACGATGGTTCGCTTAGGGCGCATTCTATTTGGCGATCGCCCCAAGTCAGCCAACTCACCCGATGATCCTCTCGCCAAAGACCCTAAAAATGATAGGATAAATAACCTATAAGTCTTGATTAAAATGGGTTGCATTGCCATCCATCCCAGCTACAATGGGAGCGAATCATCTTTGCCGATGGGCCTGTTGACCCTGTTGAAACCGCGAAGATTCTTCTTAAGATCCCTTCGCTGGGATCCTTCAACCCGTCAATGAACCCTGATCGCAATGTTTAGCCGGAGTCGCCATGAGCAATATCTTTTCCAAACTACGGGATTTCATCAATCCGGACGAACCGGTTGATTATGATTACGACTATGACGACATGCAGGGTAATAGCAGCACCTATCAGCCCCTGTATCCCAGTGACACCTCGGCATCGGCGCCTAACGCTGATGTAACCAATGCCGGAACTCGTTTGCGCGATCGCTCCCCCTTGAGCAGTTCCTCCGGCTTAACGCCTCCCCCTCCTCAGCGGGGTTCAAGTATGAATTCAGGAATGAGTAACGTGATTGGATTACCTGGCGCAGCAAATGGCATTTCCGAAGTCGTGGTCATGGAACCGCGCACCTTTGAAGAGATGCCTCAAGCCATTCAAGCTTTACGGGAACGGAAATCGGTCGTCTTGAACCTCACGGTGATGGATCCCGATCAAGCTCAACGAGCCGTTGACTTCATCGCTGGGGGAACCTTCGCCCTCGATGGTCATCAAGAACGCATTGGTGAGAGTATTTTCCTGTTTACCCCCAGTTGCGTGCAAGTTAGCACCCAATCCGGTGTCGTCCGCGATGTCATGCAGCCCCATCTGCAAGCGCCAGGTGCGACTAATCCCGGACAAGCCAGTAGTAGCAGCTCAACTCCCAGTTGGGTTCCTGACTTCGGCCGCCTGGCTCAATCCTAGATCTCTGGTTCGTCCTCACAGTTCTCTCACGCCCTTGTCTTCTTCCCTTGCGATTATCGGCGGTGGCATGATGGCCGAGGCCATCCTCTCCCGCCTCTTAGCTCAACAAGTGTATCGTCCTGACGAGGTTTGGGTAGGTGAACCCAACCCTCAGCGTCGGGAGTATTTAGCACAAACCTATCAGGTCCAGGTGGGCGATGATAACGCCACCCTAGCGGCTGAAGCCGAGACGCTTCTTTTGGCCATCAAGCCGCAAATTTTTGCAGCTGTGTCGGAGCAACTTCCTCCCGGAACTCTCTCGCCTCAAACGTTAGTGATTTCCATTTTGGCGGGAACACCCCTATCGAAGTTAGAGACGGCATTTCCCGGTTCTCCTGTCGTGCGAGTGATGCCCAACACGCCGGCGACGGTTGGTGCGGGCATTTCTGCCTTGAGTGCTGGCCAAGCCGTGACAGAAGACGGCTTAGCGGTGGCTCGCCGCTTGCTCGAGGCCGTGGGAGAGGTGGTTGAGGTTCCAGAGCGGCTTATGGACGCCGTCACAGGATTATCGGGGTCAGGGCCAGGCTATGTGGCGTTGATGATTGAGGCGCTTAGTGATGGCGGTGTGGCGGCAGGGTTACCTCGGGCCACGGCCCAACAGTTGGCGATCGCCACCCTACGGGGGACGGCTCAACTCCTCAGCGAAACGGGATTACATCCAGGAGAACTCAAGGATCGCGTGACCAGTCCTGGAGGAACCACGATTGCTGGAATTGCCGAACTTGAGGCCCAAGGACTGCGATCGGCCCTGATTTCGGCCGTGCAAGCGGCGGCTGAGCGGTCTAAGGTGCTAGGAAATAGTTAATGTTGACAGATTCCCCACTAAGCAAGAGATGGGGATTCTCCGGCTAATCCAACAGACGAAGCGGCTTAACTGACGATTGGTTTGACAAAGCGATCGGATTGCCAGAAACCCTGGTCTTATGCCCGTTCTTTGTCCATTTAGAGTCGTGGGTATGCCCTACGTTAAAAATGAGCGATCGAGAACCCAAACGCTACATTACAAGGCGACAGCTCAAGAGTTATGGTTGATCCAACTACCAGATTCGGATTCTGCTTCAACACGTCGAACGTCGAAAGAATGCTCGATCTGGTATTGATATAATGCCTAGTAGATGATGTGCTGAATAATGTCAAGACGCGACTTTCACATCCTAGAATTCTTCCGGAAACTAGGAACGATGGAGATTTCTTAGCCAACTACACCCCGGCAAACTCCCAGAGGACGTTATTGCCGTAGTCGAGGGGATCGGTGACGATGCGACCAATGCGATCGATCTCGGCGAGGTCGTCGGAGGAGAGGTCGAGTTGGGCGGCTTTGGCGTTGTCCTGTGCCTGTTCCGGGCTGCGCGCGCCGACGATCGCAAACGACTCCGGCTGTTTCACCAACCAGGCGATCACTAGTTGCGCCAGGGTGCAGTGGTTGCGTTCGGCGATGGGACGGAGTTTGTCGAGGGCGGTTTGCACGCGATCGTAGTTGCTGCGATCGGCAAACAGCTTGTTTTTCGCCCGGTGGTCGCCGTCCTCAAACTGGTGATCCCGCCCGAACTTACCGGTCAGCAACCCTTGCGCCAGGGACGAGTACGCCAAAATCGAGATGTTGTGTTCGACGCAGTAAGGCATCACCTCGTCCTCGATCTCGCGCCAGAACAGGGAATAGGGCGGTTGCAGGCTGTCGATGCGTCCGTACTGCGAGGCGTCTGCCAGTTGCGCGGCGGAAAAGTTAGAGACGCCGATCGCCCGAATCTTACCGTCTGTTTTCAGCTTCGTCAGGGCCGACATGGTTTCTTCGATGGGAACCACGTCGCTCCCCCAACAGCCAGAGGGCCAGTGAATCTGGTAGAGGTCGATGTAGTCGGTTTGCAGGTTCCGCAGCGATCGCTCGCAGGCTTCGATAACCTCATCGTATTTGAGGTGATTGGCGAAGACTTTGTCGGCATACACCACCTTATCGCGCACGTCAGCCAGCGCCCGCGCCACGATCTGTTCGGAATGTCCGTCGCCGTACTGTTCGGCGGTGTCGATGCTGGTGATACCCGCATCGTAGGCGGCGCGAATCGTCCCCACCATCTCCTCGTCGTCGATCCCAGTCCACATGGCTTTACCCGCCTGCCAAGTTCCCAGCAGAACGGGGGTCATGTGCAGGTCGGAGTTGCCAAGTTTGCGCGTGTTCACGGTGAAGTCTCCTTGCGATGAGTTGGGATATTTGCGATGAGTTGGGATATTGAGGGAGTCCGTTTACGGTCTCGGTGTTGAGAATCGGGATTCCCCAAAAGTAGTGCTATGGATTCAAGTCCGTGGCGATTTGAGCCTGTAGCCTAGGTCAGGCTGACGCAGAAACCCAGTTTCTAAACGGTATGCCTGGCTCGATCATTTCTTTCTCAACCAGCAACCGGGTTTCTCAGGTTGAAATACCTCGATTTCAGTCTGGATTTTGAACGCGATCGAGACTGAGTTCGGACTATCTTTTTAAAAATAGGACGGTTTGAAAAACAGCGCATCCTACTTTGGATGGATAACGCGATCGGCTTAACACCAAATCTCGACGACGACGCGGCGAGCAATCTCTCGGCGATCTAACGCTTCCGGCGGAGAATGCCAGTTGCTATGAGGGTTTGCAGGAGCTGAACGAGCCGAAAAATGACTCAATCTCCGGTACTCCCATTTTATTGGGATGTCGCTTGTTGCGAAAGAGGATGTAGCGATGAATCCATTGAACGTAGGTTTGTACGGTACGGTAGTGTTTGACTGGGATAGCGTCACGCATGCGATTGCGGTTCCCGCACGCTACGCGATCGGGCAGCTTCTTGGGAGAAGGTTGCATGGTCTGGGAATGCTGGCGCTGGGAAATATTAAGTTAATCCTAAGGAGCCTGGACGTTCGATTAAAATGGTAGTTATACCGAAATCTTACACCTAATCACCCTTGGGGAGAAATTATACTGAAATCGTCTACTTAATCACCTCCAGGGGGCGTCAGATGGAGTTGTTCTGTCTAACCTGCTTATATGGGGTATTATGTGGAAAGTTTCCGTCTAACAAATTGTTAGGTCGCCTTAACATTTGAACCATCACTCGATATGCCTAAACTAACGCTTCAAGTTCGAACCCATGACAACTTGTTAGAGCTACTCGCTCAGTCTGAATCAGCAGCTTGGGTTGTCGCGGAAGAGAAAGTTGAGACAATTACCCATGTTCAAGTCTTCAATTTTGAAGGGACGCAAATGATTGAGGCCATTTTTGACCGAAATGCTAGCTACAGAAGAGATGATGGCAGGTTAGCGATCAGATTTTTAGATGGGCATATCGTTAATTGCAGTGTGCAGTTTGATGGACAAAACCCTGTTCGCTATATTTGATGAAGTGCTATCGAATGTCTCACTCTGAGGTCTTTGTATGGATATCGCGGCTACATTGAATGAAATTACGGCTTTAAGTGTTGAAGATAGAATCCTTCTGGTACAAGCGATTTGGGACAGTATTGCCGCCGAACAGGTTTATCCCGATCTGACAGAATCGCAAAAGCATGAACTCGATCGCCGGATTGAGAGCCATAATACCGATCCCGATAACGTCCTCACCTGGGAAGAGATGAAAGCATCAGTCAGAAAGCAAGCATGAAGTATGCACGGGTGTTTCGCCCAGAAGTCCGTAACGACCTCAGCGATGCATATGATTGGTATGAGCATCAACAAGCTGGTTTGGGGGACAACTTTATTGATTGTGTAGATGACCTACTCAATCGGATCTGCATGATGCCAGAGTCTTATGCAATTGTTTACCGTGACGTTCGACGAGCAGTCATCAAACGATTCCCATATGCTGTCTACTATCGAGTGATTTCAAGTCGAGTCGTTGTGACCGCGATTTTTCATGGTCGGCGCGATCCCAAATCATGGCGCTCGCGAACCTAACAACCCCAATGCACCCGACCATTGAGATTATTGGTTAGTCTTTAAAGGTTGCTAGTGGCGGGTGATTGCGAACGTTAGGCAGCTAAATTTCCCTACTGGTAACGACAGTCTTTTTCACGATCCAGGCATTAATCCGCATCAAGTTTCCAGCCCACGGTCAGGGATAAACGCGCCGCTGCAAGTGAGAGGAGCTAAGATTGAGAAGCAAGTAACTTGCAAGGATTATGACGCTAAACTTAGATTTGCCACCCGAACTAGAGCAGTACCTCTTGCAAGAAGCTGAGCAGCAAGGTCTATCGGTTGAAGCAATGACCTTACCGCTTTTGGCGAACTCGCTTCAACTTAGGCAAAAACAAGCTGAAGCCGTTGATATGCTTCAGTCCTGGATTGAGGATGAGGACGTTGAAGAGCAACAGGAGACAGGCAAGTATTTGGTTCAGGTGCTGGACGAGGATCGGCTTTCTGACCGCAAGTTATTTCCGCTTGAGATGAAAGGAGTGACATGGTAGAGCGTTCGATCGTATTGGATGCAGGGCCAATCGGCCGGGTTACCAATCCCAAACTCTCTTCCCAAGGTGTTGCCTGTCACCAGTGGCTTCAGTCTCATCTCAAGTCGGGGAACCGCATCACTGTTCCGGAAATTGCTGATTATGAAGTGCGCCGTGAGTGATTGCGAGCCAATAAAAAGAAGGGTCTTACTCGGCTAGATAGCTTGTGCCAAAGACTTGAGTATTTGCCACTTACTACCGCCTCAATGCGGCAAGCGGCTGAACTATGGGCACAGGCGCGACAGCAGGGACAGCCAACGGCAGGGGATAAAACCATTGACGGTGATATGATTCTGATTGCTCAGGCTAAGACTTTGGGAGTCTCAGATGTGGCGATCGCTACAACTAACGTGGGGCATCTATAGTCAGGGCCGTGTCATTATCGTTCACACCATTCATTGCGGGTTTGTCGGATCGTTCCTAACAACGTTGAGACAAACGTACAACGCCTCAGCTCAGAATTATCTTGATGAACAATCGTTATTCGTCCTAATTGACCAACCACATGACTACGACGGTCAAAAACAACCCGTCGCGCCCCCTGAACCCGCCGTAGAGTGCTATTCTCCTCATCGTAGCGAACGGCGGATGATAGGGCTATCCATTGAGCATCATCGGGATGAATCCTAGCCGGATGAACTGCCCAGAAGGCCTGTTCATCTTCTTCTCGGAAACTCGCTTGCCATCGCTCCTTGGACGTTCTGGCTTGACTTTGAGCGGAACGCATGGCCATAAATACGGCTTCATTGGCTTGTTTGACCGCCTGATTGGCAACAAAATACGACCAACTCGTCAGAGTGATTGAACTGAGGATTCCTAGAATCACAACAATCACTAGAAGCTCAGGAATTGTATATCCCTGGCTTCGCCTAGGCTTATATCGCTTCATGATGCACCCAACTGGTTCTATTGTTCTGGTCTTTGGTTTAACCCATCTGGGATGACGGCCAAACTCGGGCTGAAAAATACCCACGCTCCTCTCCAAAATTGGTATCCAGTGCAACAAAAATGGAGTTTCTGATAAATCTTATGCCACAAGTCTAGCTAACAAATCTGAAAACGGCTAGAGCGACCTCCGGATTGACTGATAAAAGTTTACACTCGCCCAATATACAGACATTTAATGTAGGACGATTCCAAACCCTTTAATTATCTCTGGGAAGCAATTTTGCGATTTTTTATCATCAATTCTGGAATGTCTATCACTATAAATATCCTCAGACTCTGTTAGAGAACCGTCCGAATTTGTGGATTGCAGCCCTTGGCAGTCGCGATCGCCCCAAGCTAGACTAAGTCCAAAGACTTCACGATGTCGTTATCGGGTGCATTTTAATGGCTACCGTTAATTTAACAGGTGTTTCTTACCAAGAAAATTTCAATACTCTTGGCGATGGACTTCCCTCAGGTTGGGCAATTTACACAGACGCAACTTCATCAAGTCTGGGAACATTAATTGACTTTAATTCAGCCCCTAAAAGTTGGGATAATACAGCAGGAGGGTTTAGAAATGTCGCGTCTGCAAATAGTGAATTAGAAGAAGGAGATGCAGCATCTGAGCAGAAGAACGTCAGCGATCGCGCCCTCGGAATTCGTCAGACGGGAAGCTTTGGCGACCCCGGTGCAGCTTTCGTTCTCTCCCTGACTAATACTGAAGGCTTCCAGGATTTTCAGATGTCCTTAGAAGCTCAAATGCTGAGCGTCAAAAACCGTTCTACCTCCTGGACAATTGATTATCGGATTGGGACTGAAGGTGATTTTTTGCCCCTCGGTACTTACGACGATCCCGAAGAATGGGGGGTCAACCAATTAACAACAGGATCGGAACTTTTAGATTTTGGTGATGCGATAGATAACCAAAGCGAACTGGTACAAATTCGCGTCGTTGCCCTCTCAGATAGCACAAATAGCAACTATAGAGATACCGTTGCCATTGATAATTTTAGCCTCAACTATAGCTCCATTGAAGATACGTCTGATTCTGACGAACCTGCTCCCCAGGTTCTCGCCATTCAACGACCAGAAAATACCGATGAAATGACAACTCAGGAGACAATCATTTACGAAGTTTCCTTTAGCGAAGCGGTCAATGAGGTAGATGTTGCCGATTTTAGCCTAACCACCACTGGAACCGCTACCGCAAACATTGCCTCAGTCTCAGCGGAATCAGGAACCATGATTGAGGTCACCCTGGAAGGGGTGGACGGAGACGGAACCCTACGTCTGGATGTCTTGCCAGATACTGCGACGATTGTTAATGATGCTGGTGTCGCGTTGACCGAGGCCTTTGAAGCCGGCGATCGCTACCGTATCGAAGACCCAACCCAGGATAATGAAACTGGGGACTCAGA
>LSZA01000098.1 GCA_001637315.1 Phormidium willei BDU 130791 | reverse complement strand
TTTGACAGTTGTACCGTTTCGGCCGCTTCGAGGGTCACGTTTCCAGCCTGTCCGACCCCCAATGTACTTGAGGATAATTGCGCTCCATCTCGAACCTCAATTACATTGGCAATAACTCTAACATCTCCGCCTCTACCTCGACCTGTTAAAATACTCCCTGCACCAGTGATAAAATCCTCAGTCTTATCATTAGTAGCTGAGAAAATGGCAGTGTCTTGAGCTTCAACTATCACAGTTCCAGCATTTCCTTGACCAAAGCTAGATGACGAGAGCTGGGCGCCATCTCGAACTTCGACTCTGTTCCCCACAATTCTCACGGTTCCAGCATTTCCTTGACCAGCTTCTCTGACACTACTGAACGCTCCACTTGGTAGTCCTTCTGAGTTCGCACCTGTAAAAAAAACACTGCCACTCGCTTGAACAGTTACCGATCCCGCATTGCCCTGACCACTGGTTCTTGTATTAAATTCCGCTCCCTGGTTTACTTCTATTTGACCCGCAATGACGTTAATATTGCCGGCATTTCCCACTGAGTCTTCTCTAACTAAATTTACTATCCCACCATCTGAGATGGTGATGTTACCCATTGCATTCAGCTCAATATTCCCTGACTCGCCACCCTCAACTCCCAGTCCCTCAGCAATTCCCCCCTCCAAAAGACTATCCCGCATCTCGATATCCAACGCCTGAATCCCAATCTCTCCCCCCACAACTCCGGCTACATTCAGATTCGCCTCATCCAACGACACTGAGGCGCGATTCAGTTCGGCGGGAACCCCGAAGAACGGAAATCCCGAGTTGACATCGCCCACCTCAAAGCTGACTTGTCCGGGTTCCCCCACTCCTACGAGGTCAATTCGTCCAGCCGGTGCATTGATTTCAACATCCTCTAGGCTAATCTCTCCCCCCACCAAGGCCATCGATTCTCCCTCAGAGACGGTGAGAATCGCCCCAGTGGCTTCAATACTGCCGGGATTATTATTAAATTGCACCCCCAATGGCACATTCACACTCAGTAGAGGGGCCTCCCCAGAGTCCTCGGCGTTGAAGGCCAGGCCATTCTCAAAAACCAGACTGTTGGCGGTACTGGCGACGAAGGAACCACCGATGTCTAAACGAGCATTGGGACCGAAGATAATGCCGTTGGGGTTGAGTAAGACTAGGTTGGCGGTTCCGTTGGCCCGCAATACACCATCAATGTCGGAAATTGAGCCGCCGGTGACGCGGCTAAAGATGTTGGCGACGTCGGGATTGTTGAAAAAGGCTTCGCTGTTGGTGGGGATGGAAAATTCCTGGAAACTGTGGAAGAGATTATCCCCTCGTACGGCCCCGCCGTCGATTTGAACCCCGGTTTCCGTCGGCGTTGTTACCGAACCTTCATTGCCTAGGCTGCTATCGGGGATAATTTGAGCTTGACTGGGGACGATAGGCGCGATCGCCATCCCCAATCCCAGACTCACCACCCATCCCCATTGCCGAGTATCCATAACACCCGCCCCAACCTAAAGATCAGTTCACCAGAGAAAATTCCGAAAATTCAGCCAAGCCGGCGGACTCTAAAAAGTCCTGCCAACGCTGTTGTAACTGCGGGTCATTGGGTGCTGACTGTCTCTGATGCGCGAGGCCCGAGAGAGACTCATACCAAATGCCATGTTGTCCATAAATCAGAGGCCGATCGCGCTCCGAGTGCTGCTGCAATTGAGCCATCAAACTGGAGGTGGGTTCAACCCGACGCACCCAGGCCTGGGCCACCACCTCTCGCGGCGCGCCGGTTCCATCGGGGGGACAGATGACGGCAAACTGTAAACGGTAATCTTCCTCTAACCCTAACTCCTCAGCCGTTTCGGGTAATTGCAGTTCCAAAATGCCCGATTCAGGTAACGCCACCTCCTGACGATAGATATCATTCCATTGGCGATCGCGCACCACAAACAGCCCCTCCGAGGCCACGGTTTCCGGGACATAGACCCAAAAGGTCGGATGAGGTGACACGGTTAAGGCCCAGTCCCTCGCACCGGGAGTCACTCTGGGAACTAAGACCGTCAAGGGAGGATTCGGCGGCATGGCATCTTGAGGACATTTACCTCGGGTTCCTCCAGCATCGATACTTCCTTCAGGTGTTCCCCGATCTGGCAGGTCAAAGTGAGCCTCTGAACTTAGCTGTTTCTGCATCTGATGGGGTTGGGGCGATCGCTCCGGGTTGCCCTCGAAAACTTCAGGAATCGCAGTTCTGAAGAGTCCCGCCTCTAAGCAACCGGTAGCCAGCAAAATCAATAATGCAGGAGTCATAACCTGGATTAAAAAAACAACAAAAACCCGTCGTCATAGTTACGAGAAACCAGAAACTATGGGATTGCAACCGGGATCACGTCCACCGAAGAGCCGTCAAGTTAATGGCGTCGCTCAAAAATGACGCACGATATCGAGAAATCGGGGATGCACCCGGATTTACCCCATAGCCGAGCCGTTGCTTTAGGCGTTGCTAGAGCGCCGCTGCAAATACGTATTTATACTTGGATTATACTGAATTTAATTCTAGATGTCAGATCTGACTCCAAGTTTTTACGGATTCTTCCTGTGCTAAACCTTTTTTCGCTTATCATTAAGATTTGTAAACGAGGAAATCTCAGTCGAGTATCTAGTGCTAGTCAGGACAGATGGAACCTTAGCCTGAGTCAGAACAGACTCAAATCGCGGTTTTTACCATATAAAAATGTAATTGTCAACCCATCGGCGGCGGAGTTCTGGCAGTTTTAAAGACTTAAATCTTGGATAACGGAAAAGCAATCCTCCCGCCAGTCAGCTTTTTTCTCTCATTGGATATAGCCCATTGATCGCCCATTAAGAGGGAGCAAGTCAACGAAATAACGTAGGGACACACCCTTGTGGTCATCCTGTTATTCATCCGTTTGCAACAGTGGAGATTATATCTGATCTAGAATTAGCCTAATCTCAAGAAGACCCCCCACAAACGCGACGATGGGTGGCATGATTCCCATTGCAGAGCATCAACCCCAACAGGGTATGATGGGAGGCCGATCGCGTTGTAAACATCCCCAATGACACCGACATGACACCGATAGTCAACCCGCATCGAGAACTCCACCCCGAACCCATTACCGCCGAGAACTTTGCCCCCTATGGTCAACTGATTACCCCTCAAGAAGACAGCAAACCCTTTGACGCTCAAGAGGCCCAATTAGACTTAAACCAGGGACAACCTCGCTTCTATCTGATGCGACTCCAACATCGCGGCTATCACTTCGATAAAATTACCCGCCATAGCCGCTGTACCCAATGTCTAGGGTCCTTGCAGGGACAGGACTGGTTCCTGGCCGTTGCCCCTCCCAGCGACGGCCCGCGCCCCGACGACACCCGCCTCAAAGCCTTTCACATCCCCGGAACCTGTTTTGTGAAGTTGCATCGCGGGACTTGGCACGCTGGCCCCTATTTTGAGGCGGAAACCGTAGATTTCTATAACTTGGAACTGACCGATACCAATGTGACAGATCACCTCAGTTACGATTATCGTGAGAACGACGGGGTGGAGTTTGCGATCGCCCCCACTCGCCCCTGACTCGCCCCTCACCTATCCTGGCCATGACTCCCCTAGTCACCGTCTCCGATTCGTTGCAGGCTTTAATTGAACAGGCCCTAGAGGCGGGACTGTTGGCGTCGCCACCGCAAACCTGGACGGAACTGCTGCAACAACTCCCCCACACCACCCTCGTCCACGCCTGTCAGGAGAGTGACGTCGGTAAAACCCTCCCCAGTGCCTTCTATGTCCATCGCAGTGCCGTCGCGGCCCTACCGCTGCCCCTACGTCTCTATGAAGGTTACGCTGCCAGTGGGGTTGAGAACCTAGACAACGCCACCCTCGTCAAGTTCTCCCTCAGCCAGCCTCAACTCTCCTATTTGTCCTATCCTGACTTCGATGCGGACCCCCATCCCGCCCTGGTACAAAGTATTCTCGTCAATTTGCGACAGGGAACCGTCAGTTGTCGCAATTACCAAGACTCGAAAAATCCCCCTATTTTGCATCGTAAGGAAACCTTTGTTGAACCGAGTTATCCCGGTTACGAGCAATTCCGAACTCTGACGCAACAGGAAGAAGCCCTCGGACTCCTCGATAATACCCGTCACATCGGCACTCGCAACAATTGGCAACGCTATTTACGGGATGTGGGGGTGGAGATTCAGGGCCATCAGGTGCAGCGGCGTTCGGTGCAAAATCCCATTAAATCCCGCATTGCACGCCATCGGGCGGCGATGATGCGTCATGATTTGTCCCGTCCCCTGAAGTTAGCCCTAGAAGCGGGTTTGTTAACTCCTGAAATGACCTGTTTTGACTATGGTTGCGGCTATGGGGGAGATGTGAAACGGCTGCAACAGCGGGGACTCACGGCTCAAGGGTGGGACCCTTATTATGCTCCAGAAACGGCGTTGGAGAAGGCGCAATTTGTCAATTTGGGCTATGTGATTAATGTGATTGAAGATCCTCAGGAACGCCGGGAAGCGTTGCAGAAGGCTTGGGCGTTGACGGAGGGGGTGTTACTGGTGGCGGCCCAGGTGTTGGTGCGCGATCGCGATGAGGAAGATGTTGTCTATGGGGATGGGGTGGTCACGCAGCGGGGAACGTTTCAGAAATATTATGAACAGGAGGAGTTGAAAGCCTATATTGATGGGGTGTTGGGGGTGGATGCGATTCCGGTGGGGTTGGGGGTGTATGGGGTGTTTTGCGATCGCGAACAGCAGGAGCAATTTCGCGCCTCTCGCTTCCGTTCTCGCAGCCAAACCCCCCGTGTGCGCGTCTCAGTTCAGCGGTTTGAGGAATGTCGAGAGACCTTAGAACCCCTAATGCAGTTTTTCAGCGATCGCGGCCGCCTTCCCAAACCCACGGAGTTAATTGAAGAAGCGGATATTATTGATTTATTTGGCAGTTTGCGTCGCGCCTTTCGCCTGGTGTTGCAAGCGACGGACGAGGCGGACTGGGATGCGATCGCCGAACGTCGCCGCCAAGAACTCTTGATTTATTTGGCTCTAACGGCTTTGGGCAATCGCCCCCGCTTTAGTGAATTAACCCCAGCGATTCGCTATGATATCCGTGCCTTTTTTGGCAATTATAAACAAGCCCTCATGGCGGCGGATTTAATGTTATATGGTTTGGGGAGTTTGGAGCGGTTAGGGAAGTTGTGCGATCGCAGTCCCATTGGCCAGCGTTCTCCTAGGGGCTTAACGGTGCATATTAGCGCCTTCAACCACCTCGACCCCATTTTACGGCTCTACGAAGGTTGCGCCAGCCACACCATCGGCAGAATGGACGATACGACCCTAATCCAATTCCATACCCAACGCCCCAAAATCTCCTATTTTCACTGTCCAGACTTCGACACCAACCCCCATCCTCTGATTAAAACTATCATGCAAATCGACCTCCAAGATTTGCGGGTTCATCGCTACACCTACGACCTCTTTGAAAACCCCTTTGTTCTGCATAAAAAAGAAGACTTTGTCACCCCAGACTATCCCCATTATGACCGTTTTGCCCGACTCAGCCGACAGGAACAAAAATGGGGACTCCTCGACGACCTCGAAGCCATCCGACGATATCGACAATGGTTAAAATGCCTCAAAGCCAATGGTGCAGAACTTCGGGGTCATCGCGTCTGTTGGCGCAAAGATGTGGACCCTTATCGCAAACGAGTGATAGAATCTCGGAAAGGGCGATCGCGGCGATCGCCCTAACTCCCAACAATTTTCGATTTAAACCTCTTTAAACGCCGACAAATTCAGCTTGTCAAACTGTTTTAAAAATCCCAAAAGTGTCTTCGCAATCTGACTCACTCCTCCCTCAACGTTGGATTCAATGTTCAGAGGAATGACGGGGTCATGTAACGACAAACGCAACAAGAACCAGCCCTGTTCTTCGGGGGATTGACAACTAACGCGCACCCCTTCATAGTTCTTGGGAACCACCTGCCAGCCGTCATGACTTTCGGCAAATTGGCTTAACGCTTTAATGACCTGATTGCCATAGGCTTTAAAGTCCTCAACGCCGATTTTCATGCGTAGCTCGCGGCTTTCTTGAGGCTCTTGTAAGTTGGCAATTAAATCGGATAAGGCTTTGCCTTCTAATTTCAATTTTGCCAACTCAACCAACAGCTTGGTAATGAGATAAGCGCCATCATCTAGGAAATAGTTTTCCTTCATCGCCCCATGACCCGAGGTTTCAATGGCGAGCCAAGATTCTTGACCTTCGTGATTTAAGCGAATCGCCTCGTTGATGACATTTTTATAGCCTCGTTTGAAGCGATGATGAACACCCTTTAGATCTTGTTCAATGAAGGTCGTTAAGCCTTCTGAGGTGATGGAGTCGGTGACAATGGTGGAGCCGGGATGTTCCTTGAGGACAACGGCGGAAATTAAGGCGATGAGGCGATTGCGGTTGAGTTCTTGCCCTTGGGAGTCCACCGCTGCACCGCGATCAACATCGGTGTCAAAGATAATGCCGAAGTCGGCATTTTGAGCTAAGACCGCCTCAGAAATAGCCGCCATAGCCGCTTCATTTTCTGGGTTGGGGACATGGTTGGGAAATGTCCCGTCGGGGTCTAAAAATTGGCTGCCTGTCGTGTCTGCGCCTAGGGGTTTGAGGACGCGATCGCAGTAAAAGCCGCCCGCACCATTACCAGCATCCACAATAATATGAAGTCCCTTTAATGGCTGTTCAAACTGTTGCGGATGATTGACCCCTTCTCGCACTAATTTGACGAGTCCTTCGGCATACACCCCCATGAAATCACGAGTCTCAATCGTTCCACCTTCGGCGGGTTCGGGGAAGTCTTGGTCAGCGGCAAATTTGAGAATGGCGCTAATATCGGGTTTGCCTAAACCTCCCTCGCCGGTAAAGAATTTGAAGCCATTTCGGTTGAAGGGTAAATGGCTGGCGGTGAGCATGATGGCCCCGTCGCAGTTAAACTCGGGGCTGACGGTACTCATGAACATAGCCGGGGTGGAGGCTAAACCGAAGTCATAGACGCGACAGCCAAGACGGCTGATGGCGCTTGTGGTGGCGGCCATTAAGTCGGGCCCCGAGAGGCGGCTGTCTCGTCCTAAACTGATGGTTAGGTCGCTGGCGGGTTTGTTGAGGGTTTCACTGAGCCAGCGGACAAAGGATTGGCCGAGGGTTTCGGCGATATCTGGGGTGAGGTTGACGGGTTCGTCGGGGATGCCGGGAAGGGCAACGCCGCGAATGTCAGACCCGTTTTGCAGTTTGGTCCAGTTGCTGTTTTGTAGGGTAGCACTCATAAGGCTTGTGGGATGGATAGGGCAATGGCGATCACCATAGACGATTTGCCTCTATCCATCAATGCCGTAGACTACCAACGCCATAGACTAGCCTGTTTGGGGCGATCGCCATCGCCCCACATTAGACCTAGACTCAACTTAGAATGAGTGAGATCCTAACGTCCGGCGGAGACCGCCGGAGTCAACGCCGCTTTCAGGGCCTCGACTTTATCGGTTTGCTCCCAGGGCAAGTCTAGGTCTGTGCGTCCCATGTGGCCGTAGGCGGCCGTTTCTTGGAAGAAGCGTCCTCCACGTTCGCTCGGGAGACGGGAGAGATTGAAGGCCTGGATAATTCCTGCCGGACGCAGTTCAAAGATATCGTTAACCACGGCCAAGAGTTTCTCTTCATCGACTTTACCGGTGCCAAAGGTTTCAATGAAAATACTGGTCGGCTGGGCCACGCCAATGGCATAACTGACTTGAACTTCGCATTTTTCGGCGAAGCCAGCGGCGACAATGTTTTTGGCAATGTAGCGACAGGCGTAGGCGGCGGAGCGATCGACTTTGGTGGGATCTTTGCCCGAAAAGGCCCCGCCTCCGTGACGGGAATAGCCGCCGTAGGTATCGACAATGATTTTTCGTCCCGTGAGTCCTGAATCCCCTTGGGGACCGCCAATGACAAATTTACCGGTGGGATTGACCAGAAAACGAGTCTTCTCGTCCGGTTGAACGGTCATTTCGCCAAAGACGGGTTGCACCACCTGGGCCCAGAGGTCTTGTTGGATGCGATCGCGCACCGCTTTTTCGTCGCTAATCCCCTCAATACTGGCGGTATGTTGCGTCGAAATCAGGATCGTATCAATCCCCACGGGTTTACCGTCTTCATACACCACCGTGACTTGGGTTTTGCCATCGGGACGGAGATAGGGCAAATCACCGGATTTACGCACCTGAGTCAGGCGGCGAGAGAGTCGATGAGCCAAACTAATCGGAAGCGGCATCAGTTCCGGGGTTTCGTCACAAGCAAAGCCGAACATGAGGCCCTGGTCGCCGGCACCGACAGCATCGAGTTCCGCATCACTCGCCTGTTCGCGCCGTTCTTGGGCTGCATCGACCCCCTGGGCGATATCGGGGGATTGTTCATCGAGAGCCACTAAGACCGAGCAGCTATTGGCAGAAAAGCCGTTTTCCGCGTCGGTATAGCCGATTTCGGCGATTTTTTCCCGGGCCAGTTTGACATAATCGACTTTGGCCTGGGTACTCACTTCTCCGGTGATTAAGACCAAGCCGGTATTGACCACGACTTCCGCCGCGACACGACTTTTGGGATCTTGGGTCAGCAATGCATCGAGGATGGAATCGGAGATGCGATCGCAGATTTTATCAGGATGTCCTTCAGTGACGGACTCCGAGGTAAACAAATAACGGCGAGACAATGACTGTTCCTCCTTAAAATCAAATGTTGAACGCAGCAGGGACTTGATACAGTTCAAACCCAACCCTATCCAACCACGGTAATTTGCTATGGTATCAGGTTTATTATTCGTCTGAGTTGAGAGGGGATCCGAATCCCCGCTGGAATTGCCTCACATCCAGGCTGTGAAGATATTCCCTACACTTTGGCCAAAGAATGGCGACGAGCGGGATAACCGGCCCGATTCAGGGCCGCCACCGCCTGATCACAGTCCATCACCTGAAATTGATGGCCCAGCCGCACCAGTTGACGCTGATGGCCCGCCGCAATCACGCCAATCACCGGAACTTTGGGTTTGCTGTCTTCGGGAACCTGCGATTGCAACACATTCCGCAGTTGATGGCGTTGCTGGATATCTCCGGCTTGTTCAGGATTGAGTTTCACCAGCACCATCTGCACCCGTTCGATGGGTTCAGCATCCTCGACAATCAATTGCACACTATCATCGCGGCGATCGACTTTCCCCCAGACAATCAGCCGCGCGTCTTCGATCAGATGGTGGTGAACCCGCTCATAGGTACGGGGGAATACCACCGCCTCGACTTGTCCCGTGAGGTCTTCGAGTTGGACAATGGCCATGCGATCGCCCTTTTTGGTAACAATGGGTTTGAGACTACTGAGCATGACAATGGCACTCACCATCACCTTCTCATGTTGGTCTTCCATTTCATTAAGGTTCACCGGGGCCAGCAATCGTGAGGTTTTCTGAATCGGTTTCAGGGGATGATCCGAGACATAGAAGCCGAGGAGTTCTTTTTCGAGCTTCAACTTCTCCATCGGCTGATAATCTTCTATCTGGGGCGCTTGAGGAACCCCATCAAAACCGTTATCATCCTGGTTATTTTGAGGATCTTCCCCGAGTTGGTCAAACAGATTAAACTGACCGACACTGCGTTCTTTGGCCCGAGACCCGGCCCAATCAATCACCAAGGGGAGATGTTCCATCAATTGCTTACGATTGGGGTTGAAGCGATCGAGAGCGCCACATTGGACCAACGCTTCCAAGGCCCGGCGGTTGACGGCGTGGAGATCGACGCGATCGCACAACTGAGCCAACGACTCAAACGGCCCCTCCTCTCGCGCCCTCAAAATACAATCGATCGCCCCCTGACCCAAATTTCGCACCGCCGAGAGTCCAAATAAAATCTTTTGCCCCTCCACCGGCGTAAAATCCACATTGGAATGATTAATATCCGGCGGTTGCACGGTGATATTCATACTCATACAAGTGGCAATATATTTTTGCACCTTGTCCTGATTCCCACTGTTGGCGGTCAATAACGCCGCCATATATTCGACAGGATAATTGGCTTTTAAATAAGCCGTTTGATAGGTGACATAGCCATAGGCCATCGAGTGAGATTTATTGAAGCAATTGGAGGCCACCAAACCCGTTTTTAAGAGGAAATTATGGTCTTTGGCGACCCCAATATCGTAAACCTGTTGAACACCAACTCGACGGCGCGAGCAAATTTTAACCATAACCGGGACTCCCAAATGCCAAACGTGAGGCTAGAGGATGATCCTAACAGACCCACTCAGCCACAAGCAATGGTCGATCCCAATCCCCATAACCAGAACCTCCATCGGGCTGCGAGGCTCAATAGTCCCCTCCAGCACCGCCGCCACCACTGTCACCCCCACCAAAGTCACCCCCGCCAAAGTCACCGCCACCGCCGCTAGAATCGCCGCCGCTAGAATCGCCCCCCCAAGATCCTGAACCATAGCGACTGCCTGAATGACGACGAGGACGGTACTTGGAGGGTTTTGAGCGAACTGGGGGAATCTCTTTTTCCTCCTGGCGATGATGACCACAGGCTAGACAATCTTGAATGATGATTCGTTTTGACCCCTCATATCGTTTTTTTAGGCTCATTGTCCATTGATGGCATTGGGGACAGGAAACCCAAGAAGGAGATTTAATCAGATATGATCGCAGATGAAATGAGTCTGTAGCATTCGGAAAACAGGTGGGACAATGCCAGCCATAAAACTCACTTTTTCCCAGAGTTTCTGCCATCTGTTGGGCGGCGTTCAAGGCTGAATTGAGTTGGGATTTGGGGATAGCGACCATCGGGGTTTGACAGGCTCGACAGACGGGTTGGTGTTGATGGGGGAACGTCGGTGTCAGTAGCCGGGGAGTCACAACGGTGACGGTGAAGGTGACCACAATAGACCCCCCCATCAGCACAGGATTGAACCCAGCCAGTCCGGGGAGTCGGGAGAGGCCCTCCACCAGAACAATGCTGATGACGGCGAGGGCGACGGTTGCGGCAGCACAGAAGCCCAGAAAGACAACCTCAGAGATCACTGTCCAGATGTCATGGGAATCGCGGCAATGGCGTAGCCGCTGCCCTAGGGACTGAATTGTCCCCCGGAGCCAGTCTCCAGCGGCATAGAGGCTGATGGCGGCTAGCAGGCTAAGGCTCAGACCCCAGAGGCGGTGTGAGGGATCCAGACGCGCACTGAACAGCAGTAAACCGACGGCTCCTGTCAAGCCGGCAAATCCTGCCCAACCTTGTATCGGTTCGGGATTGCGCCAGTTGTGGGCTTCAACAACGACCGTGGACTCTGAATTGGGAGCGAGAGATTCGGTCGAGATTAGCTGCCGTCGACTGTGATAGCCACTCAGCAGTGAGAATCCCATCAGGGCGATCGCCGCCATCAGGGGATGGTTCCAAAGTAGGGTTTTGACATTGAGCAGAAGAACCATCAGCCACTCGCGCAAAACATCTATAGTCATAAGGAATATTTGAATGATTTATCTATACGTTTATTTTCAAGTCGTATCCAGTTGAGTCTCAATGTAACCCATCAAGTTAGGGGTTTCCAGGATAGTTTTCAGGGTAGTCTTATACCTAAAAAAACTTAATACAAGCCGATCTGACCCGAATATAAGTTATAAAACAAGAGTTCACTGTTGAACTCAGATAGACTCAAACACCTTGTGAGGAGGGTCCCATGACCAAAGTGATTATTCTCGGAGGGGGCATTGCCGGAATGAGTGCCGCCCATGAACTGGTCGATCGCGGCTTTGAGGTCGAGGTGTACGAACTCAAAGACATTCCTGGAGGAAAAGCCCGCAGTATTAACGTTCCCGACAGTGCTGGACCGGGCAAAAAACCCTTGCCGGGGGAACATGGATTCCGCTTCTTTCCGGGGTTTTACCGCCATGTCACCGATACCATGAAGCGCATTCCCTATAAGGGGAATCGTCGGGGAGTCTTCGATAACCTGGTGACGGCGACTCGTTTGGCCTTGGCCCGTCATGAAGACGGTAAAAACCTAATTATTATCCCCGCTCGTTTTCCCCGCAACCTAGCCGACATCGAACTGATCCTCAAAGTTCTGTTGGGGGGCGCCGATCTGGAGTTACAACCGGGGGAGTTGGAATTTTTTGCCGAGCGAATTTGGCAATTGTTTACCTCCTGCAAAGAGCGACGCTTGGACGAATACGAAAAACTCAACTGGTGGGATTATTTAGACGCTGAACGAAAATCGCCGGCCTATCAGGCATTGCTGGCCCGGGGAATCACGACCTCCTTAGTGGCCTCTCGGGCGGAACTGGCCAGTGTCAAAACCATTGGCTACATTTTCCTGCAATTGTTACTCGATCTCATCGATCCCACCAGCGAGAGTCCCGATCGCATCCTCAATGGTCCCACAAACGATGTTTGGATTAACCCCTGGTTGGACTATCTACAGTCCCGGGGGGTGACCTACCATCTCTCGACTCGTCTGCGTTCGATTGAGGCCGGACGGGATGCTGAGGGCAACATGCAAATTACCGGGGCCATCGTCACGGATCTTAAAAGCCAACGCGATCGCACCGTGACAGGAGATTATTACATCGCCGCTCTGCCCGTAGAAATGATGGCGGGCCTCATCTCTGATGATCTCATGGCCGGGGATCCGAGTCTGGCCAACCTCAAGCGCCTGGGAACCAGCACCTCTTGGATGAATGGCATCCAGTTTTATCTCAATCGCGATGTTCCCGTCACCCACGGTCATGTCCTGTACGTTGATGCCCCCTGGGCGCTAACATCGATCTCTCAACCGAGCTTTTGGCCCGAGTTTCCCATGTCGGACTTCGGCGATGGAACCATTAAGGGGATTATTTCGGCGATTCCCTCCAATTGGGGCTATTTCATTGACCCCAATACTGATGAAGTGGGCGCCCTCAACGGCTCTAGGGGACTCAAAATCAACAAACCGGCCCAGATTTGTTCCCCCGAAGAAATTAAAACCGAGGTTTGGGAGCAAATGCAGCGATCGCTCCGAGAAGAAGGTAAATCCCTACTGCAAGATAGCGATCTCCAGTCTTGGTTTCTCGATCCGGGTATCATCCACAACTGCTGTGAGTTAGCCAACGACCCTGAACGACTGGCCACAATCGTCGATCGCGACCTCCCCGACTATTTCAAAACCCTATTCCTGTGGCTCAATGACCGAGACCATGCCACATTAGAAGAGATCGCCGACTATCTCAAGGTTGATCAAAGCCAGGCCCGTCTCGCGGTTAATGCCCTCATTGCCAAAGGGTTTGTCGGCCCAATTCCTCTTCCTGAGGAAGAGAGTGGCGATCGCATCTGTCATCATCCGGGCCAGGAACGGCTTTGCTATCGCAGCCGTATCGGCGATCCTCAAGCCAACATCAATGGTGAACCCTTATTGGTCAATTTGGTCAACACTTGGTCTTTACGGCCCGATGCCCATACACAAATTCCTAATCTGTTCCTGGCCTCGGACTATGTGCGTACCAACACAGACTTAGCCACTATGGAAGCGGCCAACGAAGCGGCCCGTCGCGCCGTGAACAGCCTCATCGATGCGTCTGGGAGTACGGCCCCCTACTGCCAGATTTGGGACTTGCAAGAACCCACCATCCTTGTGCTTCGTCGTTGGGCCGACCAAATTCGCTACCGCAAAGGCCTACCCTGGAACGGAAAACTGTCTCCCTGGTATCTACGCTTGTTTATTCCCGTGGTTCTAGTTTGGGCTGGTATAGAAGGCATGTTACGGTGGTTCAATAGGCTGCGATCGCCCCATTAACGGTCCCTGATTACACATTCGCTCCTCACCTCAACCCCACCTCGTTTCTACAACCTCTTCCCAGGACCTTTCTTTTACCATTTTCTCTCGGTTCTGACCCCCATGTTGAAGCTGTCAAAGTACCAAGTCCTCGAAACCTTATCGGAAAATCCCACCACCATCGTGTATCGGGCCGTCGACGACCCGCAACAGCGTCCTGTCATCCTCAAAACTTTACTGGCAGACCATCCGAAGCCGGCGGATATTGCCCGACTGCGCTATGAACATGATCTCGTCTGCCAACTGGATTGTCCCGGCATCGTCAAACCTTATGGCCTCGAACAATGGCAGGGCCGACCTGTTTTGGTTTTAGAAGACTTTGGCGGTCAAGATTTAACCCATTGGCTTAACCCCAATCGCTTAGATCTCGAACAAACTTTACGCATTAGCCAGAAGATTGCGATCGCCTTAGGACAACTGCATCAACAGCAGTTAATTCATAAGGATCTTAAGCCAGAAAATATCGTCTTTAATCCCCAAACCCAAGCACTGAAACTGATTGATTTTTCCATCTCCTCTCGTCTTGGCAAAGAAAATGCCTGTGTTAGCAGTCCTAACGTTCTTCAGGGAACCTTAGCCTATATGTCGCCAGAACAAACGGGTCGTATGAATCGTGCGATCGACTATCGCTCGGATTTTTATGCCCTGGGAGTAACGCTTTATGAATTGCTCACGGGCCATCTCCCCTTTGACTCGGATGATCCGATGGAATTGATTCATTGTCATATTGCTAAACCGCCGCTTCCTCCCCATGAACGCCGTGCTGACCTTCCTGAATCGGTTTCGGCGATCGTTCTCAAATTGATGGCAAAAACCGCCGAAGATCGCTATCAAAGTAGTTATGGAATCCAAAAAGACTTAGAAACTTGTCTAAGACAGTGGACAACGACAGGAAGTATTCCAACGTTTGAGTTAGCCAGCCAAGATCAGCAAGGAACCTTTAGTATTCCTGAAAAACTCTACGGACGAGATGCCGAAGTTCAACAACTCCTCGATGCCTTTGATCGCATCAGTCAAGGTCCCTCGGAAATGCTCTTAGTGGCCGGCTACTCCGGGATTGGTAAATCAGCCCTCGTCAAAGAAGTTCACAAACCCATTGTCCGTCAGCGGGGTTATTTTATTAGTGGAAAATTTGACCAATTTCAACGAAATATTCCCTACGCCTGTCTAATTCAGGCGTTTCGAGAACTGGTGCGACAACTGCTGACAGAAACTGAAGCGGAGATTCTCAGTTGGCGTGATAAAATCACTCAGGCTTTAGGGAAAAATGGGCAAGTTATTACCGATGTAATCCCGGAAATTGAACTCATTATTGGCACTCAGCCGGCTGTATCCCCGCTACCTGTCACTGAATCTCAAAACCGCTTCAATCTCGTATTTCGTGCCTTTATTCAGGTTTTTACCCAGCCAGAACATCCCCTGGTGATGTTTCTCGATGACTTACAATGGGCTGATCCAGCTTCATTACAGCTAATTCAGCTACTAATTGCTGATCCCGATAGTCATCATTTACTCATGTTAGGAGCCTATCGGGATAATGAAGTTAGCCTCAGTCACCCACTCATGACAACTCTGGCTAAAATCCAACAAGATGGAATGACTGTTGAGACGCTCACTCTCAAACCCCTCACCTTAGACCATGTTAATGGTCTGGTGGGTGATACCCTTAATCAACCTCGGGCCACCGTTGAACCTCTGTCTAAGCTCTTACTTGGTAAAACTCAAGGAAATCCATTTTTTATTACTCAAACCTTTCAACATCTCTATCGTGAAAATCTATTGCAATATCATCAGGATACAGCGTCCTGGTTTTGGGATTTAGAACAGTTGCTGAGCCTCGATATCACAGAGAACGTGGTTGACCTAATGGTTCATGAAATTCAACGGTTAGACGCTTCAACACAGCATCTCTTACAACTGGCAGCCTGCATCGGTAATAGCTTTGATTTAGATATTTTAGCGATTGTTAATGATACCTCCGTTGCTCAAACAGCGGCGGAACTTTGGAGTGCGATTCACGCCGGTTTAGTGATTCCTCTGGCCCGAAGTGCAGCGGAACTCTGGAGTGCGATTCATGCTGGGTTAGTCATTCCTTTAAATAATCAGGATTCGATGCCAGAGGCAATTGAAGAGTCAGGGAATGCCATTGTCTATAAATTCCTCCACGATCGCGTCCAACAGGCGGCGTATTCCCTAATTCTCGATGCCGAGAAACAAGAGGTCCATTTACGGGTGGGACGACGATTACTTGAATATCATGGCTCAGAAGGCTTAGAGGAAGGTCTATTTGATATTGTTAATGCTCTTAATCTGGGTGCGAGTTTAATCGATGATCCCGCTGAACGCCGTCAGTTGAGTCAGCTAAACCTAGAGGCGGCCATGAAAGCAAAAGCCGCCGCCGCCTACGCCTCAGCCTTAGAATATCTCAATGTTGGCCGTCAACTATTACCCGATCATGTCTGGACAACAGACTACAAACTGGCGTTAGATCTATACACCCAATCAGTAGAAATATACTATATCCAAGCACAATTTTCTGAGGCACAAGCTCTATCGGAAATTGTCTTCAAAGAAGCTAAAACACTGATAGACAAAGTTAAAATTTATGAATTAAAAATTCAATTTTTTATTGCTCAAAATCAAATGCTAGAGGCATTAGATACAGCCTTGTTGGTGTTAGAGTTGCTGGGACATCCCTTAGAGGTCAATCCCAACCAGTTGGAGTTAGTGCGAACAACTCCCACCTTGGAAGAACTCGCTGACTACCCAGAAATGACGGATCCGTATCAACTGGCTGTCTTACGGATTTTGGCGATCGTCAGTGGTCCCGCCTATCAAGCTCGTCCTGAGTTATTGCCTCATATTGTTGTGAATGGTCGTAA
>LSZA01000097.1 GCA_001637315.1 Phormidium willei BDU 130791 | reverse complement strand
CATGAGCGAGGATCTCACCCTGGAGGCACTGCGCCAGGGCGGCAAGCCGGCGCTGGCGCGTGCGCTCGCCCGGCTGGAACGCAGCCCCGAATCGCCCGAGGTGCTGGCCCTGCTGGCGGCGGCCGAGGCGGCGCCGCGCGGCCAGACCATCGGCCTGACCGGCCCGCCGGGGGTCGGCAAGTCGACCCTGACCGGCGCGCTGATCGCCGCCTACCGCGCGGCCGGGCGCACGGTCGGCGTGATCGCCGTCGACCCCTCCTCCAAGCGCTCGGGCGGCGCGCTGCTCGGCGACCGGGTGCGCCTGGCGGCGGGGCCCGGCGATGCCGGGCTGTGCATCCGCTCCATGGCGGCGCGCGACCGCCTGGGCGGTCTGGCCGACCAGACCGTGGCCGCCATGGTCCTGATGCGCGCGCTGTTCGACCTGGTGCTGATCGAGACGGTGGGGGTTGGCCAGTCGGAGACCGACGTGGCCGGGGTGGCCGACACGGTGGTCTTCTGCGTGCAGCCGGGCAGCGGCGACTCCCTGCAGTTCATGAAGGCCGGCATCGTCGAGATCCCGCATCTGGCGGTGGTCACCAAGGCCGACACCGGCGCGCCGGCCCGGCGCGCGCTGTCCGACCTGCGCGGTGCCCTGGGGCTCAGCGAGGCGGAGGAGGGCTGGCGCGTGGAGGCCCTGGCGGTCTCCGCCGAGGCACGCGGCGGCATCGCAGAGCTGGTCGCCGCGCTGGATCGCCACTTCGCCTGGCTGCGCGAGACCGGCCGCCTGGCCCCGCGCCGCCGCGCCCAGGCCCAGGGCTGGCTCGCGGAGTCCCTGCGCGAGCGCTTCGGCAGCGCCGGCCTCAAGGCCGCCGGCGACCTGACGCTGGCCGAGGGCGAGAGCCCCTTCGCCCGCCTGGCCGAGCGGGGCGCGGCGCTGCGCGCGCGGCTCGGCGCGGAGCAGGGGGCACACTAGAAGCGCGCCCGGTCAGAAACTCGCCCAGTCCGGCTTGTGCGGGGTCAGCTTGGCGCCGTCGGCCGTCAGCTCGGCGTCGAGCGCATCGAGGCGGATCAGGGCCAGCGCCGTGTCGCCGGCGGCGCTGCGGGTCTCGCCGACCGCCTTGCCGTCGGCCGTGGTCACCGGCGTGCCGGGCGCCGGCAGCGGCCCGGCGATCTCCACCGGCACGAGGCGCTTCTTCACCAGGCCGCGGTACTTGGTCCGGGCGGTCAGCTCCTGGCCCATGTAGCAGCCCTTGTTCCAGTCGACGCCGCCCAGCTCGTCGAAGCCGTTCTCCAGCAGGATGGCCTTCTCGATCTGCAGGTCGCGGCTGCCGTCGGGCACGCCGGCGGCGATGCGCGCGTGCTCCCAGGCCGCCAGCTCGGCCGGCGCGGCGCCCAGCTCGGCCAGCGCCGGCTCCAGCGCCGCGCGCGGGATCAACGCGCGCAGGCCGAGCTCGACCCGGCGCGGATCGACGAGGAGGCTGCCACCGTGGAACGGCCGGGCCGCGCCCGGCTCGGCCGGCAGGCCGGCGGCGGCCGGCGCGCCGGCGCCCCAGATCGCGACGCTCGCCAACGCCTCGCTGCGGTCGGCCAGGGTCACCTTGCTGCGCAGCTTGTAGAGCTTGAGGCGCTTGAGCAGGTCGGCGCGCCGCGCGGCCTCGCAGTCGAGCAGCAGCGCCGCGCCGCCCTCTTCGGCGCGTCCTTCGGCGCCCGTCTCGGCGTCCTCGGCCACTTCCGTCCGATCGGACGCCAGCTCGACGATCAGGAAGTCGTGCAGGTACTTGCCCTGGGGCGTCAGGAAGGCGGCCCAGAGCGCGTGCCGCGGCGTCGCCTTCTCGACGTCGTTGGAGACGATCCCCTGCAGGAAGCCGCGCACGTCCGGCCCGCTCACCTGCAGCAGACCACGCTGATCCAGCACATGCGCCGACAGCCCGCTCATTCCTGCCCTCCCCGTTGCCGAGACTCACGTTGACTCCCGTTCCGGCAGATGGTCAGGCGGCAGCGGCTTGGCAAGGCGGCGCACCCCTGCCATACAGCGCGGCGACATGCGGATTCTCGTGATTCTCCCCACCCGGCTCGGCGATGCAGTGCTGGCCAGCGGCTGCCTGGCGCAGCTTCTGGAGCGCTATCCGCAGGCCCGCTTCACCCTGGCCGCCAGCCGCCTGGCGGCGCCGCTCTACGGCGCCCTGCCCGGGCTCGCGCGGATCCATCTGATGGACAAGCGCGCCGGCGGACGGCACTGGCTGGCGCTGTGGCTGCAGACGGCCTTCACGCCCTGGTCGCTGGTGGTCGACCTGCGCAACTCGGCGCTGTCCTACCTGGTGCCGACGCGCCGGCGCCTGTTGGTCGGCCGCGCCGACCCCGCGCGCCACCGGGTGGTCGAGCTGGCCGACCTGCTGGGCGCCCCGCCGCCGGAGCGGCTGCGACTCTGGTTCTCCGCCGCGCACCACGCGGCGGCGGCACGCCTGCTGCCGGCCGAGCCGGACGGGCCGGTGCTGGCGGTCGGGCCGACCGCCAACTGGAGCGGCAAGATCTGGCCGGTCGAGCGTTTCGCCGAGGCCGTTCTCGCCCTGACCGCGCCGGATGGCCCGCTGCCGGGCGCGCGGGTCGCGGTGGTCGCGGCCGAGCATGAGCGGCCGCTGGCCAATCCCCTGCTGGCGCGGCTGCCGCGCGCGCGGCGGCTGGACTGGATCGGCAAGGCGCCGCTGCCGGTGCTGGCGGCGGCGCTGACGCGCTGCGCGCTCTATCTCGGCAACGACTCCGGGCTGATGCACCTGGCCGCCGCCGCCGGCTGCCCCACCCTCGGCCTGTTCGGTCCGACCAACGAGACGCGCTACGCCCCCTGGGGGCCGCACAGCGCGGTGGTGCGCACGCCGCAGAGCTACCAGGACTTCGTGGCGCAGCCAGACTTCGACCCGGCGGCCGACCGCCCCTACATGGCGGGTCTAGAGGTCGCCCCCGTGGTCGCCGCCGCCGGCGAGCTGCTCCAGCGCGTCGAGCACCTCCGCCAAGTCTAGCGCCTCCAGCCGCGCCCGCTGCAGCCGGGCGGTGCGCGGCCCGCGCGGGGCGATGCGGTCCGGGTCGGAGGCGGCGGAGAAGAGCGACAACGTCGGACAGCCGGCCGCGGCGATCACGTGCATCGGCCCGGTGTCGTTGCCCACCGCCAGCGTCGCCCGGCGCGCCAGCGCGGCGATCTGCCCGATCGAGGTGCGACCGCGCAGGTCCAGCGCCGCCGGGCAGGCCGCCGCCACCCGGTCCAGCGCCTCGGCCTCCGCCTGCGTTCCCAGCAGCACCGGGCGCAGGCCGCGTGCCTCCAGCGCCCGCGCCAGGGCGCCGTAGCGCTCCGCCGGCCAGCGCTTCTCCGGCCGGCTCGGCGCGCAGCCCGGCACCAGCAGGGCGAAGCGCGCCGGCAGGCCGAAGTCGGACAGGGGGCCGTCGAGGAAGTCCAGGTCGGCCTGCGCCGGCACCGCCACCCCGGCCAGGGCAAGCTGCTCGCGCTCGCGCTCGGCGATGTGGCGGGCGGCGCGCATGTCGCCGTAGCAGTGGCTGCCGGCGCGCAGGACCCCGACCCATTCCGGCTTGGGCGCGGCGAAGAAGCGGAAGTAGAGGCCCGTGCGGTCGTTGCGCTGCAGGTCGTAGACCCGCCGGAAGCCGGCGCCGCGCAGCCGCGACCGCAGCCGCGCCCAGGCGCAGAGCCGCCAGGCCGCCGGGCGGGCGTCGGTCCAGATGCGGTCGAACAGGCCGCTGGCCTCGGCCAGGCCGGCATAGGCCGGCGTGGTCAGCAGGGTGATCTCGGCCGTCGGATGGGCGCGGCGGATCGCCTGCAGCGCCGGCAGGGAGAGGATGAAATCCCCGAAGGCGCTGAGCTTGATCACCAGGATGCGGTCGGGCGCGGCGGACATGACGCGCCGTGGATAGCAAAGCCGCGCGGCTTCAACCATCCGGAAACCTTGTGCGGGTCAGACTGGACGGCCTTCGAGTCGACGCGGGAGACTCTGCTGCTGCGCTGCCTGCATCTCTGTGCCGCCAGCGCCGCCTCGCCCCAGGGCGAGACGGCGCTGGCGCTCGTGCGCGCCCTGGCCGGGGCCCGGCCGGCCGGCCCGCAGACCGCCGAAGTTGCGCCCGCCGGAGTTGCGTCCGCCGGAGCTGCACCCGCCGGAGCCGAGGCCGCCGGGGCCGCCGCCGGGGCCGGCCGCGCGGGCGCCCCGGCGTCGCTGATCCAGCGCGCCCTGACGCCGGACGACTGGGCGCCGGCGCTGGCGGCGGCCGGTGTTTCCCATCGCGCCGCGCCCTACCGCAGCTTCCTGGACCTGACGACGAGCCGGCGCATCGCCGACGAGCTGGCGGTGGTGCGCCCCGACCTGCTGCTGCTGTGGGGCGTCGAGGCGGCGCGCAGCGTCGAGCGGCCGATACGCGCGGCAATCGGTAGCGGCGAGGCCGCCCGCCTGGGCGTGGTGCTGGGCTACGAGGCGGTGGCGCCCTTCGCCCACGCCGGGGTCCGCCGCCTGGTGGCGCCGACCCAGGACCTGGTGGACTACGCCCGCGAGAGCGGTTGGCCGCCGGACCAGGTCGGGCTGCTGCCGCCGGTGGCGCCGGAGCCGGCGGTCGGCCCGGTACTGCGCCAGCGCTGGGACACGCCCGAGCAGGTCGACCTGGTGGCCGTGCCGGCCAGCGACGAGCTGGGCACGGCGCTGCTGCTCGACGCCTGGCGCGCGCTGCCGGAGGTCTGGCTTTGGCTGGTGCCGCCGCCGGGCCGCGAAAAGCGCCTGCGCCGCGAGCTGCGCCGCCGCGGCAAGCAGGACCCCAGCCTGCGCGAGCGCCTGCGGCTGGTGGACCGGCCGGAGCTGGCGGTCGCCGCCGCCGACCTGGCGCTGGTGGCGCGCACCGACGACCCCATCGGCCTGCCGGTGATCGCCTGCTGGGCTGCCGCGCGTGCGACCCTCGCCCTGGCCGCCCCCGGCGCCGCCGCCCTGATCCGGCACGACCGCGACGGCCTGCTGGTCGCGCCCGACGACCCGCGCGCCCTGGCGGCCAGCCTGGAGCGCCTGCTCGCCGACCCGCTGCAGGCCGACCGGCTTGCGGCGGCCGGCCGCGCCGTCTACGAACAGGGCTTCGCCGCCGCCAAGGCCACCGACCGCTGGCACCTGACCCTGGAGATGTTGGCCGGCCCACCCCAAGTGGTGAGGCCGGGCGACGCGGGCACGGACATCCGCGTCTGAGCCCCGGGGGTAATGCGCAGGCGCAAGGAACCATCGGCGCGGCTTCGTGCGGCCGACGCCGACAGCTTCGCGGGAAGGGCATGAGCTACGATCTGATCCTCAAGGGCGCCGAGGCGGTGACGCCGAACGGGCGCGAGCGCATCGACATCGCAATCGCCGACGGCAAGATCGCCGAGCTGGGCGACCTGGGCGCCGCCAGCGCGGCCGAGGTCCGCGACCTGGCCGGCCTGACCGTGCTGCCCGGGGTGATCGACACCCAGGTGCACTTCCGCGAGCCGGGACTGGAGCACAAGGAGGACCTGGAGTCCGGCACCCGCGCGGCGGCGCTGGGCGGGGTGACCAGCATCTTCGAGATGCCCAACACCAAGCCCTCCACGCTGACGCCCGAGGACATGGCCGACAAGCTGCGCCGCGGCCGGGGCCGGGCCTGGACCGACCACGCCTTCTTCATGGGCGCGGCCGCCGAGAACGCGGAGCATCTGGGCGAGTTGGAGCGCCTGCCCGGCTGCTGCGGCGTCAAGATCTTCATGGGCTCCTCGACCGGCAGCCTGCTGGTCGAGGACGACGACACCCTGCGCGACGT
This sequence comes from Phormidium willei BDU 130791, assembly GCA_001637315.1. Classification (GTDB taxonomy): domain Bacteria; phylum Cyanobacteriota; class Cyanobacteriia; order Cyanobacteriales; family Geitlerinemataceae; genus Sodalinema; species Sodalinema willei. The sequence goes on along the minus strand of LSZA01000097.1, from coordinate 11,111 downwards.
GCTGCGCGGCGGCCGCCGGCGGGTGGCCGTCCACTGCGAGGACGAGGCGCGCCTGCGCGAGCGCCTGGAGCTGGTGCGCGACGGCGCCGATGTCGCCATGCATCCGGTCTGGCGCGACGAGCAGACGGCGATCCGCGCCACCGAGCGGCTGATCCGCATCGCCCGCGAGGCCGGCCGGCGCGTCCACGTGCTGCACGTCACCACCGCCGAGGAGGTGGAGATCCTGGCCGCGCACAAGGACCTGGTGACCTGCGAGGTGACGCCGCAGCACCTGACCCTGAGCGCGCCCGACTGCTACGAGCGGCTGGGCAGCCTGGCGCAGATGAACCCGCCGATCCGCGAGGCGCGCCACCGCGAGGCGCTCTGGGCCGGCGTGCGGCGCGGCGTCTTCGACGTTGTCGGCTCCGACCACGCGCCGCACACCCGCGAGGAGAAGGCCGGCGACTATCCGCGCACCCCCTCGGGCATGCCGGGCGTGCAGACCCTGGTGCCGCTGCTGCTCGACCATGTCGCGGCCGGGCGCATGACGCTGGAGCGCTTCGTCGACCTGACCGCGCACGGCCCCCAGCGGATCTACCAGATCGCCGGCAAGGGGCGCATCGCGGTGGGCTACGACGCCGACTTCACGGTGGTCGACCTGAAGGCCCGGCAGACCATCACCGGCGACTGGCTGGCCTCGAAGTGCGGCTGGTCGCCCTTCGAGGACGTGGAGGTCACCGGCTGGCCGGTGATGACCCTGGTGCGCGGCCACACGGTGATGCGCGACGACGAGCTGCTGGACAGCCCGGTCGGCGCGCCGGTGCGCTTTCAGGAAACCTTCGCGCCCGAGGAGGCCGAACGGTGATCCTCGACCGCCTGGTGCCGCTGCTCAACGTCGAGGACGTGGAGGCCAGCCTGGACTTCTACCGCAACGCCCTGGGCTTCACGGTCGACAACCGGCACGACGATCGCGGCAAGCCGATCTGGGCGGCGATCCGCCACGGCGAGATCGCCCTGATGCTCAACAGTCCCGACCAGGCCGACAGCAGCGCCCGGCGGCGCCGGCCCAGCTACGGCGAGACGCTGTTCTACCTCTACGTCCCCGACGCCCAGGCGGCGCACGAGGAGCTGAGCGCGCGCGGCTACGCCCCCGGCCCGCTGGCCGAACAGCCCTACGGCGTCCAGGAGTTCACCCTGCGCGATCCGGACGGCTACGAGCTGGCCTTCGCCAGCCTCATCGGGCCGCAGGCGGAAAGCCCCTTCGCCGACGCGGACGAGGACTAGCGAGGAGCGGCGCGCAAGCGAACGACGGCGCGCGCGGCGAGGAAACCCGTGCCGCGCGCGCCCTGGTGCGGCCGCCGGCGAGCGGTTATATGGGAAGGCGCAGGCCGCCGGACGACGCCGGCGGCCCCCACATCTGGCAGGGAGACCCGTCATGAGCGGCTGCATCGTCGGTTGGGCCCACACGCCGTTCGGCAAGCACGAGGGCGACGACGTCGAGTCCCTGATCGCCCAGGTGGCCACCCAGGCGGTCGCCGACGCCGGCCTGGAGCCGGGCGACATCGACGAGATCGTGCTCGGCACCTACGGCGAGAACTTCTCGGCCCAGGGCTTCCCCGCCTCGCTGGTGCTGCAGACCGCCGAGGCCTTCCGCTTCAAGCCGGCCACCCGCGTCGAGAACGCCTGCGCCACCGGCTCCGCGGCGATCCGCCAGGGTCTGAAGACCCTGAAGGCCAAGGAGGGGCGCTTCGTCCTGGTGGTCGGCGTCGAGAAGATGACCGGCATCTCCGGCGCGGAGATCGGCCAGACCCTGCTCAAGGCCTCCTACGTCAAGGAGGAGAGCGAGATCGAGGGCGGCTTCGCCGGCGTCTTCGGGGTGATCGCCAACCAGTACTTCCAGCGCCACGGCGACCAGTCGGACGCCCTGGCCGCGATCGCCGCCAAGAACCACGCCAACGGGGTCGCCAACCCCTACGCGCAGATGCGCAAGGACCTGGGCTACGACTTCTGCCGCACGGTCAGCGACAAGAACCCCTACGTGGCCGGACCGCTCAAGCGTACCGACTGCTCGCTGGTCTCCGACGGCGCGGCCGCGCTGGTGCTGACCGACGAGGAGACGGCGGCGAGCCTGGACAAGGCGGTGCGCTTCCGCGCCAACGTGCAGGTCAACGACTACCTGCCGCTGTCCAAGCGCGACATCGTGCGCTTCGAGGGCTGCGCCGAAGCCTGGACGCGCGCCCATGCCGAGGCCGGCACCACGCTGGAGGACCTGAAGCTGGTGGAGACCCACGACTGCTTCACCATCGCCGAGCTGCTGGAGTACGAGGCCATGGGCCTGGCGCCCGAGGGCCAGGGCGCCAAGGCGGCCCTGGAGGGCTGGACCCGCAAGGACGGCCGGCTGCCGGTCAACCCCTCCGGCGGGCTGAAGGCCAAGGGCCACCCGATCGGCGCCACCGGCGTGTCGATGCACGCGCTCTGCGCCATGCAGCTCACCGGCATGGCGCCCGGCGAGATGCAGATCCCCGGCGCCGACCTGGCCGGCATCTTCAACATGGGCGGCGCCGCCGTGGCCAACTACGTCTCGATCCTCGAACCGCTGAAGTAGCGCGGCGGGGCGGAGGCAGGGGCGCGTGCAGCCTGCGGCGCTGCAGGCGCGGTGGCGGCCCGCCGCGCCTCGGCTTGGCGAGCCGCCGGTTCGAATCGCCCCCTCTAACTTCATGATTTAGATCATCTTTTCCCGAACGATCACCCCAGGCGGCGGTTCCACTCGACCGGAAACCGCTCTACAGTGCGGCCAGGATCGAAACTCGGGAGGGGGAGCGCGTCATGGGCGCGGCGCAGATCCACGACGCCATGAATCTCGGCCGCCTGCTGTCGGACACGGCCAGGCGGCTGCCGGACCGCAGGGGGCTGATCTGGGGCGCGCAGTCCTGGAGCTGGCGCGAGCTGGACGCGCGGGTCAACGCCCTGGTCGCGGCGCTCAAGGCGCGCGGCCTGGGCAAGGGCGACAAGCTGCTGGTCCACGCGCGCAACTGCAACCAGCTCTTCGAAAGCCAGTTCGCCGCCTTCAAGCTGGGCGCCGTCTGGGTCCCGACCAACGTGCGCCTGACGCCGCCGGAGGTCGCCTATCTCGCCGAGAACAGCGAGGCCAAGGCGCTGATCTACGAGGCGGCCTTTCCCGAACACGCCGATGCCAGCGGCCTGGCGCGGCGCATCGCCATCGGCCAGCCCCGCGCCGGCGAGGAGGCCTACGAGGATCTCATCGCCGAAGGCCGGGGCGCACCGGCCTGGGAGGCCGAGGTGGCGCGCGACGATCCCTGCTGGTTCTTCTACACCTCCGGCACCACGGGCAAGCCGAAGGCCGGCGTGCTGACCCACGGGCAGATGGCCTTCGTGGTGACCAACCACATCGCCGACCTGATGCCGGACACCGGGCCCGAGGACGTCAGCCTGGTGGTGGCGCCGCTCAGCCACGGCGCCGGCGCCCATGCCCTGCCCCAGGTGGCGCGCGGCGCCTGCTCGGTGATCCCGGGCACGGCCGGCTTCGACGAGGCCGAGTGCTGGCGGCTGGTCCAAGAGCACCGGGTGACCAACCTGTTCACCGTGCCGACCATCCTGACGCGGCTGGTGCGCCACGAAGCCGTCGACCGCTACGACCACGCCAGCCTGAAGTACGTGATCTACGCCGGCGCCCCGATGTACCGCGCCGACCAGAAGACGGCGCTGGCCAAGCTCGGCAAGGTGCTGGTGCAGTACTACGGGCTGGGCGAGGTGACCGGCAACATCACCGTGCTGCCGCCCGCCCTGCACGACCTGGATGACGCCGCAATGCCCGTGGGCTCCTGCGGCTATCCGCGCACCGGCATGGAGATCGCGATCAAGGCCCCCGACGGCCGCCGCCTGGGAGCGGGCGAGGACGGCGAGATCTGCGTGCGCGGCCCGGCCGTCTTCGCCGGCTATCACCGGAACCCGGAGGCCAACGCCATGGCGCTGAAGGGCGGCTGGTTCCACACCGGAGACCTGGGCCGGCTCGACACGGCGGGCTTCCTCTACATCACCGGCCGCGCCTCCGACATGTACATCTCCGGCGGCTCCAACGTCTATCCGCGCGAGGCCGAGGAGGTGCTGCTGACCCACCCGGCGGTGGCCGAGGTCGCGGTGCTGGGCCTGCCCGACCCCAAATGGGGCGAGTCCGGCGTCGCGGTGGCGGTGCTGGCGCCGGGCGCGGCGGCCGACGAGGCCGAGCTGCTGGGCCACCTCGACGGCAAGCTGGCCAAGTACAAGTGGCCGCGCCGCGTCTTCTTCTGGGACGAGCTGCCGAAGTCGGGCTACGGCAAGATCCCGAAGCACCTGATCCGCGAAGAGCTTTACGCGCGCGGCGCGGTGCAGGAGGGTAAGGGGCCATGAGAGAGCTGACCCATCCCGGCGCGCCCGCGCAGCCGCGCCGCCTGCTGCGGCCCGTGGCGACGGGGCGCAGCCTGCGCCTGCGCCTGCCCGCCGGCGCCGACCTCTTGACCGGCCTGACCGAGGCGCTGGTCGCGCGCGACATCGCCGACGCCGGCCTGCAGCTCCTGGCCGGGGAATTCGCCGAGATGCAGTACCTGACCGGCCAGGTGGACGAGACCGGCCAGCGGGTCGCCACCTACGGCGCGCCGACGCCGCTGGCCGGGCCGGTGCGCCTGCTCGGCGGCAACGGCATCCTGGGCCGCGACGCCGCCGGCGCGCCGCTGCTGCACTGCCACGCCGTGGTGGTCGACCGCAGCGGCCGGGTCCACGGCGGACACCTGCCGCCCGGCGTCTGCCGCGTCGGGCCGGACGGCGTCACGGCGCTGGTCACGGTTCTGGACGCGCCGGGCTTCCAGGTCGCCTACGACGCCGAGACCAACTACGACATCTTCCAGCCCGTGGACAGCGGGCGGAGCGAAGACCAAAGGGCCGCAGAACAGAAGGCCGGGGAGCAGAGGCCATGACGGCAGAGGACGCAGCGACCGAGGGCGCAGCCCCGGAGATCGAGTTCGAGGAAGGTCGCTTCGGGCGCCTGGCGGCGATCCGCCTGAAGCCGAACGAGGACCTGGTGGAGGGGATCGAGGCCGCCGCCGCGAGGCCGGCATCGCCTGCGGCGTGGTCCGCGCGGCGGTCGGCAGCCTGGTCGACGCCGCGCTCGGCTATGGCAGCGGCGACGAGGCCGGCGTCACCACGGTCGAGGGGCCGGGAATCGAGATCCTGACCCTGGCCGGCGAGCTGCGCCCGGACGAGACCGGCCACCCCCGTGCCTTCCTGCAGGGCACCGTCTCCGACACCGACGCCAAGGTCTACGGCGGCATCTTCCTGCCGGGCGGCAACCCGATCTGCATCACCCTGGAGCTGGTGCTGCAGGAATGGCTCCCCCAGCCAGCCTGACGCGGGCAACCGCGGAGTGAACGCGAGAACAGCGAACGGAGAGGAGACGGGTGGATGTTCAAGGCGCTGATGCTGCATGAGGCCGGCGAGGGCAAGGTCGAGAGCCGGATCGAGGAGTTGGAGGTCTCGCACCTGCCCGAGGGCGACGTGCTGGTCGACGTCGAGTACTCCACCCTCAACTACAAGGACGGCATGGTCCTCAACGGCCTGGGCAAGCTGGTGCGCAGCTACCCGCACATCCCGGGCGTCGACTTCGCCGGCCGGGTCGCCGAGAGCAGCCACCCCGACATCAAGGTCGGCGACCGCGTGGTGCTGAACGGCTGGCGGGTCGGCGAGCTGCACTGGGGCGGCTACGCCCAGACGGCCCGCGTCAAGGGCGACTGGCTGGTCCGCCTGCCCGAGGGGCTGAGCACCCGCCAGGCCATGGCCATCGGCACCGCCGGCTACACCTCGATGCTCGCCGTCATGGCCCTGGAAGGCCACGACATCGCGCCGGACGGCGGGCCGATCCTGGTCACCGGCGCCGCCGGCGGCGTCGGCTCGGTGGCCGTCGCCATCCTGGCCAACCTGGGCTATCGCGTCGCCGCCGTGACCGGTCGGCCGGAGACCCACGACTACCTGCGCGACCTGGGCGCCAGCGAGATCGTCGAGCGCGCCGAGCTGGCGGAGGCGCCGAGCCGGCCGCTCGACAAGGAGCGCTGGGCCGGCTGCATCGACGCGGTGGGCGGCACCATGCTGGCGCGCGTGCTGACCCAGATTCAGTACCGCGGCTCGGTCGCCGCCGTGGGCCTGGCCGGCGGCAACAAGCTGGAGACCACGGTGGTCCCCTTCCTGCTGCGCGGCGTCAACCTGCTGGGCATCGACTCCGTGATGTGCCCCAAGGCCGAACGGACTACCGCCTGGGCGCGGCTGGCCAAGGAGCTGCCGCTCGACAAGCTGGCCGAGATGGAGGTGGAGGCCACCCTGGCGGATCTGCCGCGCCTGGGCGGCGAGATCCTGCAAGGCAAGGTGCGCGGGCGCGTGGTGGTGGACGTCAACGCCTGAGCCCGCATCGGGGTGGCGCAACGCCCGCTTCGGGCGGCGGACGATCCTTGGGTTTACAATCGCAAAGCTGGCGCGCGCGCCTCTCCCACCCTATTCTTGACACGTTTTCGTCGTTTGGGGGGAAGCGGGTCGTGAGCGAGCGGAGCGCCTGGGCGGCCGTCAGCCTGGCCGGCGCGGTCCTGGGAAGCGCGATCGCGCTGGGTGGCTGTTCCGGCCCGGCGGTGCAGACCGCCGCGCTCTCCGGGCCGGCGCTCGAGCGCTGGTGCTACCGCACGCTGGCCGAGGTCGACTGCGACACCACCCCGCAGCCGGACGCGGAGTTACGCAGAGTCGGGTGGTTCGATGCCGTTCCGGTCGAGTAGCTGGCCCGCCGCCCTTCTCCTCCTGCTTGTCAGCCTGAGCCTCGCCCCCGACGCGGCGGCGCGCGACCCCCTCTGGCAGACGCTGCCCTGGGACGAGCGCATGGGGGTGAGCTGGTACGAAAAGCGCGGCGCCCAGGGCGATGTGGCGGCGCAGGTCCGGGCCGCCCAGATGCACGAGCAGGGCATCGGCACCGAGGCCGACCCGGCCGAGGCCGCGCGCTGGTATGCCCGCGCCGCCGACCGGGGCCACCCGCTGGCCCTCTTCAAGACCGCCCGCGCCTGGCAGACCGGTCTGCTCGGCAGCGTCGACCTGGCCAAGGCCGCCGCCCTCTATCGGGCCGCCGCCCAGGCCGGGGTCGGCGCGGCCAGCTTCAACCTCGCCGTCATGGCCGAAAACGGCCAGGGCCTTCCACGCGACCGGGCGCGCGCCGCCACGCTCTACGCGCAGGCCTGGCGCCAGGGCGTCGCCAAGGCCGGCCTCTCTCTCGGCCTGCTGCGCCTGACCGGACGCGACAGCGATGCCCTGACCGCCTATGCCTGGCTAGCCGCCGCCGCCGAGGCCGGGGTCGCGGGAGCGACGCAGCAGCGCGACCGCCTGGCCGAGCTTCTCGGACCCGAGGCCGTGGCCCAGGCCGTCGCGCGCCGCCTGCCGCCGCTGGGCGGCGCAGAGCGCAACGCCGAGGGTGACGCCGAATCCGGGGGGTAGAGCAGGTGTCTTGCGACCGTTCGGACGCGCCGAGGCGCGTCCGAACGGTCGCCAATCCCGCGAGCCGCCCGATCTGGATCCCGTCAGGCCTCGGCGGCGAGTCGGTCGAGATAGGCCAGCAAGGGCGCGCGGAAGACCCGCACCGACTTGTAGAAGACCACGCTCTCGGGCAGTTCGCGCAGGGCCGCGGCCAGGCGGCCGGCCGTCGCCGGCTCGGCCGCCAGGTCGCGGAGCGGGTTCTGGTAGACGCGGATGCCGAAGCAGATGGCGCCGCTGCGCGGCAGCCGCCGCAGGGTCTGGCGCTCCACCCGCAGGAAGATGCGCGCGCCCGCGTTGTCCGGCGTGATGTCGGCGGCGAGGTCGGGGCGGCTGTGGCCGGTCGGCTGGAACAGCTCCGGGTCGTCGGTCAGCGACCAGTTGAGCCGCCAGACCGGCCGCTCCGGCTTCATCCTGGCGAAGAAGCGGTCGACCGGCCGCGCCAGCTTTTCGGCGTAGAAGGGCACCGGCGCGTGGATCGCCGCCATCGGCCGGCCGAGCTTCTCCGCCAGCGCCCAGCGGGTGGGAAAGCACAGGCTGGCCGCCGTCAGGCGATAGGCCCCCGCCTCGGCATCCGCTGGCTCGGCCTTCGCTGGCTCCGCATCCGCTGGCTCCGGCGCCTGCATCAGGCAGAGATCCTCCTGCACCAGCCGGCCGGCCAGGTCGAGCGGATGCAGCGGCCCCGCCGGGTCGAAGCTTTCGCCGGTGACGAGGTTCTCCACCCTGTCGCCCCGGCGCCGCAGATGGTCCGGAAAGTGCGCGCAAAGGTGGTCGACCAGCAGGCTCAGCAGCTCGCGGCTGGCCGCCGTCGCCTCGGGCCGGGCGGCGAAGACCGCGTCGCGCCGCTCTGTCAGCAGGCGGCGCTTTTCCGCCAGGTAGGCCGCATAGTGCCGGTCGATCTCGATCCAGCGTTCGGGCTTCAAGGCCATCAGCCCCATGGCCGGGCGGTAGGGCCCGGCCTCGAAGGGCGTGTAGGCGAAGGCGGTGGCGGAGTCGGTCGGGGCGGAGTCGGTCGGGGCGGAGTCAGTCGGGGCGGAGTCGGGAACGGTGGCGGGCATGTCGGCGGCCTTGACGATTCCGGACGGCGGCAGCGGGCCTCGACGCGGCCCTTGGTCGTCGTCAGTCTGCCGCGCGGCCGAGGCTGCCGCCACCCCCGCCGCGCGGGACTCAGGCGCGCTCTTCCAGGGTCAGGTGGAAGACGAACATGCCGGCCAGCATGGCGACCACGAAGATCACCGTCGGCATCTCGCCCAGCGCCAGGCCGGCCACGGCCGGACCGGGGCAGTAGCCGGCGAGCCCCCAGCCCACGCCGAACAGCACGGCGCCGCCGATCAGCCGCGGGTCGAGGTCGCGCTTGCTCGGCATGGCGAACTTCGGGGCGAGCCAGGGACGCCCCTGCGCGCGCGCCAGCCGGTAGCCCAGGAAGGTGACCGCCAGCGCGCCGCCCATCACCAGGGCGAGCGAGGGGTCCCAGCGGCCGAACAGGTCGAGGAAGCCGACCACCTTGGCCGGATCGATCATCTGCGACAAGGTCAGGCCGGCGCCGAACAGCAGGCCGGCGACCAGCGCCACGGCGTTGGTCTTGACGCGCGTCAGCGCCGTCGAGGGCGTGGCGGTTTGCACGGACATGGCGCTCAGCCTCCGAACAGGTGGCGGACGAGGTAGACGGTCGCCACCGCCACGGCCATGAAGATCGCGGTGGCGGTCAGCGAACGGGGCGACAGGCGGGCCAGGCCGCAGACGCCATGGCCGCTGGTGCAGCCGGCCCCCAGGCGGGTGCCGAAGCCGACCAGCAGGCCGGCGGCGATCATGCCCAGCGTATCGGTCTGGAAGGTCGGCACCGGCACGTAGCCGCCGGCCAGGCCGACCGCCGCCGGGCCGAGCAGCATCCCCACCAGGAAGGCGACGCGCCAGCCGAACTCGCCGGGCTGCGGGCGGAACAGCCCGCCGACGATGCCGGAAATGCCGGCGATCCGGCCGTTGCCGAGCATCAGCAGCGCCGCCGACAAGCCGATCAGGGCGCCGCCGGCCAGGGCGCTGTAGGGGGTGAAGTTGACGATCTCCATGGTCAGGGCCGTCCCTTAGGGCGTGGGAGTGGAAGTGGAAGGGGAAGGGGAAGCGGACGGGCAGAAGAGGGCGTAGAGCGTCTCGATCATCGGCGTGACCTGGACGTTGGCCAGGCGGTAGTAGATCACCGAGCCGGCCCGGCGGCCGGCGATCAGCCCCTCGGCCTTCAGCCGCAGCAGGTGCTGCGAGGTGTTGGGCTGGCTGATCCCGAGCTTGTCCACCAACTCGCCCACCGAACACTCGCGCTCGACCAGCGCGCAGAGAATCATCAGGCGGTGCTTGTTGGCGAGCGACTTCAGGAACTCCGCCGCCTCCGCCGCCCGCGATTCCAGGGCCGCAAGATCCTCGCTCGACTCGACATTCATCGAAGCTAATATAAAAATCACCGAATGTATTGCAAGCCATCCCGCGCTGGAGCTTGCAGGCGGCGCCACGCGCCCGTAAGTGCAGGGCGCGCGCCGAAGAGCAGAGATCCGACGAACGAGGGAGGCGAGACCGCGATGGTCGAGAGCAAGCGGCTGGACGACAAGGTGCATGCGGCGGGGCAGATCGCCCCGGACGACGTGCCCGCGCTGAAGCAGGCCGGCTTCACCGCCATCATCAACAACCGCCCCGACGGCGAGGGCGGCCCGGAGCAGCCGAGCGCCGCGGCGGTGCGCGCGGCGGCCGAGGCGGCCGGCCTGCAGTACGCCTACGTGCCGATGACACCGCAGAGCCTGACGCCGGAGACGCTGGACGCCTTCCACGCCGCGGTGCAGGCCGCGCCGGGCAAGGTGCTGGCCCACTGCCGCAGCGGCGCCCGCTCGACCGCGCTCTGGGCGCTGGCCGAGACCTGCCATAACGACCGCGAGGTCGACACGGTGATCGCCGAGGCCGGCCGCGCCGGCTACGACCTCTCGCAGATGCGCCCGATGCTGCAGCAGTGGGTGCAGCTCCACGCGCAGCTTGCCGACAAGCGGGACTGACGGCGGCGGCGGCCGCATTTTTCCGCGTTGACAGCGCCGGGCGGACTGGCAGGCTGTGTGCAGCCGTCCGCGCGGCATAGCGCCGGAGTCGGCCGGCCGTCGAACCCAGCGTCGTCAACAGCAGAAAGGAGGTGATCCAATGTCGAGCGAAGTGAGCACGGGGACCGCGTGCGGAGAGCTCTCGCCGGCCGTGGAGCAGCCTCTGCGGCAGGCCTGACCTCTCGGATCGCAGGTGCGGCGCCGACCGTGAGCCGCCGCCCCCGCACGCGGGGGCTGCCCGCGGGCGAGGCCCGCGCCGGGATCACGGACGTGCACCCGTCCATTCGCGAAGAGCCGCCGGGACCGCCCCGGCGGCTCTTTTCGTCGGACGCCGATTTCGTCGGCGGCCTGCGGACGTGGGACGGCGCGCGCGCAGCCTCGCGCAGCCGACTGCGCGAGGCAGACAAGCCGGGAAAAACGTTTGTGTGCAGGGCGTGTAGAGATGGTGCCGCCGGAGTGAATTGAACACTCGACCTCACCCTTACCAAGGGTGCGCTCTACCCCTGAGCTACG
>LSZA01000096.1 GCA_001637315.1 Phormidium willei BDU 130791 | reverse complement strand
TCAACTGAATGAGCCTCCCATGTGTTGCGAAGACGGATATTTCGTAGAATCCCACTGAGACTTGCAATCGGTCGCACCGTCCGATAGTTCTGGCCAGGAGGGTTTGTCTGCTGCAACTCCCGAGCCGTTCGCGTTGCCGTTAATAGGCCCTGTAACTCGTTGCGCTCAAACTGTTGCAACGCCAAGCGACTATTGCGCTCCAATCGCGTAATCAACCGTGCCGTGTTCAACTCCCGATTTCCCAAAACCACAGCACCGAACGACACCGCTATAACAATGACCCCAGCCGCACTCAGCCAACGGGTCCGCCGCTTCACCTGAGTTTGCCGCTGTTCCAACTCCTCTAGGGTTCGCTCCGCCGCCAACCGTTTACGCTGTTCCTCCTGCAAACTGGCGATTAACTCTGACTGGCGGGATTCGTAAATCAACTCCGCCAGATAATCATGCACCAATTGATAGCGTTGCGGTTCTCCCGGAATCACCACCACCAACCCCGAGGCGGTGAAAATTTCCAGGACTAAATCTAAAGACTCCTGCAACACCTGACCCTGGGGAGCCTGGGGAACCTGCTGTAACTCCTGCCATAACTCCTCATAGGACCGTAGAGGTCGCGTGCGCCGTTCATCGGTGAGGAGGTACAAGACCCCATTGGCCAGTCGCTCTTGCTCAGAACCACAGGCGCGAACGATATCATCGAGATATCCTTGCACTAACTGCTGTTTGGGATGTTCTCCCAAGGCGTCATAGGCAGCAATCTCGCGAATCTGCTGAGATTCCAACTGAAAGCCGACGAGTTGAAGTTCAATGGGACGAACGGCTCCCATCGCTTGGCTCAAATCGTCCACCAGGCGCGTTCTCAAGTCTGCCTCTAAATGGGGAGCCAGTTGAGCTAATACCTGACTCGTCTGTTGTGCGGACAGATTCCCCAATTTGTGCAATACCTGTCGGCTGAGAATGTCCCGACTGATGCAGTCCATGGATTCTAAGTCATTGCAGAGCAACAAATGACCCACATAATCGGTGCGCAGGGAAAACACCACTTTCAAGGCTCCCAACTGCTGGATATTGCTGCACAATTGACCGATAAACTCGAAAAACGCCTCATGGTCTTGTTGGTTGGGGTTGGCGAAGAAAAACTCCTCAAACTGGTCAAAGACCAAAATCACCTGACAATGCTGCTTCTCCAAGGCCAGCAACTTGGCCTCAATCCGTTGCTGAGGGGACCCCTGGGATATCCCCGCCAGGGACTTTTTATGACGTTGGCTGGTTTGGTCAATGGCGGCTTCGAGTTTCTCAGTCCAGGGTTCATAGAGTCGTAGGAGGATGGGAATCCCCTCTCGTCCTCCGGTGAAGGTCTTTTCACGCAAGACGGGAAGTAGGCCCGCGTTGACGAGGGAGCTTTTGCCGACTCCAGACTGTCCGTGAATGACGAGAATCTTGCTCTGGGTTCCTGAGAGGCGTTCTTGCAAGTGCCGGACATCGTCTTCTCGTCCCGATTCTTTGATTTCTGGGGGGAGATTGTCCAGGGAACAGCGTTGATAGAGAATCCCTTGCAAACGACTGGCTCCCACGAAGGCTCGCTGACCGCCGTAGCGTTGGACTTGCCATTGTTGTTGCTGAATGGAGAAGGCGCGGCGATAGTCTTGGCGGTCCTGAAAATACACGCGATGCAGCTGCTCTAAGGCCTTCAGCCAAAGGTTGGGGAAGGGAAAACTCTCTTGTTGGCACAGTTGCTCATTCACCGCTGCCAAATGGTCCACCTGTGCCGGGTCTGAGGAGGTTTCGGGATGGGTGATTTCGGTTAAGCCGTTGACCAGTTGCACCACGGCGGCGTTAACCACGAGGTTGGCCAGGTCTGGCTCGGTGGCAGCTTGGAAGTGCTGCTGACTCTCTTGGAACTGGGTTTTTAGGGGATGCAGGTCTGGATAATTGAGGGAGTGTTGTTGCTGTTCACTCTCCCAGAGAGAGAGGATGGCCTGCTGAAAGGCCACCCAGCCGAGGCGTTTCTGGCTGTTGGCGGTTGGGGGGGAGATGGTTTGCCAAAACTTGGCCCCCTGTTCAAGTTGCTGTTTGGCTGGGGATAGGTTTTGCTGAATCAGATGTTGGTGACTTTGGATAATCGCGAAGTCGCCTTGGAGGTTGGGGGAGAGGTGGCTGTTGAGTTCGTTTTGGGCCAGGTCCAGTTCTCGCTGTTCGCTCTGGGAGAGGAGGGGTTGACTCCCTAGCCATTGGTCTGGGGAGGCGTGGGGAAGACGTTGGAAGAAGGCTTTGAGGAGATGGCGCAGTTGCTGCTGTAGGTCATCGAGAGTGGGTGAGAAGTGTTTGCTGGTGGTCCAACTGTGGAGGTCGTTGGCGACCTTCAGCATCTGTTTGAGGCTATTGTCGTCGAGCCAGATGGCGATGGGGAAGGGACAATTCCGGCGCAGGCGATCGCGGATTTGGTTACTATTAGCTAGAAACTGGCGGACATCGGCCAGTTGATTGAGTCTTAAGAGTTGCAGGCCGTCTGGGGGAAATGGCTCGATAGCTTGGATGGCCTGAGCCAGGTTCTGTGCATGGGGGGGGAGATGAGCGGCCGTGAGCGAGAATTGATGCTGCTGTTGACAAGTCTGGGTCAGTTCCTCGGACCAACGTTGGCAAACGTCGCCATAGTTACAACGCACCAGAATCAGTTTAAACTGACCCCGCGACAGGGCCATGGCCTGGGCCAGTTGCTGCAAGGTCTTCTGATTTTTGGCGGCGACATCAGTGGTCATCATCCATCTCGATTAGGGTTAATCCTGCAACTCCGCCGCTTCCAGGAGTATGGGATTGACATCAAACCAGGATTGACGGCGTTCTTGATATTCAAAGACCATGCGGCTACGAATCAGGTTCTCATAGCCGACTTGGTCTTGCACTTTCTGGGTTCGGCGTACTTCTCGCAATAACTCCCACTCCCGAGGGGAAATCGCCAAGGTCATCTCATTACAGCGATCGATAATAGCTTCTTCTAGGGTAGCCTCGGTTAAGGGAAGTTGCATCTCTTCTTCGACCCATTGAGACAGCAATTGCAACAAATCCCGCACATGGCCGCCAGTCACCCGACAAAGGCGGTCAAAGACCTCGGGAGTCTCGAAAATTTCCCCAATTCGCTCTAGGCGTTCGGCTTCGGTTAACTGGGGAAAGGCCCGGGCCAAGACCATTTGTTTGAGTTTCGCCAATCCTTCAGGATACTCTTCGCCGTTGCGATGACGAATGGAGACCATGGGGAGACATTCGGGTTTATATTGAAAGCGTTGGGTCAAATTGCCAAATTCGTTGGAAAAACGCAAGCCTAATGGCATAGTATAGACCGTATGACAGGCGAGTTTTGTGAGTAATTCGCCTCGGTCAACGAAGAGATATTCTTGTTGCGATCGCCCCGAAGGTTTAGGACGAGTATCAATGCGATCGAGGTTATCGACAATCACCACTAATCCAGCATAGCCTTTCGCGTTTAATGACTCAATTCCCGGTCGAATCAAATCGTCGTTAATGCTATTGAGTAAGCCGGTAATTTGGGGTCCCAGATATTGGCTTAATTTCTCCCGTGTCTGGGAGTCATTTTTGGCTTTCACAGTCAGGGAGGCAATTCCAGCGGAGAGAGACAGGGATTTTTTACTCGTATCCACGTCTCCTTTCAGAGTTGAGGTTCCTAGGGAGGCTTTCAGGTCAATTTCTGTGGTTAAGACCTCATTGGTACGCTGAATTAGCCGCCGCAACCCCGTCGCTTCGGGTTCGACAATTGCTTCTAATTTGGCGCTAACACGCTTGGCAATGGTCAATACGACATCGACAATGTCCACGTCGGCGGTATCGAGATCTTCGTCGGATTCAAAGTTGACGACACAAAATCCTTCGGTTTCGAGTTCGGCTTGTAATTTATGCAGGTCGGTGGATTTTCCGCAACCAATATGTCCGGTAAACAGGGAGCAACTGGGTTTATCTCGCAGTAAGACGGCGATGCGATGTTTGAGTTTACGAATGCTATCGTGACCTCGGACTTGGGTAAAGTCAATATAATATTGCCGGTCTTCTTCTTGACTAATATCTAGGGTTTTGCTGGGATTGATGCAGTTAAAAAAATCTGTATAGTCTAACATGAATAGTCCAGTTATCTATTAATAATAAACCGCAAACTATGAGGGTTGATGAGGATATTTAGGATTCAGAATGAATAGAGAAATTTATTGCAGGTTAAATCAATCTCTGTAGGGGTAGAAAAATTTTTCGCTCCTACGATTTGGCATCCAAGGCAACCCATTAAATCGGATGTTTTGACAACTCATTTCTTGTGAATTATCCTTTAAAGACGTTCTCCTGTAACCGCGATCGCACCCGGTTCAGGCGGCCAGGGGTCACAGTCGAGTCGCCCTAGCCACCGTTGCCAAATCTCCCACGCTAGGCTATCGAGGGACTGACAGCGATCGCCCGACAGACGCAACCGCTCCCGAGGGGGAATCCCCGCCCGAGTCCGTAGCGCCCCCGTTAATGCCCCTAAAATCGCGCTAACTTCTTGTGAGTCACAATTGGCGCTAAATCCATCTCCATCGAACGCTAGGAGGGTGCTAAGGGCTTGTTTGAGTGCTGGGGGAGAATTTATAATTCGCTCAGATTGGCTCAGGAGGCGATCGCCGACGGCCAACCCCACCGCCATCGCTAACGGCTGTAACTCGGGGGCTAACTCCGATAAAACCTCTAGGCGCTGATGATACAACAACCCCACCACCGTGGCCAGGCCCAGTTGCACGGGGAACTTGGCATATTGGGGATGTTGTGCAGGAAGGGTTCGCTGCTGAATCAGGGGATTGAGGAGATCTGGCGGGATGGTTTCCCAGAGAGATGGCCCCGAAGACGGATGTAGATAGCCTAACTCGGCACCCAAAACCGCACCGCGAAAGCTCTCAAATCGGGGTAAAACCATTAAGGGCATCACAGTGCGGTGTTAGGATGGGGTGTGGGCGCGATCGTGTAAATGCTGAACTAGGGCCTGAAGCCCCAAAATATAGCTATAATAGCCAAAACCACTAATCTGCCCGATCGCGACGGGAGCAATATAAGAGTGGTGACGAAAGGCTTCCCGCTGGTGGATATTGCTGAGGTGAACTTCCACTGTGGGTAACTTCACGGCGGCGATCGCATCTCGTATCGCAACACTGGTATGAGTATAGGCGGCGGGATTGATGAGTAAGCCTTGATACTGGCCCCAGGCGGACTGAATCGCGTCAACTAACCCCCCTTCGTGATTCGACTGAAAGCACGAAACTTTAACCTGTAAAGTCCGTGCTTGGTCTTCTATACGCGTGTTAATTTCGGCTAACGATGTTGAGCCGTATACGTTGGGTTCCCGTTGACCTAACAAGTTCAGGTTCGGTCCATGGAGGACAAGAATCTGAAGCGAGGGGTCTTGGCTCGACGACGACACCAACAGACTAACGACGAATCCGGCGATCGTTAACCGGGATCGGAATTGCCTCGGGTTCGGGTTGTGCGTCAGGTCCGAGGACTGCGTCAATGAGCTTGCGAGTCCATTCTCGAACCTTATCCAATACCTTTTCGATGTAATCCATTAATCCGATAGCTCCTTCAGTTTAGCCGCAGCTCTTGACTCGCCGGTCAAGGCGGAACAGCTTTAACAGTTTTAGGCGTTACTCTTATCATAGCGAAATCCCTCCAAAGGGTCAAAGTTTTAACTTAAATTTTGCAATTCACCCATGGCTCACCAACAGGGCCGACGAGCCAGGAGTTGGGCGGCCGCTGGGGCGGGGAGGGGTTTAGCAAACCAATAGCCCTGACCGACATCACAGCCGAGTTGTCGTAGTTGGGCTAGTTGTTCAGGGGTTTCTATCCCTTCAGCGATCGCATCGAGTGCCAGAGTATGAGCCAGTTCGAGAATGGTGCGGATAATCGCGCGATCCTGTGCCGAATCTTCCATACGCCAGACAAAAGAGCGATCAACTTTAAGAGTATTGACCGGGAAGCGATTGAGATAACTCAAGGAACTGTAGCCGGTGCCAAAATCATCAATTCCTAACTTAACATCGAGAGCTTTGAGGTCATGAAGAATCTCCAAGGTGGTCTGGATTTCTTCCATGACTGCACTTTCGGTAATCTCTAATTTCAGACAATGGGGATCTAAGCCGGTCTCGCTCAAAATATCCCTGAGTCGTTGTTTCAAATCCGGGGACTGTAACTGATAGGGAGATAAGTTGACACTGATAATACTGTTGGCATAGCGTGGAAACTGACGCTGCCAGGCTTTCATTTGATAACAAGCTTCATAGAGAACCCAAGCCCCGAGAGCGATAATGGCTCCGGTTTCTTCCGCGACGGGGATAAACTCCGCCGGCGACACCATTCCCCGTCGAGGATGTTGCCAACGTAGCAGGGCTTCAAACCCCGCAATTTCTCCAGATCTCAGATCCACCAGGGGCTGATAATAGACGCGGAAGCGATCGCCCAACTCCGAGTGAGGCAAATTAGAATCCGTTAAGCCGTCTTGGTGAGTCTCATGGACCGGAGGAAGATAGACCTGAGAGTGACTCATCGACTCCCGTAAATCCAGTTCCAGTTGAAATGTGGCGATCGCGTGCTGTTGAACATCAGGATCAAAGACAATCGGCTGGGACAATTGGAGAGCCTTGGCCCGGTGCATCGCACAGTTAGCATGATCGAGTAACCGGCCCTGATGTCGTTGCGGGCCAAAAGCCACCCCAAAACTGGCCGTGAGAAACACCGGCTGTCCCGTCTCTAACATAAAAGGACGTTTCAGGCGGCGACGCAGTTGGGCCGCCACCTCCATCACGGCTTCGAGATGGGGCGGATTAGACAGAAAAATCGCAAATTCATCCGCCCCAACCCGAGCTAAATAGTCGTCCGAGTGTAGCAGTGCTTGTAGGCGTTTCGCGATCTCGACGAGGATGCGATCGCCCGTGGCGTGACCCAAACACGCATTCACCGCCTTAAAGCGATTGAGATCCAAGACAATCGCCCCGAGGGACTGTTGGCGTTGCGATCGCCAAAATCGCCAAAATCGCCAAAATCGCCAATCCGTCAGCATCTGATAGATCAAGGTCTGATTCGGAAGTCCGGTCAGGCGATCGTGTAAAAAATGATAGGTCAAACGATAGACGGACGTGAGCAAAATCCCGAGAACCATCCCCCAACGCACCCAAACCCCCGGCAGCCAAATGGCCATGGCGAATAGCCCTCGTTCTACCAGCATCAACCCCAACCCAGCCAACACCAGTCCTCCCAGCCATCGCTCCGGTCGTCGTAGCCGCCATGCTAACGCTATCACCAAACTGATCCAACTCCAGCCCCAAAGCCATTCAATGGCCGTGGGAAACACACGCCAGGGCTGTTGTTGTCCCAAGGCTAAGCCCAGTAGTTGTTGGACCATCTGCCCATGAATTTCAACTCCCGGCATTTTCACCTGAGCACTGTCAGTCTCCCTCGCACTGAAGGGAGTCGCAAACAGATCCCGTAACGTCGGGGCTGTTGAGCCGATTAAGACAATGCGATCGCGTAATAATTGCGGGTCAAATTCCCCATCCAATAACTCACTAATCGAGAGATGCTGAACCTGACCTGGACGAGCAGAATAGTTCAGGAAAATCTGATACCCCGAATCATCAATGTGGTGATAGCCCCCAGCCGAAGCGGATAGGGGAACCAAAAGTGACTCGCCGAAGCGGATCCCATCAAGATGACTCGGAGCGGCTTCTAAGCCAATGTCTTGGGGTTCTAGGTATTTTAGAGCGACTCGTAACCCCAACGAATACGCCGTCTCTCCACGTTGAGTATTGGCAAACAAGAGATGACGGCGTAGCACTTGATCGCGATCGATCACCACATCATTGAATCCCACTCGCTCTGGGGGAACGTTGGCTAAAGGAGTTAATGATGTAGCAATGTTCTCGATGGCGATGAGATTGTCTGCCGCCAGTTGGTCGCTCAGGAGGTCTTGACCTTCACCCACCGCCACATTCCGATAGAGATCTAAGCCGATGACGCGAGGGGTATGGACTTGTAAGGTTTCTAACACCACTGCCAGTTCACGATCGCTCAGGGGCCATCGATAGCGATCAATATCATCTTCGCTAATTTCCAAAATCACCAAGCGAGGATCCATCTGAGACTGACTAGCCCGACGCATGGCGGCATCAAAAGCCGCCAATTCTCCTGTCTCAAAGCTGCCAACACTCCGCAGGAAGATCATCACGAAGATCACCAGGAGATTGAGCAGCAATAGGGAGCGATTGAGACGGATCTTACAGGTCGTTAGGCGATGTCGTAGCTGCCACAATGACGGCTGAGTCGATCGATATTGTCCCAGTCGTTGGCTCACTCGTTGGCTCACTCGTCGGCCCAGTCGTTTGAGCGATGTAAACTGTTGGAGAGTTGGTGAATCACTCACAAGAGCAAGGAACCTCTCTAGCTCGGCTGAGGAATCGTAACATCAATCAAGGTGACATCCTGGTTGGGATTGAGTCGGTCAAGGGGAGGGTCAATCGCGGCGCGATCGCCCACGACTAATGTCACCAACTGCTCAGGATTAAGATAGATTCGAGCGACCCGTAAGACATCTTCAACCGTTGTCGCCTTCACCCGGTCTTGATAGCGAAAGAGAAAATCCTGAGGGTAATCGTAATAATCATAAGTTAACAGGCGCGATAGGGTTTGAGCGCGGCTGGCAAAGTTAAAGACAAAGGAGTTCAGGGTTGAATCCTGGGCCAATTGCAACTCGTCAGCGGTAATGGGTTCACGGCGAATGCGCTCAATTTCCCCCCGCACTGACTCAATAAAGGGAACCGTGGCCTCGGAGCGAGTTTGTCCCCCAGCCCGGAAAACGCCGGGATAATCATATTGAGTTCCCCAAAAACCATAGACTGAGTAGGCTAATCCTTGGCGCGATCGCACTTCATTAAAAAGACGACCCCCAAAGCCACTCAGAACATTGTTCATGACCCCCAGAATCGGATAATCAGGATCATTGCGGACGCCACCGAGATGGCCGAGTTCGACATAGCTTTGGGTTAACTCCGGGCGGTCAACCAGAAATACCCCGCTCTGTTGAGCTTGAGACGGCTGCCGTAACGCGTCGGACAAGTCCGGGAGACTAGACCCTGTCGCTTGCCAATCTGCCAATTTTTGCTCAATCAAGGATCTCATCTGATCCCGCTCAAAGTCGCCAACGACTCCGAGAATGAGGCGATCAGGCTGGACGGATTGTTGATAAAACTGTTGTAGATCCTGCCGCTCAATCGCCTCGACCGTTTCATATTCCATCGTGCGAGCATAGGGACTTTCGTTGCCATAGATCAGTTTCTGAAACTCGCGTTGGGCAATATCACCGGGTTGGTCGTTACGTCGAGCAATTTGTCCGCGGGCTTGATTTTTAGCCAGGGCCAACTGATCTCGGTCAAAGGCCGGCTGACGCAAGACCTCAACAAATAAGTCAAACACCGTTTCGAGGTCGGAACTCAGGGCATCAAAGCGAACAGTTCCCCGAGTCGTCTCAATGGAGGCTTCAATGGAAGCGGCTTTTTGTTCGAGTTCTCGATTGAGCATCTCGGGCGGATGATGTTGGGTTCCCCCCGATCGCATTAACGCCCCCGTCATCCCCGCTAAGCCCACTTTATCAGCCGGTTCAAAGCGACTTCCGGTGGTCACAAGCGCCACCCCGGAGACTAGGGGCAACTCATGATCTTCGATGAGATAGACCCTGAGACCATTATCGAGTTGGAATTGGTCATAGTCAGGTAGTTGCACCTCCGGTAAGGGGGGAAATTCAAGCTCAGTGTAATGTCGCGCTGTGGCCGCGACGGAGGCCGGAGGATGCACCAGTTGACTGATGAGCAATCCAACGAGGAATAGGAGCGCCCAATAGGGACGTAGGGTTTTACGAAAGGGACTTTGGCAGGGCTGAGACATCAGTTGAGGATTGGGGTAAACGACGAGGCGTTGAGCCTTGGGGGTCTAGGAGAGTCTAGGAGAGTCTAGGAGGGGAGGAGTTTACCAACGGTGCGATTATTAGCACGGAAGGTTTCTCGGGCCAGGCGGCGGATATCGTCACGGCTGACGGCCTCGATCGCTTCGAGTTCCCGGAAGAGATTGTGCCAGTCTCCGGTTTTGGCTTGATATTCGGCTAAGAGACTGGCCATGCCGGAGTTGGAGTCGAGCGATCGCACCAAACGGGCTTTGGCCTGGGTTTTGACTCGTTCTAGGTCTTCTGGAGTCACACGGTCTTGTTGAATCCGCTCAATTTCTTGCCGCAAGGCGGTTTGAACCTCCTCTAAGCTATGATTTGGGGCCGTGAGGGCGTAAAACAAAACCAGGTTGGGGAATTTGTCGCCGGGAAAGCCGTTAAATCCTTGGGCGGTGAGGGCAATTTGCTGTTGTTCGACCAGGGATTGGTAGAGGCGGGAGGTGCGGCCATCACTGAGTAGGGCGACGAGTAATTCATAGGCGGCGTTGTCGGGATGGGTGCGGGCGGGGCGGTGATAGCCTTCTAGGTACCAAGGCTGACTGGGAAATTGGACTTCAACTTGGCGAGGTTCTTGTTGTGGGGGTTCGACTTCCCTGACGACTGGGGGAGTCGGGCCGGGTTCGTAGCGGCCAAAGTAGATTTCTGCCAAGTTTTGCACTTGAGAGAGTTCGACATCGCCAACGATGGCGACGGTGAGATTGTTGGGGACGTAATAGGTTTTGTAGAAGTCGTAGGTGTCTTGGGTGGTGAGGTTGCGAATGTCGGCTTCGTGGCCAATCACCGGTTGGCGGTAGGGATGTTCGGAGAAGGCGGTGAGGAGGAATTCTTCGATCAGGCTGCCGATGGCGGAATTGTCGGTGCCGAGGCGACGTTCTTCGAGGATCACGTCTTGTTCTTTGAAAAATTCTCGGAAGACGGGATCTAGGAAACGCTCGGACTCTAGGGACATCCAGAGTTCGAGTTTGTTGGCAGGAAAGCTATAGAAGTAACGGGTTGCGTCGGCGGAGGTGGTGGCGTTGAGGCCGACGCCGCCATATTGTTCGACAATCTGACCGAATTCATTTTGAATGATGTATTCTGAGGCCTGTTCTTGGACGGCTTGGAATTGGGCGTCGAGGCGGGCGGCTTCTTCGTCGTTCCCGGCGGCTTGGGCGGCTCGGATTTGCTCGTGCAGCTCGTCGAGTTGGGCCAGGAGGGGGGCTTCGGCGTCGTAGTTTTTGGTGCCGATGCGGGGGGTTCCTTTGAAGGCTAGGTGTTCGAGGAAGTGGGCGACGCCGGTTTTGCCGGGGGGTTCGTTAGCCCCGCCAGCGTTGGCGTAGGTCATAAAGGAAATGATGGGGGCGTCATGGCGTTCTAGGACAATGAATTTCATGCCATTGTCCAGGCTGAATTCTTGGATTTGGGCTTCGGTGCGATCGAGGTAAGGCTCGATGGAGGCGGCGTAACTCGGGGGGGCGATCGCACTCAGGCTCACGAGAAGGGTCAGCAGCAGTAGAGCGATCGCCCGCTGGCCAAGGCGGCGAAGTATTACGAGTCTGTGCAAAGGAGGCGATTGAGTCAGCATAAGGTTAGCAGGATTGGGTCTTGTCGGTCAGATGGTGGTTTTTGATGTGAGTCAAGATATAGAAGTTTTGCGATATATAACTTCTAATAACAATCTGTGAATCTTTGGGTGTGTTTTGCAAAATTTGTTCCAGAATAATGTTAGCAACTCCACGCAAAATCTTCGAGTTTTAGACTACCGATGAAGACAATGCTTCACCCGACCCGCACCCCCGAAGCGGAAACCCGCACGCGAATTTTAGCATCGGCTCGTCGGTTATTTGCCCGTCAGGGGTTTGAGGGGACAACAACCCGCGCTCTGGCTCGGGCCGCTGGTGTGGCTGAGGGAACCCTCTTTCGATATTTTGACAATAAAAAAGCCATTTTGGTAGAGGTGGCAACTCAGGGTTGGGTGGAAATCCTCACGGACTTACTGACGGAACTCAGTGAGATGGGGAGTTATACGGCGGTGTCTCAGGTGATTCAGCGTCGGCTGTTCCATCTCCGGGAAAATGCGGATTTGATGCGCGTTTGCTTTCTGGAGGCTCAGTTTCACCCGGAACTGCGCGATCGCATTCAACACGATGCGATCGCCAAAATGACGGATGTGGCTGAAGCTTTTGTGGCAACGGGCATGGAACGAGGCATTTATCGCCCGATGAACCCCCGTTTGGTGGCGAAGGTGTTTCTGGGCATCTTCGCCATCTCCGGGTTTAGTTATCAAACCCTCATGGAAGATAATCCCTCGCCCCAAGCCATGATTGAGATGGCCAATGGGTTGGCGGATATCTTCCTGAATGGGGTGCTGGCCAAGGAGGCTTAGGAGACCTCAGCTCAACAACTCCTCACCGATGCCCTGTTGGCCGCGAAAGCCGGTGATAATGCGGGTTCCATCTTTGAGAACATGGATTTCCATTTGATCGCTGGCCCAGTCTAGGCGCGATTGTAACTCTGGGTTAAACACTCGCACGCGCTGGTTACGGGAGGAGACGAGAGAGGTGGGTTCGTGGATAGCCTGGTTCTCTAGGTAGGGGCCATCGATGAGAAGATCTAACTGCTCAAGGAGATCGGAGGCGCCTGGGGGTGCGGTGGGCGATCGTAATTCCTCTAAGGTAAAGCCGCTAAAGGACATCACCGTTAATCCTTGGGCTTTCAACCGTCGCGCCAACTCCGCTAAAGCGGGAGCTTGCCAAAAGGGTTCCCCACCCGAAAACGTCACCCCTTCGTTTAAGGCATTGCTCGTCACTCGTTCGACTAACCCATCGACGGAAATGAGTTGATTCGCTTTAAAAGACCAAGAACTGGGGTTAAAACAGCCTGGACATTCCCGTAAACAGCCCTGTACCCAGATAACCGCCCGTTTACCGGGGCCATTCACCTCAGATTCATCCACATAGCCCATAATGTTGATAAAGCCCGGCGGGATGGATTGGCTTGGACGTTGTGTTACAGTCATAGTTACTTAATTACGTTTAAGTCATCAACACTCAGCATCCTAGAAGCGATAAGAACACAGGTGTAACGAGAATTTTCAGTTGAGCTGCATCGCTTCATAGTGCTTGTTCGATAGTATAGCAATTCCTCGCTGAGAGGTCGATCAGGACCCTAAACCCCTCAAAATCATCTGATGACAGATTTGTAGATGCTGGTCGTCTTGCTGCAACAGGTCGAAATTAGCCTCAGCTACTAGCGGCCTTATTTCAAGCAATGTTCACTAAAAAATTAAGACACAAAAGACCCATGACCTTTAACGATTTGAGCCCAGCTATTAAAGAGCAAATCAAAGACATAGCCGCTAACCATGGAGCCTATAACGTGCGGGTCTTTGGTTCCGTGGCGAGAGGAGAAAGCGATCAAAATAGTGACCTCGATCTTTTAGTAGACTACGATCTCAATAAAATTAGTCCATAGTTTCCCGTACGCCTCATCCGTGACCTAGAGAATTTACTCCAAATCAAAGTCGATATCGTCACCCCCGCAGGCTTAAAAGACCGTATCCGCCAACAAGTCCTACAAGAAGCCCGCCCCCTATGAGAAACGATATTGAACGGCTCAAAAATATCCAAACTGCCATTGCTAAAATCGAAAAATATGGGTCTTCTGGGTTTAGGGTGATAAGGAGAATTTATGGCAGATTACATCCGTTGCTGTAGGGGCGAAAAATTTTTCGCCCCTACAATTCGGTGAGGCTGCTAGAGCAATGGATGAAGCAACTCGCCAGAATTATTCAGCCATTCAATGGCGTGATATTATTGACTTCCGAAATCTGCTAGTACATGAATATTTTCGGATTGATTTACAAATTGTGTGGACAATTGTAGAACACCAAATTCCCATCCTAAAATCCCAAATTAATACTATCTTGACATCATGACCTAATCTGAACCCCAATTAGAACAAAATCTAAGTCTTTTAGTCAACCATTTTCAGTTAACCAACTTGGCAAGTCTTTACTCCAACAGCACTCTCAACAGTCATCATGCCAATACAAAAATCGCCATTCCTGAGTCTCAGGAATGGCGATTTAACAGAACCAGTCGGATGATGATATTGACCGTTACACCTTACAGCAGCTTGATGCTGTTATCTGTGGCAACGTTTTGAGCTAATCAGACTTAAATGTCACTTAACCGTGAATCTCAGGAGCCGACAGTGCAAGGGTCGGAGCCTCAGTAGCGGCTAAATCCATGGGGAATTGGTGAGCATTGCGTTCGTGAATCACCTCAATCCCTAAGTTGGCGCGGTTAATCACGTCGGCCCAGGTGTTGATGACACGACCTTGAGCATCTAACACAGATTGGTTGAAGTTAAACCCATTCAGGTTAAAGCCCATGGTACTCACGCCCAAGGCGGCAAACCAGATGCCAATGACGGGCCAAGCGGCGAGGAAGAAGTGGAGAGAGCGGCTGTTATTGAATGACGCATATTGGAAAATCAAGCGTCCGAAATAGCCGTGAGCTGCCACGATGTTGTAGGTTTCTTCCTCTTGTCCAAAGCGATAGCCTTGGTTTTGAGATTGCAGTTCCGTAGTTTCGCGCACCAGGGAGGAGGTCACCAAGGAACCGTGCATGGCAGAGAATAATGCGCCACCGAAGACCCCAATAACACCAAGCATATGGAAGGGGTGCATCAAGATATTATGTTCGGCTTGGAACACAATCATGAAGTTGAAGGTTCCTGAAACTCCGAGCATCATGCCATCGGAGAAGCTACCCTGACCAATGGGATAAATTAGCAGAACAGCGGTTGCAGCGGCAACGGGAGCCGAGAAGGCCACGGGAATCCAAGGACGCATCCCGAGACGGTAGGAGAGTTCCCATTCCCGCCCCATGTAGGCATAAATGCCAATGAGGAAGTGCAGAACAATCAGTTCGTAGGGACCACCGTTATAAAGCCATTCTTGGAGGTTGGCGGCTTCCCAAATGGGGTATAAGTGCAATCCCACAGCGGCTGAGGTGGGAATCACCGTCGCGGTGATGATGTTGTTGCCATACAACAGGGAACCGGCTACGGGTTCACGAATCCCATCGATGTCAACAGGAGGTGCGGCGACAAAGGCCAAGATGAAGACCGTTGCACCGGTGAGGATGGTGGGAATCATCAACACGCCGAACCAGCCGATATACAGGCGGTTGTCAGTGCTGGTAATCCATTGACAAAATCGTTCCCAGAGGGAGTCCTTTGTCTGAATTGCAGTGGATGTCATAGATAATAACCTTGTTAAGAACCTAGCATTGCCTCAAGATGATGAAGTTAAAAATTTACAAGAACAATGCTTGTGCGGCTCCGGTACAGTCTTAGTAAAACAAAATCGCTACATAGTTGTCAAGCGTATATTTATATAGGAATGTCATGAGACACGCGGTCACACTTTAGGCAAGCTGATGAGTCCCCAAGTTTGGCTCAGGTAGACTCAGGACTGAGAGGGGTTCGTCTGACGAGCGAGGTAGAGTTGGCGGCTGTAGTCAATGAGGCGGTTTTTGGCGGTTCCATAGGCGGCGGCTTCTTGGGGAATTAAGCGCAAGAGACGATTTGCGGTGGCAAAATTCCCCTGTTGGGCAAAGTGGGCGGCTTGTTGCAATAGGTCTTGGGCTTGGTCTTCGCGGGCTTGACGATAGTGTGCGAGTCGCTGTTGGGCTTCGCGATAGGCGCGGGTTTCTGGGGGAATTTGACGCAGATAGCCGATTGCTCCGGCAAAGTCTTCGCCATAGGCTAGGAATTTAGCGCGATAGAGCCAGTAGTCGGCTTGGGTGTTGCGCTTTTGCTGATATTCAATGAGTTTGGTTTGGGCTAGGTCACTGACTGGGGTATGGGCAGAAATCTGTTGAAGAAGGGTAATGGCGGAGGCGAAATCCCGTTTTTCGGCGCGATTAAAGGCTTGTTGCAGGATGCGCTGGGCCTGTTGGTCTAGGGAGGGTTGAGGGAGTGTCGCTGAAGGGGTGGGGTCGGAGTCGGCTGTGGTGGCCCAACGCTGGGGCTGTACGCGAGCTTGAACCTCTTGGGCAAAGCTGGTTAGGTCTTGTTTCCACAATTCCAGTTCTTGTTGGGCGAGTTGTCCCCACACTTCTGGGGCGACGCTGGTGGGGGTGAGGGGAATGTCCGGGTCGGCTTGGGCTAAGTCTTGGGGAAGCGGGGGAAAGTCGCGGTTGGGTTCGGCGTCAAAGAGTTGCTGGCCGTAATACTGGCTGGCCAAGAGAACGGCGGTGACGCCGGCACTGGTTCCGAGGGCATAACACCAGGCGGGGGTTCGGTTCTCGTCCTTCTCTGGGTTGATGACCATTTTGCGAGGACGAGGCGGGAGCGGCAAATGTTGATGGACGAGGGCGCGCTCGGGTGGGGGGAGGTAGGCTTGACGAACTAGGGGGAGAGCCAGGGCGGAGCAGGTTTGGGTCTGAGGTGAGGGGGTGAGGTCTGCCATAGTACTTAGAGGGTGACGGTCAACCGTGACGGCGATATTCTCGGTTCCTCTAGGTACGGTGTGGGGAATTTTTAATCCGGATAGCCTGGGGGGCTTCTGGTTGCAAGGTTCTACGCCGGCCAGTTTAGGCCGGCCAGTTTATAGGGGCAAGGTTCGGGGTCGCGTCAAGATTTGTAAGGGGATGCCGATCGCCTCGGGAGGGGTTTGGTAGAATCGCCCTAGAGTGGAATGGGATGTGCTGCGGGCGATCGCTCGACTCAGACCTGTTCTCTTGCCGTCTTTATCAATGCACTATCACTATGGCAAATGCCCTTGCAAACGCACCCGATGTAACTACGGATAGTTATGTGGTTCTCGGACTAGCGGTGTGTTTCCTACAAGATGATGGAGAGGTGCAACAGGTTCGTGTGATTGAACCGATTACCTCCTCATCCCTCGAAGCACTCCTAAAAGGCATTCCCACGTCTTATGAGTTAGCTTACGCCACAACGATTGGTGAGATTTTTGATGGGGAAAACTTCCAAGCGCCTGAGGTGTTCCCGCCGGATGCTCAACTCGGCAATGATTTAACGGAGCGCATCATTGCCAGTACCCGCACCTATGCTAAGCGCCCTGAGGCGACTCAGCATATTGGTGTGGGGACAACCTATCGGGAGTTTAATCACAGTTTGGAGCGTAAGCGCGTCCTGAATAGCGATCGCGTGGTCACAACGGATGATAATGTTAAACAACATCAATATACCCACGAGGTTCTTTAGAGGAACCCTCATGGGCATGAACTCCTAGCCGAAATGCTCTTCCACGAGGGCTGGGATTTCTTGGGGTTTGATGCGACTGTGCCGAGCCTTTTTGGGTAACACCACCAGGTTCGGTGCGGATTTGCAGCGTTTGAGACAGCCGGTTCCTTGCACCTGAATAGAATCTCCTAGTCCCTGTTCGTCAAGACTCTGTTTGAGAAGTTTGCAGAGGTCGCCGCTGGCCCGTTTACGACATTTGGATTTCTGACAGACGAGGATTTTGCCGGCGGGGGCTTTGGCTTTGATGGGGGGGGTGTCGGGTTG
>LSZA01000095.1 GCA_001637315.1 Phormidium willei BDU 130791 | reverse complement strand
CGCAAACTCCGAGGATCTAACGCATCCCGCAACCCGTCCCCAATCAAGTTAAACGATAATACCGTTAAGACCACTAACAAAGCTGGTGGCCAAATTAGCCAAGGTTGAAATACCAAAATCGAGGCGTTTGTGGCATTGGATAGGAGATTTCCCCAGGAAGGGTCCGGCTGTTGAATCCCTAAGCCAATCAGACTCAACACCGACTCGGCCACAATAAACCCAGGAATCGATAAGGTGGCTGAAATAATCAGGTAAGTGGCCGTTTGCGGTAGGACATGACGAATAATAATGTAGAGGGGTTTAGCTCCCATCGCCCGGGCCGCTTGGACAAACTCCTGTTCCTTAATCGACAAGACCTGCCCTCGAATTACCCGCGCCAATCCAGCCCAGCTAATAAACGATATGATAGTCACGATGAGCAAAAAACGCTGGGCGCTCGTTAAGCCAGCGGGTAACACGGCGGCTAAAGCAATCAGCAGGTACAACCCCGGAATGGTCATCAAGACCTCTGTCAGTCGCATGATGATGGTGTCCACAGCGCCCCCTACATAGCCCGATATGCCGCCAACGAGCATCCCAATAGGGAAGGAGATACAAATGCCAACTAAGCCAATAAATAAGCTCACCTGGCCGCCAAAGATGAGACGACTGAAGTGATCGCGTCCTTGTTCGTCGGTCCCGAGAAGATTTAACTGGCCCGGACCGGTCGTCCCAAACAAATGAAGGTTCCCCGGAATCAGACCCAGTAAGCGATAGGATGACCCAGAGACCAACAAACGAACTGGGGAGGGTTGGGAGCGATCGACGATCAATTCCCGTTCTCCGGTCTCGAGATCGGTTGGTCCTTGCTGAACGGGATAGACATAGGGGCCAACAAATTCTCCGGCGTCATTGCGCCAGTGAAGGGTTGTTGGAGGAAGTAAGGACCCCTCCCGTTGAATGTCGTTAATGGGGTCATAGGGGGCAAAAAAACCAGCGCCGATCGCCAGCACATAAAAGATAATTAACAGGGTTGCACCCAAGCGAGAAAGCGGATTTTGTTTGAAGTTTTGCCACCAATTCATAGGTCTGCCCAAGTCTGAAGTTTCGTTAACGGACGGAGATTACAATTCTTTAACAATGATAAGCTCACACTAGATCAGTGTGCATAATTCTCTCTAACGGTAGTTCGCGCCCCTTGCGTTTTGTCATCGCCGATCGCCAGTTCCCTTGTCAACCTGTTCATCCGTGAATCAAACTCAGCCACCTATCAGCGCAATGTCACAGCTTGATGCTCTTAGTGCCATTCTCCACTGTATCCAAAAGCAGTTTAGCGGACGATTAAAGATCCATTCCCTCTCTCCCCCCAATGAGGCCTGGAGCCTTTATTATTACATGGGCCGCATCACTTGGGCCTCGGGAGGGGTTCATCCTCTGCGACGTTGGCGACGGGCGATCGCCCGCACTTGTCCTAAGCTAGATTTAGGGTCGCTTGAGTTTCCTAGCGAGGGCAAAGACCCCTATTGGGAATATGAGACGCTCTGCCAGTTTCAGGATCAGCAGCAGCTCGATCGCAAGCAATTTCAGAAAATTATTGTTGACTGTATTGTTGAGGTTTTATTTGATGTTCTACAAGGGTCGCAAGCGGCGGTGTTAGTGGGAGAACTGCATGAAGAAACCAGTATTACAAAACCCCGTGTCGTCCTCAAAGGAGAGGCTCTCCTGAACTATGCTGAGCGACAATGGCAACAATGGTGTGAAGCCGATTTTGCTGGCTATTCTCCGAATTTAGCGCCAGTGATTGCCAATAACGCGCTCCTAAAATCCTCATTATCGGAGAAGGTGTATCGACGGCTGGCGGTTCTGGTCAACTCCCGCAATACTCTGCGAGATTTATCGGTGATTGTCAAAAAAGACCTGATTCAACTGACTCAATCGTTGATGCCTCGGATTGAAAAAGGGTCGCTACAACTGGTACGGGTTCCTGATTTAAATGAAAAGTTTACCCCCAGCCGGAGTTCAGGAAGTTCTATTGCGACGGATTTAGTCAAAGAGGATCAGCAACCGCAAAAAACGACCCATCAAGCGGATTCCCCGCTCATTGCCTGTATTGACGATAGCTTGCAAAGCTGCGAATTCCTAGAAGAACTCCTGCAAGAGGCGGGCTATCGTAGTTTTTTTATTATCGATCCCTTACAAGCCATTCCTGAATTGATTGCCCGCAAACCGGCGTTGATTTTTTTGGATTTGATTATGCCGGTGGTCAATGGTTATGAAGTTTGCGCCCAAATTCACCGAGTTGAACAGTTGAAAGAGACTCCTGTGGTGTTTCTGACGAGTCAAGATGGACTGGTCGATCGCGTGCGGGCCAAATTGGTCAAAGCCTCGGGATTTCTCTCAAAACCCGTCGATCCTGAGACTCTCATCGAGACCATTCAACGCTTGGTCATGGTTTCAGAAAAATCCCCCAATCCGCCCAATCCCTCTAACTCAGGTGGGACGGGCCGCCGCTAGGGCGGTCAGTAAACACAACAGTAAGGCTTCAGTCCATTCAACCACCGCGCCATAGGTGTCTCCCGTATGGCCGCCTAACTTATGATTGAACCAAGCTGGGGTGAGGATGGCGATCGCACTCCCGCCTAAGGCCATCCCAATTCCCACCAGCCAGCGATCGCCCCCAAGCCACACTTGCAGCAGACTCAATCCCAGCAGGGCAATCGCCCCCGGAATTAGGGCAACAGCGGACTGAATTGAGGCTTTATGGATGGCCCCCTTACCACTGGCTTTGAGATAGGGATAGCGGACAATGGCCACCACCTGTCCCCAACGGCCCCAACCGGCGGCCGCCATTAAGGCAAAAGCGCGATCGTCCACTAACTCCGAGAGGGCAACGGTTTTCAGCAACAGTAGCATCACCGCCGCCATCGTCCCAAATGCCCCGACTAAACTATCTTGCATCGCCGCTAGCCGTTTGTTGGCGTCGGGGATGGCCAAACCATCGGCGGTATCAATGGCCCCATCGAGATGTAAGCCGCCGGTGATGGCGATCGATAAACCCACAATTAAGGCACTCCGTGTTAATACGGGCATCGCCATCAGGCCTAAGCCCCAATCGACCAAGCCAAGCACTCCCCCGAGGAAAATTCCCACAAATGGGGCCAGTTTCGCGATCCCTTCAAACTCTAGTTTCCAGCCCAGGGGAATCGGTAAACAGGTGTAGAAGGCAATAGCAGCGGCGATCGCATTGCGTTGATGGTGCCAAAACCTTAAATCTAACCATGAAGCTAGCCCTGAAAATCGTCGCTTTGCCATAGTTCATCAGAAGTTCAGTTATTTAACGGATTTGCGAACCCGAATATCTATGCCAAGATTGTATGGAGACCTTGTTGTGAGTTGAGATACCACTCGAGTCGTCCCTCTAGTTATCCATACAAGCTGCAAATCCCAGTTGCAAATCCTAGTTACAAATCCAGTCATGGATCGAGATCCTTGAATCGAGATCCTTGAGTGGACTCGGCCCATCATCGACAGAAACGCCATTGCGCGTTGATAGCCTTGATATCCTTACCCTGATATCTTCACCTTGATATCCTCGAATACCTGAACCGGGTCATCATACCGCGCTGATTGAGGGATTGTTCTGTCGATGCTGCGTTGGTCTATCTCCCAAACGGTCACTCTACTCCACCCCCCTTAGTTCCATGCTTGAGCGTTCATCCGATCATCATATCCCTGCCCCGTGCATCATCGAAACAGGTATCCTCGTTAACAAACGCGATATGTTGCGTTTGCTTGGAGATCTGACGCAGGTGCGCTATGTTGACCTCCTCGATGGTGAACCCCAAGCCCAGGGGGAAGCCTATCTCGTTGAGGTGTTTTCAGATTCCCATCAATCAACGATCCTGGCGAATCATTCCCTGTATCTCAATGTCGCTAGTTTTGACTATTTAGAATTAAAACCTATTGGTCAGTCACGGACTCAATTTGAGTTAGTGCAAGATAACCGTCGCTTACGGTTAATTCCCCTCAACTCCCCCCTAGCTGGCCGTTCGAGTGACCCAATTACTGATGAATCCCTCGAATCGATGTTGG
Organism: Phormidium willei BDU 130791; assembly: GCA_001637315.1. Lineage (GTDB taxonomy): Bacteria > Cyanobacteriota > Cyanobacteriia > Cyanobacteriales > Geitlerinemataceae > Sodalinema > Sodalinema willei. The sequence goes on along the minus strand of LSZA01000095.1, from coordinate 13,464 downwards.
TTCAGGTCATCTCGGCTAAACTCGATGCACAAATCGATGATCTCGATGATTGGAGTGGGAGTTAATTGATTCTCTATTGGGTTCAGCATCAAGCATCACGCTCCAAAATGAGGGTGACGGGGCCATCGTTCTCAATCGAGACACTCATCATCGCCCCAAATTCGCCGGTTTCAACGGTGAGTTGGCTTTGACGGAGTTTATCGACAAATTGATGGTAGAGGGCTTCAGCGGCGGCGGGTGGGGCGGAACGCTCAAAGGAGGGACGACGACCTTTGCGACAATCGCCATAGAGAGTAAATTGGCTGATCACCAGAATTTCCCCGCCGATGTCTGCGACGGAGTTCTCCCAACGGCCCGTGTGGTTATCAGCGGGAGGAAACAAACGCAAACTGAGGCATTTACGGGCCATCCAGTCGAGTTCGGCTTCTGTGTCTGTTTGGGCAATTCCTACCAGGAGATTTAGGCCTCGGCCGATTTTCCCGACTCGGCGATCGCCCACTCGCACCTCAGATGACGTGACCCGCTGAATAATGACCCGCATTGCCTATGTTTTGCTCCCAAGACTTCATTTGACCTAAATGGCATAGAAACCCCTTTCCTGGGGCTTCTATGCCGGTTTCTGTGAGGATTTATCCTTTCAACTCCCTAGAGTTTAAATCCCTTGGAACCCTGGGTTCCGGGAGTGACGACACAGTTTTGTAACTGCTTCAACAGGGTGTCTGAGTCGAGATCTTGTCCGATAAACACCAGTTGCGTTTTCTTCTCATGCTTCCATTCGTCATCTTCGATGCTAAAGCGTTTACCGCTGAGGTGGAAGATATGGCGATCGGGGCTTTCTTCAAACCATAAAATACCTTTCGCGCGGAAGATATTAGCCGGAAGCTGATTATCGAGGAAATACTGGAATTTGCGGATGCTGAAGGGGCGATCGCTTTCAAATGAGACGGAGAGAAAACCATCATTTTCTAGGTGATGGGAGTGGTCATGATGGGCGTGATCATGGTCATGATGGGCATGATCATGATGGTCATGATGGTCATGATGGGCGTGATCATGGTCATGATGGTCATGATGGTCATGATCTGATGACTCTTTCTCGAAGTAGCGATCGGATTCAAACAGCCCCACACTCAAGAGTAACGGTAAGGGGACTTCGCCATGATTCGTGCGCAAAATGCGAGCATCTTTTTTGATATCACGAATCCGCACTTCCAACGCATCAACATCGGCTTCATCCACCAAGTCAATTTTGTTGAGAATAATCGTATCACCATAGGCAATTTGCCCATAAGCGGCTTCACTGTTAAACAAATCGAGACTGAAGTTTTCACAGTCAACTAAGGTGATAATCGAGTCGAGGCGAGTGAGATCCCGCAGTTCAGTTCCTAAAAAGGTCAAAGCGACGGGTAGCGGGTCAGCGAGTCCTGTGGTTTCGACCACCAAGTAATCGACTTTTTCCTCCCGTTCTAAGACCTTATAGACGGCATTAAGGAGGTCATCATTAATGGTGCAACAGATGCAGCCATTGGTGAGTTCGACCATATCATCATCCCCGGAGATGATGAGTTCATTGTCGATGCCAATTTCACCAAATTCGTTGACTAAAACTGCCGTTTTGAGTCCTTCTTGGTTGCTGAGAATGTGGTTGAGGAGGGTTGTTTTACCACTGCCGAGAAAGCCGGTAATAATCGTAACCGGAAGTCCGAGTTTCGGGGCTTCCATGATAGTGGTGGATTGATCGGTCGTTTGCATAATAGGACGAATTAGCGGTTTGTGATGGACAGTAATCAGGAGAATTTATGGCGGATTACACCCGTTGCTGTAGGGGCATAACCCACCCCTACCCCTCCCAGGAGGGGATTTTTCGCCCCTACAATTTTGTATACCCTGCAATAAATTCCACCGTAGATCCAGAAGACCCGCGATGGGCAACTCGGAGACCCCGAGATGGCCAAGCGCAGGTGAACCCGAATCAAACTTCAGTTTAACGTAATCCCCGAGTCAACTTAAGCGCTGAGGGAGGAGGCGATCGCCGGTTCCGAGGATTCCGGTTGTACCTCGCCCACCCAGTCTAGGAACTCCCGTTCAAAGGTCACCTGGGCGCGATTGGTGCGTCCTCCGAGATAGAGGGTCTCGTCATCTCGCAAGACCCAAATCTGGGAATGGGAGGCATAACTGAGGGCTGTACTCAACATTAACAGGGCAAACCCCAGATAGACGAGGGGAATCCCAGGGTCAGACTTGATTTGTAGCCCGGTTGCGCCGGTAATATCAAGTAACGAGAGATTTACGCCATTGACCTCGATCGCGTTCCCCACCCGCAAGGAAGACACTAATTGTCCCGTTTGGTCATACACCAGGGCTGTTCCCTGAAGATCTCGGGCCAACAACGACACCCCTTCACTCATGTCCGGCTTGGTGGGAATCCAGGTTCCCCAAATCCGTCCGCCGCCTTCGATGTCCAGTTTCTCCATGGGAAGTTGAAACACGGGACTGTTGTTGAGGCGAATCTTGACGTTGGCGATACTCCAATCCGTTTGATAGAAGACCACCCCGTTGTAACGCAGGGGTTCGTTAACATAGATGGTTTTGCGATCGCGTTCCTGGCCTTGGTCATCGACCACCGATAAGTCCGAGTAAAACTGATCAATGGCCCCGCTGGGGGTATAGTCGATCCAAAAGCGATTCACTTTTAGGGACCAACCTCGAAAGCGATCAGGAGATGACCAATCACCCGCTTCGACAAAATTCGTCACCTTTACCGTTTCGCCGCTGGGAATCATCTCCTGGGCTACGACTCCCGTCACCGAACCGACGATGGCCCCGCCGAGAATCAGTAACATACTCCCATGAACCACAATCGGGGCGATTCGTCCGACTAACCCTTTGCGGGCGTAGAGACTCTCGCCATCGCGAAAGACGCGATACTTGCGGTCTTCTAAGCGACGTTGCAGGATGTCTAACTCGTCGCCGTCTTCTGAGGTGGATGAGGCTGACCGGGGTAGGGTTCCGGCCAGGGCCAGTTTTTTAAACTGACGGGGTTGGCGATAAAACTTCCAATTGCGGGCGGCGTTGAGGGCCGGAAGTTGGCGGGTGAAGGTACAGGCGGCCAAACTCGATCCAAAGAGGACTAGCAACGCCAAAAACCACCAGGTTTTGTAGACATCATCGAGACCGAGGGCCAGGAGAACCTTCCAACTGAGAAAGCCAAATAGGGCCGGGTCTTCGGGGTAGTTGGCTTGGTAAAAGGCGACGGATTCATGCTGTTCGATGACGGTTCCTAGGGTACTGGTGGCGGCGATCGCCAGCAAGAGAACGATCGCCAGCCGTAAGTTGGCTAAAATCGGCAACAACTCGCGACGGAACCAGCGAAGGGGGGCAGGGGCAACGGATGAGGTCATGGGACAATCAACAGTGAAGGAAGAGTGAACGGTGGCCAGAGGCTTAGCCCAAGACTTGGCCAAAGACTTAGCCAGAAATTGGTGTCGCCGTTAACCTGTCGGCCTAGACGGTGGGGAGTAGGCGAAAGACGAGGGTAAAGACGCCAAATCCCACCAGTAAGGCGCCACTGGCGGGGGTGATCCAACCGGACCAACGACGCAGGGACAAGAGTTTGTCGAGACTGGCGGCAAAGGTTCCGGCCAGAATCAGGGGGGCCACATAACCTATGGTATAGGCTAACAGGAGACCACTGCCGAGGAGAGGCTTACCCGTCGCCGAGACCCAAGCCAGTAGGGTCGCCAAGACGGGGGTACTACAGGGCGAGGCGACTAAGCCAAAGGTCACGCCCAAGAGATACGATCGCACCCCGTGGGGCCAACTCTGGGAAATCCAACTCATGCCATCCAGGGAGGGGAGTTGTAGTGGTAAGGCGTTAAGGAGATTGAGGCCCATCAAGATGGCGATCGCCGCCACCAAAATCGGCAGTCCTTTTCCGATTTGGCCATAGACTCGTCCCAATAGGGCCGCCCCCAAGCCTAGGGCGGCCAGGGTTGTGGCTAAGCCAAGGGAAAACCAGAGGGATTGACGGGCGCCCTGTCCGGGACTTTTGGATTCATAGCCGCCAATGTAGCCGAGGGTAATGGGCAACATGGACAGGGTACAGGGGGTAAGACTCGTCAGCAGTCCCGCCAGGAGGACGACCGCCACGGTTAAGAGATTGAGATGGGTCAGTTGATCGCTGACGAGATGGTCGGCAAACTGTTGTAGGTCATACAGAAGTGTCATGGTGAATTGGTGAGATGACAATAAAATTAGTCATATGAATTAGGACTTTAAATAAAGCCAGGTTTTATTATTTTAGAGCATTTTTAAACTCTTAATCATCTTGATTAAACTGTCTTTTATCGTCTTTTTTATAAAAATGGGGCAGCCGGTCGGGGATGCCCCAGAAGCGGTTAAGGGAAACGTCCTAATGGTCACCCACTTGGCCAATGAGTTGCATGACATCATCACGGCTGAGTTTGGGTTTGCCCAGGGCTAGGGTTTTCAGGGTTCCTTGGGCGAGGACAAGGGGAATGCGGCAGAAGTCTAAGGCGGGGCCTTTGGGGAGGGCGTGGGTATAACGTTCGGCAAATTCCAGGTTATGGCGGGCATAGGCCTGCATTTGGACGGCAGTCCAGCCTTCGGGGAAAAAGTCCACGCCTCGGGCCTTATCATCGCCATGATTGCGCAGAATGTTGACCGTTTGTAGGCCGCGTCCGAAGCCGATGGCTTCCATGCGACTGGTTTGGGTGTTGTCATACCAGGCCCAGAGGTCTGATAACAGTAATCCGACGGCCCCGGCCACACTGAAGGTATAGCTGTCGAGGTCGGCGACGGTGTGAATCGTCCAGTTGCGATCGGCCCAGAAGGCCATGCGATCGGCCATGGCGGCGGTGGCATCCCAAATCCGGGGGGCGATGCTATCGGGGGCCAGTTTAGCCCAGTCACTGACGCGTAAGGTCACTTCCGGCAGTTGGTCGTCACTGTGGCCCCAGTCGGGGGTGAATTGGTCATTGTCGCCGGTTCCGGTTTGCAGTTGCAGGGACAGCGATCGCAGTAACCGGGCTTTCGTGGCATTGTCGAGATGAGGGTGATCTTCAATCTCGTCAATGGCCCGCATACAGAGATACGCGGAGGTCACCGCTTCCTGAAGGTTTCCAGGAAGTTGGACAATGGGGATATAAAAGGTGCGGCTGGTCTGTTTAAGCACCTCTAACGCATCATGTTGCCAGTTCATCAGTTCAACTCCTCACATCAACTCGACCTCTAGCATATCCTTCTGATTGCGATTAGAGGAATTTATATTAGACAGCGTCAAAAGAGACACAAGACGCTAGTGGGGGTCATAATTTAACCCTCTAGCGGCGTCTCTAGGGAATAGCCGGTGGTTTTCTCAACATAGTCGAGGACTTGCTGATAGGCGACCGGGTCACTTTGGGCCGTTAAGACCAACGGCTGTTCACTCGGATGCCAATAGACCGTTAACCGAGTGCGTTTGTACAGCGAGAAGCTACTGACTCGGTCGAGGTCAATCACATGAATGTGTTTTCCCCCTTGTTCGTGAATTTTGATCCAGTACGCCACGCGCAACGCCTCCCGTCACCAGGGTCTCCCCAATCTCCTTTGAGGTTATAACACCTGGGCCGCTGACTCTAGGGTTTCGTCTTGGATATTCGCTTCAGGGGAGGCGTCGGGGGAGGCGTCGGGGGAGGCGATGGGGGTGGCGGCGAGTCCCAGGGCCGCCTGCACAAATCCTTCGATGAGGGGATGGGGATGGTTGGGACGAGATTCAAACTCGGGGTGGAATTGGGTGGCGACGAAGAAGGGATGATTGGGCATTTCGATGATTTCGACGAGGCGGCCATCGGGGGAGGTTCCACTGATGGCATAGCCGGTTTCGAGGAATAAACTGCGATAGGCGTTGTTGAACTCGTAACGGTGGCGATGGCGTTCGTAGACCACTTCTTGGCTATAACTGGCAAAGGTGCGGGTTCCTTCGGTTAGGCGGCAGGGATAGAGGCCCAGACGCATGGTTCCTCCTAAATCCACCACGTCTTCTTGTTCGGGAAGTAGGCTAATGACGGCGTTGTTGGTGTGACGGTCAAATTCGGAACTGTTGGCATCGTCGAGATGGGCCACATGACGGGCCCATTCGATGACGGCACATTGCATTCCCAGACAGAGACCAAGGAAGGGAATTTGCTGTTCTCGGGCATAGCGAATGGCGTTGATTTTGCCGTCAATGCCGCGACTGCCGAAGCCTCCGGGGACGACGATGCCGGCGACTCCTTTGAGTTGGTCGCCGTCGGGGAATTGTTCTAGGTCTTCGGAGTTGACCCAACGCAGTTTGAGTTGACTGCCACATTGAACGGTGGCGTGGGTGAGGGCTTCGACGACGGAGAGATAGGCGTCGGAGAGTTGGATGTATTTGCCGACGATGGCAATTTCGAGTTGCTGTTGGGGGTTCTTCATGCGATCGATTAGGGTTCGCCAGCCGTCGAGGTCGGGATCTCGCTGTTCGAGGTGGAGACAGTCGAGGACGGACTGGGCGAGGCCTTCTTGTTCGAGGACGAGAGGCACTTCGTAGATGCTGCTGGCGTCGGGGGCGGTGATGACGCGATTGACGGGAACGTCGCAAAATTCTGAGAGTTTTTCTTTGAGTCCTTCGCTGAGGGGACGTTCGCAGCGACAGACTAGCATATCGGGTTGAATTCCAATTGATCGCAGTTCTTTGACGGAATGCTGGGTCGGTTTGGTTTTCATTTCTCCGGCGGCCCGCAGCCAAGGCATGAGGGTGACATGGACGTACATGAGGTTTTCTCGGCCGACGTCTTTACGAAATTGCCGGATGGCTTCGAGGAAGGGTAGGGATTCGATGTCGCCGACGGTTCCGCCGATTTCGGCGATGACGATGTCGGGGTTGGTGTTGCGGGCGACGCGACGGATGCGAGAGCGAATTTCGCCGGTGATGTGGGGGATGACTTGGACGGTTCCTCCTTCGTAGTCGCCCCGTCGTTCTTTGTTGATGACGGATTGGTAGATAGACCCGGTGGTGACGCTGTTGAGGCGGGACATGGAGGTGTCGGTGAAGCGTTCGTAATGGCCCAGGTCGAGGTCGGTTTCGGCCCCGTCTTGGGTGACGAAGACTTCTCCATGTTGGAAGGGACTCATGGTTCCGGGATCGACGTTAATGTAAGGGTCGAGTTTGAGGATGGAGACGGAGTAGTTTCGGGACTTGAGTAAACGCCCTAAGCTGGCGGCGACGATGCCTTTGCCAATGCTGGAGACGACGCCGCCGGTGATGAAGATAAATTTGGTCATGGAAATGGTGCGATCGGTAAACCCTGGGTTCATTTTGCCATAGTCGGGGAAGGGCCGGGGTGGGCGATCGCCTATCGGTTGCCCCGGACTGGCTCGGTTGGACTAGCTTTGGACTATCTTAGGAGATATTGATGGTCGGGGAATTTTGGCTATGGCTTCTGAACAGATGTCTGAACGGACAACGAAAGCAACGACGCTTTGGGACCGCTTTTTGGCTTCGGCGTTGGACCCGCTGTTGGACCGCGAGGCGATGAATCGTCAGTTTGAACGGATTGATTGGCAGATGGAGGCCGATCGCCTCGCCTCGCCGGGACTGGTCTATCCTGAGTATTATCGCTCGGGGAATTTTCATGGGGTTGAGGGCGGGTATCTGACTCCGGGGGCGGCGGTGTCTTATGATCCGATTACTCGCTATGTGTTGCCGCCGAACGAGGACTGGGTGCGGCAGGGGGTGATTGAGGCGGTGCGATCGCAACCTCGGCGTATTCTGGATTTAGGCTGTGGAACGGGGTCGACGACGTTAGTGTTGAAACGCAGGTTCCCTGAGGCGACGGTGGTGGGGTTGGATTTATCGCCCTATATGCTCGTGATGGCCCAGTATAAGGCTACGGCTGAGGGCCTTAAGGTGGACTGGCGACATGGTAAGGCGGAGGAGACGGGGTTTGAGGAGAATCGTTTCGATCTGATTTCTCTGTCGTTACTGTTCCATGAAACGCCGCCTGGGGTCAGTGAGGCGATTCTACGGGAATGTTTCCGCCTGTTGCGAGTTGGCGGTGAGGTGATTGTCCTTGATGGGAGTCAAGCGAGTTTACGGCAAACTCCCTGGTTGATGGAGGTGTTTGAGGAACCTTATATTGCTGAGTATGCCCAGGGTGATGTGGCGGCCTGGATGCAGCAGGCGGGATTCGCTAAGGTGGAAACACGGACTCATTGGTGGATTCACCAAGTTACCCGAGGGGTAAAGCCGCTACCGGGCCAGGACTGGGTTCGGGATGAGTTCCCCCTAGAGGGAGATATGGTGTTTGCTTAATTTTGGGGGGTCTGTTCACAGATAGCTGTAGGGGCGATCGGGCGATCGCCCTCCCCCGATGTTAATGTATCGCAAGTGGAATTATGGTCTTAAAGGCGGTTATTTTTGATTTTAATGGCATCATTATTAATGATGAGGCAATTCATCTGGAGTTGATTGCTCAGTTGCTGTTGTCGGAGAATTTACGACCGGATAAAAGTGAGATTCAAGAGGTTTGTTTGGGACGCAGCGATCGCGCCGGGTTGCAGGCGTTATGGGAGCGTCAGGGACGGGTGTTAACGCCGGAGTCGTTGCAGGGGTTAATGGAGAAGAAATCTCAGGGATATCGCCAAGAAATTGAGGCGTTAGATGAGTTGCCGATTTATCCGGGTTTGGTGGATTTTATTTTAAAGTTACGGCTGGAAAATTTGCAGTTGGCCCTGGTGAGTGGGGCGTTGCGGCAAGAAGTCGAACCGGTGTTACGTCAGATTGAACTCTTGTCTCAGTTTCCGGTCCTGGTGACGGGGGATGATACGGCTTCGAGTAAGCCGGACCCTGAGGGCTATTTGTTGGCGGTACACCAGTTAAATGAGCAACATCCTGAGTTGGCGTTGACCCCCCAGGAGTGTTTGGCGATTGAAGACAGTCCCGCCGGGATTGAGGCGGCCCGACGAGCCGGAATGCAGGTGGTGGGGGTGGCGAATACCTATCCGGTGCATATGTTACAGCGACGAGCGGACTGGGTGGTGGATGCGTTGGCAGAGTTGGAGTTAGACCGGGTTCAGGCGGCGTTTAATCCCACGCCGGCGGTAAGTCTCTGAGGTCTTGACGTTTGACTGATATCGTGCTAGTTTCGATAACTACGATTGGGGGAATTAGCTCAGCTGGTAGAGCGCTGCGATCGCACCGCAGAGGTCAGGGGTTCGAATCCCCTATTCTCCATGTTCTGGTCCATAGATCCGATATAGGGGCGAAAAATCGCCCTTACATCGGACGGCTATATTAGACGGCTACATTGGAAACCGGGGATTAGAAGCGTCGATTGCGTCGTCGGTGTTCTTCTTCCCAGCGTCGTTGCCGGTCTTGATAATAGCGTCGTTGTTGGTCTTCGCGTTGGCGGCGTTGGTTCTCTCGGAAGAGGAATTGGCCGAGACTGGCACAACATTGTCCGTGATTACGACGGACAAAAAAGGGTAGGGTGAAGCCCACTAAACTATAGTAAATAAAGGTACGGCGGGGATAGTGGGTTGGTGACGGGGAGGAGGGGTCATCCTCGGAATTGGCCTGGGCGGCTAGGGTTGCGGCGGCTTCGGTACAGGCGGCAAAGCGGGTTTTGGATTGGGCGATCGCCATGAGAAGATCGGTTTCAGTGAGGGCGTTTTTCACATAACAGGAACAAGACTCACCCCCGTGGAGAAGGCGATGGGCGCAGGAATAGCCCTTATGGGGCGAGAGATAGCGTTGATAGGCTGAAATTAGCCGTATCAGGAGACGACGCAGCCAGGAGTCGATGGCGGTTGAGAGGTCGACTTGACGGGGAATGGGGAGCGGGAAATAGGAGAGATTAAACATGATTGCAGCACAAGGTTGAGGTGATTGAGAAGATAGGCTTAGGTTCCAAATTGCACGCGGACGACGCGAGGAACGCCAGCGAGAACTTGGGCGATGGGAACCAGACGGCCAACGGTGGTGTAGAAGCCACTGCCGACGGGGGTGCGGGTGGAGCGTTCGCGAAACTGCTGCCGGTGTTTGAGGAACCAGTCGCGGGTTTCGGGCATGGGGAGTTGATAGAGGGTGCGGGGAGTGACGAAGTAGTAGAAGAGCCAGTCGGCTTCTGTGTAGAGGAAACAGCCGGGGGTTCCCCGTTGTTGGTTGCTGTGGGTTTCGAAGAAGAAGTTACCGGTTTTGTGGTAGCGATCGCCCTTGATTTCGACTTTCAGACAGGCCCCTTCGAGATGCCAGAGCAAGTCGACATCCATTTTTTGATACTCCGGGTCATCTTCGACGTTTTCGACGCCGAGGGTTTCGGGAATCCCATTCAGCCAAGCCTCGATATCCCGGCTGGCTTGTCTGGCGATGCTCATCCCGTCGTCCATACTGTACATGGTTGGTTTGGCACTCCGTTAAGGAAACTGGAGCTATTATACAGATTGCCCTGGAGGGAGGGTCTTCCAAAACTAGGAACAAGAAAGAGGAGTGAGAGCGACAGACGGCTGAGGTCTTCAGAACAGGCCGAACTCCAATTGACCCTGACGGTTGACATGGATGGCTTTCACCCAATGAGTATAGAGGTCTAGACATTCGAGTTCTCGGGCTACGGCTTGCAGGGAAAGTCGTCTGAGAATCTCAATGGTGATCGGTCGTTTGTTATCCCAAAAAATCATTGAGTCGAGACAGTTTTGAGCAGGTTCTGAGGTGAGGAGTTGCAGGATAAAATCGGCTTCGGATTGACTATCAAAGGAAAGGAAGTTGACGGTATCATCAAGCATTACCGGCTTGCTATTTAAAGGGGATATAAGTTGAAATTTCAACTTTTTATAGAGTCCTGAAATTGCAATTTTCCAAGGTTTAAAAGAATAGTCTCCGATACCAAAAATAGAATAGAAAGGTTTGTTTTTATAAATTGAACTTTTGCGCTTGTTTAAAACTTCATAGTGGTCAAGGAGATAACGCCAGGTCTTGGGGGCGATGTTCTCGATGAGATGGGTCTCTTCTCCAATATAGGTTTGGGTGACCAGGACAACTTTACGATAATTTTGGGTTCTGCCATTGCCAACATCTGAACTTTTAAGGAGAGGATAGAGATAGGTCGATTCAAGGTGATAGGTTTGACCCATTCCATTGATAAACTGTCCCTCACTCACGGGTTCGAGTTCCATAACTTTGGCACAATCATGTTTCAGTCCTGAACGCCAGGTATAGGTCAGATTTTGCCCAATTAAATGACTCCAGGCATCGTATTGAGGGATATGACGAACTAAGATGCCATTTCGTTCGCCGATGGCACCGGATGAAGTTGGTGCATCAAGGCTAGAATAGAGATGACACAAACCGTCCCCGGATGAGTCATAGCGAAAGACAAATAAACAGGCATCAACAGATACATTAAAATGCTGTTTAGCGTCGATGAGATAGATATCGGCACTAAAGGCCTGAGATTGATGTCGTTTAACGTGACGAACAACCTTACGAGCGACAGAAGACTTGCAGAGCATTGCCAGGATTCCTGATTGAGGGGGGAGCCATTGGCTAAACTGGAGCAGCATCCATTCTGAGATATCAAAGTTCGCTGAACCGGTAATGGCTTCGATGCCTCGTCGATTTTAATGGTTAGATTTTGCTGGCAAATTTTGCTGATTGAGCCGACTGAGTTCGCTGCTTGTGACCCAGGGAGGGTTACCCAAAATGAGGATGTGGTTAGATAGGTTAGATAAGAGGCCTTGCCAGTCGATTGTAAAGAAATCTCCTTGTTGCAAGGTAACCTGATGGGCATCAGGATAGTTGACCAGGGATTGTTGAGCATCTTGGATGTAATTCGGGTTAATGTCTCGTCCGAGAATGTGGGCGGTGGGAAAGTGACTGAGTGCTGCTCGAATAAAGGCCCCGGTTCCACAGGTGGGTTCGAGAATCATCTCAGGAGAGAGTTGGTAGCGTTGTTTGAGGAGAAGAGTCACCTCTTGGGCGAGATGGTCTGGGGTTTGGAAGTCCCCAAATTGCCGTTTTTGCTTGGAAAGTGGCATGGTTTAATATCTAGCAAGATACTTTAATCATTTTGGCTCTAACTCAGTCCCAATTGCTTTTCTATCGGTGACTCCATGACCCATTGATGAGAGTCCAGTTTTTAGGGGTTGAGGGTCTTCTGGGTTCAGGGTTATAAGAAAAATTTATGGCGGATTACATCCGTTGCTGTAGAGGAACCCACCCCTGCCCCTCCCAGGAGGGGAACCCACCCCTGCCCCTCCCAGGAGGGGAACCCACCGAACTTGTGGGAACGGGAAGCGAATTATGGTCACGCATGGAACCCACCCCTGCCCCTCCCAGGAGGGGAACCCACCCCTACCCCTCCCAGGAGGGGAACCCACCCCTACCCCTCCCAGGAGGGGATTTTTCGCCCCTACAATTTTGTATCAAATGCAACAAATAACACCGTATATCCTGAAGACCCAAAAATATATGGAAAACCTTTTTCTAGTTTAGTTCAAAATATATGTCTTCTATTAGACGTTTAACGTCCCAATTCGCTTCATGAAAATTATCCCATGTTCTTAAATGTATGATATTTATTAAAGCACAGTTGTAAAATACTCTTTTGCTGCTTTTCCATTTTATAATTACATAAGGGATTGTTATACCACCCTGAACTGTAGTATACGTAAATTGCTTATAACCAACCACTTGTAATGGACTCTCAAATAAAGCCAGCGAAGAGTTTTTAGTTCCATCTATTTTGTCTTTTAAAGCATCCAGTAATTCGTTATCCATACTTTTCACTATTTTCGCCCCCTTGCTTAGAACCAATAGTCCGGACACTTTTAGATGCAAGGGCTGAAACCTCCATTCTTTCGTTGAATTAACGATCTCGATATGGGGCTGAAACCCTAATTCCCTCGTTGTCCGTCAAAAACTGTCCGGAGTGTTGTAGAACAGATAGGAAAATAATCTCTATATTATAACTCTTTTAAAGTCGAGTTTTTGTTTCCGTCCCCTTGCGGGGAAAAGATAGGAAAAGACTCTACGTCTCTATCTCGAGAGACTGCCGAGGAGTTCTGTTTCCGTCCCCTTGCGGGGAAAAGATAGGAAAAGACGGGATAATCATAGTGACCATAGGATCACTGGGTTTATTGTTTCCGTCCCCTTGCGGGGAAAAGATAGGAAAAGACCAGGAAACCACTCCGACCCGGGTGGTGCAGTACGGCCTTGTTTCCGTCCCCTTGCGGGGAAAAGATAGGAAAAGACGATTACGCCCGCCGTGGGCACCAGATTTCCCTGGAAGCCTTGTTTCCGTCCCCTTGCGGGGAAAAGATAGGAAAAGACAAAACTTAATCTTCTGGGTCTCGCTGGCTTAGCTCTAGTGGGTTTCCGTCCCCTTGCGGGGAAAAGATAGGAAAAGACTTCCTTTTTATAAAAAGCTCCATCACAGTTATCAGGTA
>LSZA01000094.1 GCA_001637315.1 Phormidium willei BDU 130791 | reverse complement strand
TAGAGCTATCTGAGATGACCCTAGAACGGCTCTAACAGTACACCAGGACAATTTCGTCCTTCAAGAACCCAGACCCCATGGATATTAATGAACTTGGCAATTTAGAAAATTCCGTTAGTAGCCTCTTATCCTTGGCGAAAGCCGAGTTGGAAGAAAATCGTCTTCAGCAACAGCGCGACGTACAGATCGAAGAGAAAACGAAAGAAATCGAGGCCAAGCTGAAGCCACTCTTAAACCAGGTGCAAGCCATGTTGAGGCAATACGATGCCGAGAACATCTCCGAAAGCACCGGCCGGCAAAAACTCGAACAAAAAGCCAAAGAAATCCAAGAACAACTCGACAATGCCCCCCTGTTAGCCGCTCAAACCGTCGATCGCCAACTCATCTTATACGAAGAACGTCTCCTAGACGAACAGTTATCCGAACAAACCCACCAATGGCGAATTGCCCTCAAGCAAGACTTGCTTGAAACCATCTCCGATCAAAATGATTTCTTTAGTGCCACCGATGTCTCCGTCGCACTACGAGGCTACACCACCGACTTAAAAGCCATTGATGCCCTCGAAGAAGTGGTCGAAGCACTGATTGAGCGCATTAACCTTCTCAGTGAGGAAGGCCCCGTGGCACGATTGCGCGGAACCCACGAACAGACTCTCAATTTTATCTATCATAAGGCGATGGAAAATCGCTCCCGAGTTGAACGTCCCTCAGAAGTGCAGCCACGAACCCGACATCGAACCTCGGAAAAACGCCCCAATCCCTACAGTCAACTCGCCGGAAAAGTCGTGGTGTTTGGCGGACACGATCGCCTGGCCACCGCCGTCAAGAACCGCCTGCGCGACTCCGAGGTCGAGTTAGTCTGGTGCACGGCCCAGGAAGGGTTGCAAATGGCGCAACAGGTCGAAAACCATATCTATAGTGCTGACCTACTGCTGATCATTACCGGGTATGCCAGCCATTCTCTGACCGAGAAAGCCATGCAGGTGGCCCAGAAAGCTGGAAAGGTTCCCGAAATGGTTAATACAACGGGGATGACCCGAGTCTTAGAGGCGATCGAACTAGGGTTAAAAACCCAACTCCTCGCGAATCAGTTTTCTAAAACGGCGTAGAAGCCGGCAACAGAGACAACGAAGCGGGCAATCCCTTGGGGTTGCCCGCTTCTGGCAACCGGGAACCGGGGAAATGTCAACGATTTGACGGGATTTTGGTAAAACCCACTATAATTCAGTTAACATTTTGTTAACGTCCCATCCCGTCATCTTTTGTCACTGTGTTTACGACCGCATCTTTCTCCCAACCCAGTCACTCCCAACTTCCTGACGATCTCTTCGCGGCGATCGCCACCCTCAAGCAGGATCTCAACGCCATCATCCTGGCCCATTACTACCAAGATCCCGATATCCAAGACGTCGCCGACTATATCGGTGACTCCCTCGGCCTCTCTCGCCAAGCCGCTAACACCGATGCTGAGGTGATTGTCTTCGCCGGAGTTCACTTTATGGCCGAAACCGCCAAAATCCTCAATCCTCAAAAACTGGTCCTCCTCCCCGACTTAGAAGCCGGCTGTTCCCTGGCCGATAGCTGCCCTCCCGAGGCCTTCGCCGCCTTCAAAGCCGCTCACCCCGACCATTTGGTAGTGTCTTACATCAACTGTACCGCCGCCATCAAAGCCATGAGCGATATCATCTGTACCAGTTCCAACGCCGTTGATATCGTCAACCAAATTCCCCCGGAACAACCGATTATCTTCGCCCCCGATCGCAACCTCGGCCGTTACGTCATGGAACAAACCGGCCGCGAGTTACTCCTGTGGGATGGTAGCTGCATGGTGCATGAAAACTTCTCCGAGAAAAAACTGGTGCAATTACAGGTTCAACATCCAGAAGCCGAAATCATCGCTCACCCTGAATGTGAAACCCCAGTCTTGCGCCACGCTAACTATATCGGTTCAACCACCGCCCTGCTGAACTACGCTCAACAGAGTCAACGCCGTTCCTTTGTTGTGGCCACTGAACCGGGCATCATCCACCAAATGCAGAAAGCGATGCCCAGTAAAACCTTCATCGCGGCACCTCCGACGGGAACTTGCGCCTGCAATGAATGTCCCCATATGCGCCTCAACACCCTGGAGAAACTCTATCTGGCCATGAAACAGCGTCAGCCTGAAATTACCCTCCCGGAAGATGTCCGCCAGGCTGCCCTCAAACCCATTGAACGGATGTTAGAAATGAGTCGCTAGGTTAGGCGATCGCGAATCGTTGCCAGTTGACAGATAACCCTCCGACTGGCAACGATTGACCATTCAGCACATCTAGGCGCCGACGGCCTCCTTCGCAGCATAGAGAACTTCCGCCGTAATCGAGTCAACACCTCGTTCACGAGCGAACTTCTCGGTGTTGCGTTTCACTTTACCCCGCACAAAGCCAGGGATTTTGTTCAACTCGGCCAAACCATCTTTACTCCAGCCGAGATCCGAATCCGCCGATACTCCTTTGGTGATGGCTTCTTTCGTATCATGGCCGCCGAAGATTTCCAAGAGATGATCTTCCATCCCTAAGGTGAAGGAGTTGTAAATCAGATCCACCGTCTGATTCGCGCCCTCATAGCCGAGATAGGGCGTATAGCCAACCGGGAAGTTCTGAATGTGAATCGGGGCTGAAATCACACCACAGGGAATATCGAGGCGTTTCCCCACATGACGTTCCATCTGAGTGCCGAAAATGGCGGAGGGTTCTAAGCGGGCGATCGCATCGCCAATCTCGCCATTATCCTCACTAATCAACACCTCATCACAATACTCACTCACCTGTTCCCGGAACCAGTCCGCATCATACTTGCAGTAGGTTCCCGCGAGAACCACATGAATCCCCATTTCCCGGGCCAAAATCTTCGTCATGGCGGCGGCGTGGGTATTATCGCCAAACACCACCGCTTTTTTACCCGTCAAGTTCTGACAGTCAATCGAACGGGAGAACCAGGCCGCTTGGGAGACAAAGCGAGTTTGATTGTCGATGTACTCCTCAAAATTGACATCAGCCCCCTGTTCGCGCAATACCTTTTGAATTTGACGAATACAGCGGGCCGTTTCTACGATGCCCATTGGGGTAATATCGACAACGGGCATCTCAAATTCCTGCTGTAGATAGTGGGCCGCCCCTAAGCCTAACTCCCGATAAGGAACGAGGTTAAACCAAGCCCGAGAGAGGTTTTTAAGTTCATGAACTGAGGATTTATAGGGAACAACCGCATTCACCTCAATGCCCAAGTCGGCCATGAGGCGCTTGAGTTCCGTGCAATCATGCTGGTTGTGGAAGCCGAGGGTGGACATTCCCAAAATGTTCACCGAGGGTTTCTCGGTTTTGTCATTGGGAAGTTGGTCGTATTTGCGGGCCTTGTTGGTGTAGTAGGTGACGATCTGGGTGAGGGTGCGATCGGCCGCCTGCAATTCGTTGAAGCGATAATGATTGACATCGGCCAAGAGAACATCTCCCTGGGAGTCCATCTGGGCGCGGGAGACGAAGTTCTCTAAGTCTTCTTGCAGAATGCTTGAGGTGCAAGTGGGGGTGAGGACAATTAAATCGGGATGTTCTTCTTGGTCCTTGCGGGTGATGTTGTCGACCACTTTTTCCTGGGACCCTCGCGCCAAGACGTTGCGATCGACCACACTGGTGGTGACGGGGGTAAACTCTCGTTCGCGTTCTAACATCGATCGCATGACGTTGAAATAGTCATCCCCCAGAGGTGCGTGCATAATGGCATGGACGTTTTTGAAGGAACTGGCAATGCGAAGGGTGCCAATATGTGCCGGGCCGGCATACATCCAGTAAGCCAATTTCATAGGTTGCTCTCCGTAAATCCAATAAAGACGAAAACGTTGCTCTCAAGTCGCTGACGTTCCAGCCGCAACGGTTTGACCCGCCCTAACTAACAATTCAACTCCTCCTAGACTACGGTTAACCCTTTGGCTTTGGGTTTTCTCTCACATGATTCTTAATGGATTGCTACGATTCTTAATAGGATTTAGTGGGTATGACTTGCATTTTGTCAAGTCTTTTTTGACGTAAAAAGGATTAAGAAATTCTAAGTCGGCGGGGCGCTCAACCGGAGTTTCCCAAAACCGGGGGGATGCGGCCAAAACGCGGGTCCGGGATATGATCAAGATAGGATAAGAACTTAATTATTTTGCCGATCGCCCCCGAGTTGGCGATTCCCTAGAAGAAAGAGCCCATGAGTAGTTTAAGCGATCGCCTCAAGCGCATCACCGGACAACAACGATTCGTCGTCGCCCGCCTAATGGTTCAACTAACGGGCGCCCAAACGAACCCCCTCTTAGGAACCCTCAACCGCGTCTCAGGCCAAGCGATCGAGGCAGAGAACGCCCTAGAACAACTGAGCGAGGGACTTGTCGATATCTGTCAACATCTCTTGCAACTACAGCCCTATTGGCAAGCCGCCGCCAATGAAGGAGATGTAGTTTGGGATGAAGGGGAAGCCTCCGACTATTTCAACGAACTCTTTACCGATTCAGCCCAACGCTATCTCTGCCAACCGCAACAGGTGACTGACGAGGACAGTGATGATGACACCCTCTTTCTCACCCCTAGCGAGAATCTGGTGGTGATGATCACCCTCGTCGGCCAGGGAGACATTCGGGATCTCGAAACCGATTTAGCCGAGATCGACGCCCTAAACCGGGGACTCAAGGCCATCATTAACCTCGCCTACCAAGATAAACTCGACGCTATCCAGGTTCACTTCTCTCCAGCCCGCTTTGGTGAAAGCCTCACCGCTGACCAAGTCCTAGAAAACTTCCCCGAACTCATCCCCCTCTAACCGCCCCAGGGACAGTTTCCAAGTCCGATCGCCTATCCTAGAATCAAAACCCCATCCATCGAATCGTTAACAAACCGTGAAACAACAATCTATGTGGCGTCGAGTTTTAGCCGGAGTTTTGTGTGTCAGCCTGATCTGGAGTCTTGCAGGAGAGATGACCCCAGGGCGATCGCCGTTGGCCCCGGCCCCGGCTTACGCGGCCAATCTACCCAGTGGCGAGTATCGAGTGCAGCAAGCGCAATATAACGATGAGAACGGTGAGTATCAACTCCTGTTACTCAATACGCCGGCTGGCCAACCGCCGTTGTTTAGCAGCGCCGATGTACAGATGATGCCCTTAACGGAGGAGGAACAGGCCGCTGGACAACGCTCCTACCTCAGTTTGGACAAGGGACAGGCGGTGTTGCATTTGGCGCCAGATTTCCGCATTGACTATATTCATGCCGTCACCGAAACCCAAACCAATCCCCAAACGGGACAACCCGAAACCGTGGTCGTTCGTCAACAGTCGAGTTTCTGGACTCCCTTTGCAGGAGCTTTAGCGGGCCAGGCCATCGGCAATATGCTCTTTTCCCCGAGTTACTATGTGCCGCCAATGTATCAACCCGGTAGTTCCCTCACCGGCTATGGTGGTTCTGGACGCAGCTATGAGCAAGCCGTCCAGCGTTATCAGACGACCCACAATGAACCGCCCGCTGCTGTGAAAAATCGTCAAACCCTGCGAACCACAGGCAGTTTACGCAACAACCGGGGCAGCCAGTTCGGGAATCGCAACCGTAATGGACGCCGCTCGGTTGAGCGCTCAGGACGCTCCACTGGCTCCGGGATTGGTGCGAGCCGTCTGCGGGGCAATTCTCAGCGATCGGGAACGGTGAAACGGCGCGGTGGCGGCTTTGGTAGTGGTCGTTCTCGGACTCGCTCGGGCAGTTTTGGTCGCCGTCGTCGCTAGGGAGGGTGTTTGAGAGAGAGGTTGAACGGGATGGGCTATCGTCTGCTGCTACTGACCTGGGTGTTCATGATGGGTTTGCTCGGCTGTGGGGGCGATCCGTTGTCCTCCCAGGGTCAAGCGCCAACTCCTTCACCGACTCCCCTTGAGACGATCGCCTCCCCATCTCCCTCGTCGGCGAAGCCAAGGATGACTCGGGGGTCTGAGGCAGCTCCCCGCATTGATCGCGATCGCCTCTTTGAGAGCGTTGAAGCCCTAGCGAGACCTCGCTTTGACCCCGGCGATCGCGATCGCGCCCGTCAGTACCTCAGACAGCAACTTGAAACGGCTGGCTGGACGGTTGAGGCGCAAAACTTTGACGGAGGCGTCAACCTAATTGCCCAACGGGAGGGGACTCATCCCGACGCTCCCATTCTCTTACTCGGCGCCCATTACGACACCGTCGCCAACTCTCCGGGGGCCGATGATAATGCCAGTGCTGTCGCCGCCGTCCTCGAAGTGGCTCATCTTCTCAAGGCGCCTACGCGACAAGGCTTACGACTGGTCTTGTTTGACCTCGAAGAACGGGGCCTACAAGGCAGTTTTGCCTATGTATCTGCCGAAGGCGTTGAAAACCTCGACGGCGTCATCATCTTGGAAATGATTGGCTACGCCTGCGAGGAAATCGGCTGTCAAACCTATCCTCGGGGACTCCCGGAGTCCCTCCCAGAGCGAGGCGACTTTCTGGGAGTCGTCGGCAATTGGCCTTATCATCAGCTCACCGATGCCTTTGAGCAGATGCCCCGGTCTGAGAGTCCTCGGCGAGTCACCCTGACGGTTCCGGTAGGCTTGTTTCTGAACCTACTTCGTAGCGATCATGCTCCCTTTTGGCTGGCCGGTGTCCCAGCGGTCATGGTCACCGATACCGCGAATTTCCGCAACCCCAACTATCACCGCCCCAGTGATACCCCGGATAGCTTGAATCGCCCTTTTTTAGAAGGAGCAACCCAAGCGGTGGTTGATGTTCTCTATCAGCTTCTGAACCGTCCCTAGGATGCGGCCAATGAGCCTCAAGTCAGTGGATCGCGATGGGGATCAAATTAACAAGCTCAGCAAATCTTCCCTGGATCGGTCACAATAGAACGAAGGATAGCCAATCTTAGTTTTGCTCTGATCTCGTGACACCTGTTCCTCCCTCTAAGTCCATTTGGGATTTATTTGAACATCTGTGTGAGTGCATTTGCTGCTTTTACCCAGATGGACGGATTATTATTGCAAATTCAGCCTTTGAAGAGGCATTTCCTGCACCGGTTATGCCAGTTTGTCCCGAGGAGAATGGGATGAAGTCAGCTTCTGACTCAGTGACTGGGTTAGACTCTCAACAGCTTTTTGTACGACTCTCTGAGGGCGATCGCGATCGCCTCCGAGCGGCTTGTCAGCGCATTTCCTCAACTCAGCCGCAAGTCACCGTAACACTATTGAGTGCTAAGACACGAGAGCGTTGGCATTGGGAAATTCGCGGTATTTTCAATCCCCTCGGAGAGGTGTTGGAGTACCAAGCCATGATCCAGCGGTTGAGCGCCCGAAAGGGAGTTGAGCAGGAGCGACTGGCGTTGAAAAGTTGTTCCCAGAGTCAGCATGAAGCGAGTCAATATCAACTGTTGGCGACCTATGCGCCGGTTGGGATTTTCCAGGCTGATGCGAATGGGGATCTGACATTTGTCAATCCTCGTTGGTGTGAAATTGCAGCAATGTCATCAGATTTGGCGTTAAAAGAGGGCTGGAAACAGGCGATTCATCCTGAGGATTTTGACCGAGTTGTCACAGTTTGGAGTCGGATTCAAGAGGGACTCGTCTCCTGTGAGTTTCGCTTTGTGACACCAGAAGGACGTGAGGTTTGGGTGTTGGGTAGCAGCGCCCCGCTCTATGACGGATCGGGTCACTTTTATGGAGCGGTGGGAACTGTTTTAGAGATAACAGAACGGAAACAGGCGGAGTTACAACAGTCTCAGTTAAAACAGCTATCACGAGCTTTGGAACAATGTGGTGATAATGTGATTATTACCGATCGCGAGGGTGAGATTGTTTATGTGAACTCAGGGTTCGAACGGTTGACCGGCTATAGTGAAGCAGAAGCGATCGGCGCAACACCCTCAATCTTAAAGTCAGGATTTCATAGTCGAGAATTTTATCAAAAGTTATGGACAACCGTTAAAAAGGGACGAGTTTTTTATGCGGTGTTTACAAATAAGAAAAAATCTGGAGAACTCTTTGCGGAACAAAAAACAATCACTCCCTTACGAGATGAAACGGGAAAGATAACACATTATATTTCAACCGGGAAAGATGTAACAGAGCGTCAGCGAGCTGAAGCTCGTTTGGAACAGGTGAATCGTTGTTTTTTAAATTTCAGCAGTGATCCGATGGAAAATATCGGGCGTTTAACGACATTATGCGGGATGTTGCTCAACGCGACTGGAGCAATTTATCAACGTCGGGTTAACGATAGTTTAGCCTCGGTCTGTACTTGGGGAACACTTGAATCTGGTGAGACGCCGGGCGAAAAGACCACCCAGAAGTCATTTGAGGCCTTGATGGAAGGGTCTTGGTCGAGTGCGGTCTGTCCCCGCCTTGAAAGTCCTGGGGATACTTGGTACGAAGCGAATTCAAGGATTTGGCGGACGTTAGTCCGTACCGGCGATCGCGTGGTGGGATTATTGAGTCTGTACTATCAGATCCCCCCAGAACGAACCGCTGATGATGGACGTTTGTTGGGAATTATTGCGACGGCGATCGCCATTGAAGAAGAACAACACCGAGTTGGTGAGGCGTTGCGCCGTCAGATGGAACGGGAACGAGCTTTGAGTAATTTAGCCCATCATATCCATCGCTCGTTGAACCTCTCGGATATTTTACCCGCTACGGCTAAGGCAGTCCGTGAATTTCTAACCAGTGATTCAGTCTTAATTTATGCGTTTAATGAGACCCGAACTCAGGCCCAGATGGTGGCTTGTGACACCATTCTAGAAATGGAAAATCCTAATTCACTCTTGTTTCAGGAGTTTTTGTTCAATACAAATTGCTTGCATGATTATCAAAATCTCCCCACTCCGGACACTCTAAATCCAGACAATCTAAAAGTCCGAGTCTGTGATAACTCTTGCAAAATTCAGGGGTTTGAAACCAGTAAAACTCATATGATTGCCCCAATTTTACAAGGAAGTCATCTCTGGGGCGTCATTATTGCTCAAAATTCCCAAACCTATCGCCAGTGGACGGATAGTGAACAAGAGTTTCTTTGCCAAGTCTCAACTCAGTTGGGGATTGCCACTCAGCAGTCTAAACTCTATGAAGAGTTGAAAATTGCCAACTGTAGTTTACAAAATTTAGCGACAATTGATGGCTTAACTCAGGTGGCAAATCGACGACAGTTTGATACGTTTTTAGCTCAATCTTGGCAACAGTCCCTAGAAGAGCAACAGCCTCTGGGGATTATTTTGTGTGATATTGATTTCTTTAAACCTTATAACGATACGTATGGCCATCAGACCGGTGATGATTGTTTGAAACAGGTGGCCAGCGTAATTTCTGAAACGGTAACGGATGAAGATAGTCTTGTTGCTCGCTACGGTGGGGAAGAGTTTGTGGTGGTTATTAATCGAGTGACGTATCAGAAGTTAGTGACCTTAGTTCAGGACATTCGTCGTGCTGTTGAGAGCTTACGAGTTCCACACCGTAGTTCCAATGCACATCCTTGGGTCACCTTGAGTGTGGGGGCCGCTCGTCTGATTCCTCGACGGGACTGGACATCAGATGATTTATTACGCCGAGCGGATCAGGCTCTCTATCGCGCGAAAGCCGATGGCCGCAACTGTGGCCGCATTGCTGATTGTTAATGAATAAAGGTTGATTTTTATATAACTTATTATTTTGTTGCACAACGTAATAATAAGTTGAGGAAAGATTGCTAGTCGACCATTTTGTATAATCCGTCACGTATCATAGAAGAGGTTTGAATTTAAAAATGTAACCGAGTTTACTGTGAACGTTGGGAATTCTCTCCTGTCAATGCCGATCGCGGCGGCCCCGTTGTCAATGGCTTCTCCTGTTCCATTTAGCACTCAAGAACTGACGAACTTAAACCCTGATGATTTGACTCAACTGGTTCACTGTTTTTTAAACTTTACCAGCAATCCCCTTGACAATATCCATCGCCTCGTCAATTTAGGTCGAGAGTTGACGGGAGGCCTTTGTGCTTGTTATCAAAGTCGTTTTCAAGCAGAATCTGTTGAAAACTCTCAACAGGGGTCTTTGACCTGTGTCATGGATAATTCGAGTCAGTCAAGTTGTAGTCGTCGTCAGTTAAATCATCCGGGGGATACTACGTCCCTAAACTTATTTCACTGTCCAACCTGTCAATGTCAACGAAACGGAGTGAGCCAAAATTGGGTCATCACTGATGATATTCATGGGAAACTTTCGATGCGTCATGACCCAAATCACCCTCTCAACTCAGAGCAACGACAACTTTTAAGTCTAATTACACAAGCCATCTCGATTGAAGAAGACCGACTTTATGAACAAGAACGGCAACGAATCCAACAACAACGGGAACTTGTGATTGGTCAGATTGCCCAACAGATTCGCAAGTCATTAGATTTACAAAATATTCTGCATAATACCGTAAAAAGTTTGCTAGATTTTTTAGAAGCAGATCGGGTGATTATTTGTCGAATCAATAATGATGGGACAGGAGATATTGTAGAAGAAGCTCGCAATCCAGAAATTCCCTCAATGGCGGATTGGGTTTTAAGCGATCCTTGGCTGGTCGATCAAAAATGCCACCGAGATTATTTGTCGGGTCAAGTTTTAGTCATTGAAGATATGCAGCAGGCAAATCTTGAACCCGGTTTACAGCAGTTAATGGACTTTTTTCAAGTTCGCGCTCGCCTAGTGATGCCAATTATTCTGACTCCAGATGTGGATCCAGATGTGGAGGTGAATCGTTATGATGATCCTCCCAGTTCAGGAGAAGCCTGGGGACTGTTAATGGTGCATCAATGTCATCATCCTCGACAATGGCAAACGGACGAAATTAATCTTTTACCTCAATTAGCCACTCAACTTGTGATCGCGATTCAACAAGCACAACTCTATGAGCAGGTGCAAGTTGCTAACCGTGAATTGAGTGAATTGG
This sequence comes from Phormidium willei BDU 130791, assembly GCA_001637315.1. Classification (GTDB taxonomy): domain Bacteria; phylum Cyanobacteriota; class Cyanobacteriia; order Cyanobacteriales; family Geitlerinemataceae; genus Sodalinema; species Sodalinema willei. Next base: position 6,655 of record LSZA01000094.1, on the reverse strand, counting down.
CGACGCAAGATGGCCTGACACAAATTTGTAACCGTCGCCGATTTGATGAGTATCTTGATCATGAATGGCGACGATTACTGCGATCGCAGGCTCCCTTATCTCTAATTTTGCTCGATATTGATTGGTTTAAGCAGTATAACGATACCTATGGGCATCTAGCCGGCGATCAATGCTTACAACAAGTGGCGCAAAGCCTAAAACAATCGATGCAGCGATCAACCGATTTGGTGGCGCGCTATGGAGGGGAAGAGTTTGCGATTATCCTGCCAGATACTACCGAGACGGGGGCACAGTTTTTGGCCGAACAAGTGCGATCGCAGATTGCCCAGATGCCGATTTTAGATCTCAGCGGTCATGGTAACGGCTCCATGTCTTCTCAGGTGACAGTCAGTATTGGCGTAGCCAGTCATATTCCCTTTCCCGAAGCGAGTCCCAAACGCCTCGTTGCGGCGGCTGATTTAGCTCTGTATCGGGCGAAAGAGCAAGGCCGCAATCGGGTTTGTCTTGCCAGTGATGCCGACTTCAATCAAGCTGAGTGAGACAAGCTGAGTAAGACAATTTAGAACCAGTCAAAACTGGTATAATACGGTGCGATCTACCTAGAGGCACTATGGCAAAGTTTACCCTGTTCTCTCGGTTTGAGAGACAAACGCCCCAGGCAAGTCATTCGAACAGCTCCCAGATGTCGAGATCGCGGAAATGGCCCTGGACTGAAGCCGCTGAAACGATATCCATCATTGCCTGTGGGGGAGGGGTAGCCGGTGCGATCGTCTTTCAGGAACTGGTGTTAGCCATTGTGGCGCCAGTGTTTGCTCTCTCGTTTAACATCATTAACCGTTCTCGTCGTCTCCAGGATCTGCGAGAGCGCAATCTTTTATCTCAAACCGACGCCCAGGAATTGCGATCGGAGCTTCACCATATCCAGGATTCCCTGCAAACCCTGCCTTTGGCCGATCGCATCCTGGAGATTGAAGCCTGTGTGCGTCGCCTGAGTGACGCCACCCTGGAGTTGCAAGGACAACAGGCGGGGATGGTGGAGGAAATGGGGGACGATCGCGAGAAAATTAAAGAGGCCTTTGGGATTCTGCGTCAGGGAGTCTATAACCTCAGTCACCACACCAACAGCTCCCTAGATCGTTTGCGAGCCGAACTCGATACCCTACGGCGCGAGGTTGAACCCACCGCCAGCCGAGTGGCTCGACAGATTAGCTATGAGGCGATCGCGCCTCTACAGCAGCAACAGGACTGGCTTGAGCAACAACTCGGTCAAGTTCAACAGCAGCAGTCCCTCCTCTCGCCTCAAGTGCAGCAATTGACTGAAGCGGTGACTCATCTGCGAACTCATACGGCGCAACATTGGCTTTCAGAAATTGATCGCCGTCTGGAGTCGGTCTTACCCTACCGCTATCGAGTGGTCAGTGAGGATGCTTCTGATTATCTGTTTGAAGCTCTCAACCAGGGTAAGGAACATGTGGTGATTGTGACCCCTTGGTTAGAACTCGATCCCGTTCGTTCTGAGTCGTTTCTGCAAGCCTTAGATAACATTTTGTCGCAAAATGTCTTTGTGAGCTTTGGTTGGGGTCGTCGGGCTGATGTAGGACGCGCCCGCAACACCAACCGTCCCATTGCCCTCAAGGATGGGGGTTGGCGTTATCAGCCTGAACGAGATCCTCATGGCTATTATCGTCTGTTGCCGCAACTGTTGGAGTTGAAGAAACGCCATAAACGACTGACGCTGAAGTTGTTGGGGACGGCAGAGCGCATTGTGGTCTGCGATCGCGATTGGGCGCTTCTCGGTAGTCATCATCTCCTCTGTCATGTGGCTAGTAATACTCCAGAAGTGGGTCTATACACCAATGACCCCCATGTGGTTCTCGATCTCGGACAACGCTTTAATCTCGTCCCTCATTTGAAACGGCGGGCCATGCCTATGCCGGGACGGTTGACGGTGAATCATTAGAGGGAACAGGGAACAGGGAACAGGGAACAGGAAACAGGGGGGAAGAAGGCAAGGGGCAACAGGTAGCGGGTTTGTGGAGCTTGCTGTGTAATTGGTATCATCGCTGACATCGAAATCTTTAGATTTATTTCATAATCTCAAAGAGCAATACTCGATCAGGAATTGGTGATATGGATTACAAGCAAGAACTCATCACAACCATTCATGATTTTGGCTGTAACCTGGAGTTTCTTGAAAGCCGCGCCACGCAACTGAGTGAACAGTTCCCGACGGCTGTTCTGATTCCGGCACTCTACGACGAACTTGAACGGCCGGCGTTGGCTCATATTCGCAATCATCTGCGGGAATGCCATTTCGTTAAAACCGTTATTCTATCTGTTTATGCCGATAGTTTGGAGCAATATGCCAAAGCTGTTGAGTTTTTCCGGTCTCTGCCCCAAAAAACTCTGGTCATTTGGGAAAATGGCCCGCGAATCCAAGGGATTTTAGAACGCCTGCGCGATCGCGGCTTGGATATTGTCCGCTTTAAAGGGAAGGGGAAAGCCGTTTGGTTGGGACTGGGGGTTGCATCCTTAGAAGCTGATGCGATCGCCCTTCATGATGCCGACATTATTACCTATGATCGCTCCTATCCCCTGAAACTGCTCTTCCCACTCTTGGAAAAAGAATGTGGGATTGCCTTCAATAAAGCCTATTATGCTCGCCTCAGTAGCGATCGCCGTAGCCTCAATGGACGGGTGGCGCGGTTATTTGTGACCCCTCTCTTGACGGCCTTAATTGAAATCTTTGGTTATCAAAACTATCTCCGCTATCTCAGTTCCTATCGCTATCCCCTCTCGGGGGAATTTGCCCTCAGCGGCGATTTAGCCCTAACGACGCGGATTCCGGGCAACTGGGGTTTAGAAATTGGGATGTTGGCGGAAGTGTATCGCAACGTGGCTGAAAAACGGATTTCCCAGGTCGATTTAGGTATTTTTGATCATAAACATCAGTCTCTTGGCCAATCGAGTCAGGAGGGACTGCAAAAAATGTGTCGGGATATCTTGCAATCGGTATTACGAACCCTGACGGAAACGGAACGGGTGATTATCTCAATGGATCACATCCGGGCCTTGCGGGTTAAATTCCGACGAGAGGCTCAAGACTATACCCGGCAGTATTTTGTGGATGCTTTGTTTAATAATCTCCCCTACGATCGCCATGAAGAGGAGAACATTGTTGAAGTCTTCGACAAACTAATTCTTGAAGCTGGAGAGGAGTATTTCCTCAATCCGGCTGGGGCGCAAATTCCGGACTGGACACGGGCGATCGCGGTTATGCCGGAACTACGGGAAGAACTGCGAGCTGCCACCATCGCCGATAGTCAAGATGCCATGGCCTACAGCCATCCCTCCGAGAGTATACTTGAACCGATGCTCTCAGTCCATCCCCTCGATCCGCTACATAGTTCAGCCAACCCATAGGGTTTGGATAGGTTTTGGGGATGAGTTAAGTTTAGGGGTTGCGATCGACTTGATAGCTGCCAACAATCAGGCGGCTGTCCTCAAGATAAATATCATAAGCCTCGTTAATGCCATATAGATTCAGGACATAGATGCGATCGCCATGCTGTTCAATATAGCCAATGGCGTCAAGGTCTTGTCCTGAGGGGTTCTTTCCTCGCCAGTCGAGGCGCACACTCCCATCAGGTTGTAGTTCCGAACGTTGCCAAGCAATTTCCCGAAAGGCCGTTTGAGTCCGTTGACGATACAACTCTTCCAAATCGTCGATGGTTAGAGTCTCTTGCCTCTCGAAATAGGTCACTTCGCCGCCAAATTCACCATTGGCGGACAAGAAGCTAACGCCATTGGCTTGGGGTTGGTGGGCATAGTGTTGAGGAAAGGAAATCTCGAAGAGTCCCTCGGGATGACGGTAGGTTTTTCCGTCTCCGGGAATGGACTCTTCTGTGTTATTTGTGTCGTTTGTTTCTTGAGAGGGTGTTTCTTGAGAGGGAACGTCTGAGGATGAGTTGTTCTCCGGCTGAGGGGGTGACTCACCGGGAATCTCAGAGGTCGCGGCGGGAGTCTCGTCATCGCCAGACTCCGTCACCGGGCTACAGGCTCCTAAAATGGGCAAAGAGACCAGAATCCCCCAGATTATCCAGCGCCAAGGATGGATCATTCGCTTCGACTCCCGAGTAAACAATGCGGTTAAAAATGGTAGTGATTTGACCGTTTCTGACTTGGCTTATGGTATCACTTCCGTCCAAGTTTAAAATTAAGTTGACAGTTTAGATTGGACATCGAAAAAAATCATAATAACTTCAAAGAAAGAATGTTTGATTCTATAATGTCTTATCTCATGTGTTCGTTTTTGATAAATATGTTAGAGGTTGACGATCGTTCATCCATGAAAATAGTCATAAATCTCCGCTGCGAGTCGTTTGCCGATTCCGGGAACCTCAGCTAACTGGTCGGGGGAAGCCTGCATGAGATAATCCAGGGAATGAAAATGAGCCAGTAATTGCTGCTGACGCTGAAATCCGAGCCCGGGAATCTCGTCGAGGCGCGATCGCCGCATCCGTTGACTTCGCTGCTGACGATGGAAGCTGATCGCAAAGCGGTGAGACTCATCTCGCAATCGCCGCAAGAGTTGTACGCCAGGTTGTTCGGGATGAGTATCTAAGGGGTGGGAGACGCCTGGGGTGAAAATCTCTTCCCGTTGTTTGGCTAAACTGATGACGCGCAGGACTTGAGCGAGTCCCATGTCTTCTAAAATTTTCATGACGGCGGAGAGTTGACCTTTGCCACCGTCAATCACCACTAAGTCAGGATAATCTGGGGACTGGATTAGGGCCTGGGGGGATTCGTAGTCACGGAAGCGCCGCTGTAAGACTTCGGCTAAACTGGCGAAGTCGTCGGAATGGCCGCTACGAATTTCGGGGTTACGAATTTTGTAATGGCGGTACTCTTGTTTGGCGGGATGTCCATCGAGAAAGACCACTCGTGAGGCGACGGCGTTTGAGCCTTGGCTATGGGAGATGTCGTAACATTCGAGGCGGCGGGGTGGGGTCGGCTGTCCGAGGAGTGCGGCCAGGTCTTGTAGGGCTTCCTGGTTGCGGCGATCGCCCCGTTCGAGGCGGGCCAGTTCGTAGCCGGCGTTGCGTTCGACTAGGGCAATGAGTTCGGCTTTTTGTTGCCGCTGGGGGACTTCTAAGGTGACTTTCCGGCCTCGGGTTTGGCTGAGCCAGGTTTCTAGGAGATCGGCGTCGGGGAGGGGATGTTGCAGGAGAATGGTGCTGGGAATTTCGACGGGGTCAAGGCGGCGATAATGTTCTTCGAGAACGCGTTGCAGGATGGAACCGGGATCGTCGGCGTTGGCGATGAAGCCGAGGCGGCTGATGAGTTTTCCGGCCCGGATTTGGAACAGTTGAATGCAGGCGTGGCGTTCTCCGAGACGCAGGGCGATCGCATCTCGGGAAACGCGGTCATCGGGGAGGGCGACTTTTTGGTCAACGCCGAGGGATTGTAGGCCTTGCAGGCGATCGCGCACTTCGGCGGCTTTCTCAAATTCGAGTTTGGCGGCGGCGATTTGCATTTGTTCATTGAGGATGCTTTCGAGTTCGCCGATCCGTCCTTGGAAGACCATGGCCACTTTCTCGACGATTTGATGATAGGCCTCGGGAGTAATGAGTTGTTGGCAGACTCCGGGACAGCGACCAATGTCGTAGTTGAGACAAGGCCGGTCTTTGAAGAGGGGTTTGGGTCGTTGACGCAAGGGGAAGATGCGTTTGACGAGGTTGAGGGTACTGCGGAGTTGACGGGTATCGACGTAAGGGCCGTAGTAGCGATCTCTGGGGTTGGCGATGCGTCGTTTGCGGGTGATGAAGATACGGGGATAGTCTTCGGACCAGGTAATGCAGAGATAGGGATATTTTTTGTCGTCTTTGAGGAGGACGTTGAATTGGGGTTGATGTTGTTTGATGAGGTTGGCTTCGAGGGCTAGGGCTTCGGCTTCGCTGTCGGTGACGATAAACTCGATGTCACAGACTTGGTGAACCATGAGGGCGATGCGATCGCTCAGGGGCTGAGATTGCCGAAAGTAGGAGCGTACGCGGCTGCGGAGGCGTTTAGATTTGCCAATATAGAGGATGCGATCGCCGTTATCCCGCATCAGATAGACTCCCGGTTCTGGGGGAATGTCTTTGAGACGTTGTTCGAGGCGATCGGGTTCGTCTAGGAGGGGAAGGAGTCCGGTGACTGTCATGTCTCAAGGTGATCGTCAAGGATTTGTCGGCAGTTTTAACCAGTTGAAGATTTCGGCGGCTGTCAGGTTTAGGTCAAGGCCAGACAATAGGAGCAAGGGATCATCTTCAATCCCGAGTCGGGGTTGTTCTCGGGGCTGAAACATCAGAACACTGCGATCGCCGGGATCGATTAACCAGGCCAGTTCAGTTCCCGACTCCAACCCATATAGGATTTTACCAATCACCTGATTTGGCGGTTGATTGGGGGAGAGAATTTCAATGATCCAATCGGGGGCGATGGAGAAATCATTGGCAAATTCTCCCGCTTCATCTAGGGGAATCCGATGCCAACGAAACACGGCGATATCTGGAACCAGGGAGCGATCGCCAACGGTCCAACGCAATTCTGGGAACCCATAAGCCAACTGAGTGGCTTCTCCCACTTGATTGATACGTTCTAGCAATTTAGC
>LSZA01000093.1 GCA_001637315.1 Phormidium willei BDU 130791 | reverse complement strand
CCTCTTGCCTCTTGCCCTCCCCCCAAAGAAAGCGCCCCGGCTAGAGTTTATCTAGTCGGGGCGCGTGGTGTGATCTCATCTGGTCTAGAGAAGAGATTGGGGAAAACGACTATTCGCCGAGGGTGTTGCGTTGGTACACATCCAAGCTGTAAGCCGGGACGCGTTCACGATAGTCGGTTTTTTGTCCGGTAAAGGCTTCGGCGAAGCGATCGAATCCTTCTGAGTTCCAGTTCCGTTCATGGATGGGCTTGGTTTGTTCGCCACGGAAGTAGGCTTGAGTTCCTAAAACGGCAGCGGCGGCCCAGCCCGTGAATAGTAAGGCAATGATAAACAAAGTCATATTGGTTTCTCCTATGTGAGTGTCTTTATGTCGGTGTCTTACCGCGTTCTGTTAACCATTATAACGGTTTGTAAAACTTTGTAAAGTTTGCTTGACGCCAAAAAGGTGGTGATATCCGTAATGAACCCCCGACGCTAGGTTGATTACGAGATGCGCGACCTCATCGTAATTGTCCTTGGGGCGTATTGTGGTCTTTGCACTTACTGGTAATATATGTATATGTATTTATGCAATGCCATGACATCCCAATCATCTTCCGCCACCCCCCGGACTAGCGATTGTCTTCTCACGGAAATCTCCCCAGAAGCCCTCAGTACCATTGCTGAGTTCTTTAAAACCCTCTCTGAGGTGAGTCGCTTACAGATTGTCTGTAGCCTCAAACAAGGGGAGAAAAATGTCTCCGAGATTATTCGCTCTACGGAACTCGGCCAAGCTAACGTCTCTAAGCATCTCAAGATTCTTTCTCAGGCGGGACTCGTCGAACGCCGACAACAAGGTGTTAATGTCTATTACCGCATCGCTAATCCGGTGGTGTTCTCCCTCTGTGACCTAGCTTGTGATGTGTTGGCGGTTCACCTCGAACAGCAAAGTCAATCCTTTGAATCGATGAAGCTTCTCAAAAATACCTTCTGATTGATCGGATTTAACCCATTCATGTTATTGTATAACTAGGCAAGCAAGCATTCAGTTGAAAACAAGTTGCGTTTGAGGGCAACTCATCATCTCGCCACAACTGACAGATAAACTAGGACTGACAAAATAAATTTAAGTCCTGTCGTTAAAGCATTTACCTGGGTTTGGTGAGTTGTTTTGTACTGTCTGCTGACTCCTGTTGTTTTTTCCTTTTGTTCTTAAACCAACAATGCTATTCCGTCAACTTTTCGACCCAGATACATCCACCTATACCTATCTCATCGCCGATGAGGAGACTCGCGAGGCCGTTCTCGTCGATCCAGTTCTTGAACAACTCGAACGAGATCTACAACTGCTTAAGGAACTCGATCTGACGTTACGTTACGGCTTAGAAACCCATGTTCACGCCGATCATATTACGGGGACGGGGAAACTGCGTGAACGAACCGGCTGTCAGGGGGTTGTCCCCGAGAACGCTGAAGCCAGTTGTGCCGATCGCTTCATTCAAGATGGCGAACAGCTACCCCTCGGGCAAGTCAAGATCGAAGCGATCGCCAGTTTGGGCCATACCGACAGCCACATGGCCTATCTCGTCAATGGAACCCACCTTCTCACCGGCGATTCCCTGCTGATTCGTGGTTGTGGACGGACCGACTTCCAGAGTGGTGACGCCGGAACCCTCTATGATGTCATCACTCAGCGCTTTTTTACGCTTCCCGAGAGTACCCTCGTCTATCCCGGCCATGACTACCGAGGTCGCACCGTCTCCACCATTGGCGAGGAAAAACGTCATAACCCGCGCTTTGTGGGTCGCGATCGCGCCGAGTTTATCGAACTCATGGCGAACCTCAACCTACCCAATCCCAAGAAAATTGCCGAGGCCGTTCCCGCCAACCAAAGCTGTGGTAACGTGCCTGCCTAACTGATGGATATCATTTGGATTCTCGGACATATCTTAGCCCTCGGGATTGGCATTAGTCTCGGACTCCTTGGCGGAGGTGGCTCAATTCTGGCGGTTCCCATCCTCATGTACGTCATGGGGTTGTCGCCCCAAGAGGCGATCGCCGCGAGTTTATTCATCGTCGGCATCGTCAGCTTGCTGGGACTGATTCCCCACGCCAAGGCTGGCAATGTCAGCCTCAAACTAGCCCTCACCTTTGCCCCCGCCGCCATGGTGGGGGCTTACGCCGGGGCGAGACTGGCGGCACTCCCCGCCATCACCGAAACCATACAAGTGGTGGCTTTTGGCATCGTCATGCTTCTAGCCAGCATCTTGATGATCCGTAAGGGGCAACGTCAGGCCCAACCCGTTGAAGCCGCTCTCTCGCCGCCAAAATCCCCCTCTCTCGGCAAAATCTTAATGATTCCCCTCGAAGGACTCTTAGTGGGGATTATCACCGGTTTTGTGGGCGTCGGTGGCGGCTTTGCCATTATTCCGGCCCTGGTGTTGTTGGGGGGAACACCGATGAAGGAGGCCATCGGCACCTCACTGCTGATTATTGCCTTCAAGTCCGCCACTGCCTTTTTTGGCTATATGGATCAAGTGTCCCTCGATTGGGGACTGATGATTTCCTTTACCCTGGCGGCCAGTGTGGGAACCTACGCCGGTGCTATGCTGAGTCATCGTCTTGATGCCTCTCACCTGCAAAAAGCCTTTGGTTACTTCGTGTTAGCCGTCTCAATTTTTGTCTTAATTCAACGATGAGAGAGAGTGCAGGTCACTCTCGGCGTCGGAGGGGTTCCCTAATCGAGTTTGGGGCGAATCTCCTCTAGTAAGCCGTCGCAGGCATCGAGGAGGAGATCAATCACGCGATCAAAGCCTTCTGCACCACCATAGTAGGGGTCGGGGACTTCCTTGATGTTGTGATGACGGCAAAAATCGCACATCATCCGCACGCGATCGCCATAGATTCCTTGGCGATCGAGAGCCATAATTCCAGCATAGTTCTCCCGATCCATGGCTAAAATTAGGTCAAACTGCTCAAAATCGGCAGGAATAAACTGACGGGCTTGTCCGACTAACTGAATGCCTCGTTTCTTAGCGGCTGAGCGCATTCGGGCATCGGGAGGACTGCCAATGTGATAGCTGGAAGTTCCGGCTGAGTCGCAGCTAATCTTGTCATCAAGCCCGGCCTCGGCCACGAGGTGGCGCATGATATTTTCCGCCGAGGGCGATCGGCAAATATTGCCCAAACAGACAAAGAGTAAATGATATGCCATCGTAGTTGCGATCGGTTGCCATCTATTGCGATTGTGCCATGTGATGCTGAACGGAGGCCTGGGAGTTTCTCAGAACAGAAACCCCATCAAGTCTCCCAGGGCAGCCTTGATGGGGTCAGAAGACCCAGGAACCCCTAGCTTCTACATTCCGGGGAGATTGAGACCACCGGTGAGTTCTTCCATCTTCTCGCGCATGGTAGCGGTGGATTGGCTGTAGGCATCCTGCATCGCTTCGGTGACGAGGGCCGACACCGCTGCTGCCCCTTTGCCGAGGGCTTCTTCCGAGACTTCGGCCCGGCGGGGTTCTTGGTTACCACTGAGGACAACCGTCACGCTACCATCGCTAGACTGGCCGGCGATTTCTAAGAGATCGAGTTCTTCTTGAAGACGTTTTGCCCCTTCTTGAACCTCTTGGGCTTTTTGGAAGGCGGCGGCAAGTTCTTTCATCTTGCCTAAGCCAAATCCAAATCCTTGTCCTTGTTGTTTAGCCATCGTGCTTAAAAGTCTCGCGTCAAATTAATTACAAGTACGACTCATTGTGCCATCGCAGCGCCTCGGTTACAAAAAATCACTGACATCCTGGTCAAACTCGCCGAGGAGTTTAACTTCGAGTTGCAGTTGCACATCCCAAACCTGTCGCACGGTTTCTCGGACATGACGGATGACGGCGATCGCATCTTGAGTGGTTCCGTGGCCGTCATTGAGGATGAAATTCGCATGTTCATGGGCCACATGGACTCCTCCGACACAATACCCCTTCAACCCCGCCTGCTCAATCAACCAGCCAGCGGCTTGAGGATTGGGATTACGGAAGACACTACCACAACTGGGGCGATGATAGGGTTGGGTTCCATGTCGTTGCTTGAGATGCTTATCGGTGCGCTGTCGGACGATGCTGGCGTCCTCACCTGGCTGCAATTGTAACGTGGCTTGTAACACCAGGCGGGATGAGCCTTGTAGGCAAGAGGTGCGATAATTGTAGGCTAGGGCTGAACGAGGCAAGGTGACAATCTGACCGTCGGGTTCTAAGACCTCAATCTCTCGTAAATTGTCCGCCAGACAACTGCGGTGAGCGCCAGCATTCATGACCACTGCCCCGCCAACAGTCCCCGGAATACCGACGGCCCACTCGAAACCACTTATACCGTGGTTGGCGAGGTGCCAGGCGAGTTTGGGCAAGGGGAAACCTGCGGCTACGGTCACTTCTCCTGAGACCTCATCGAGATGTAACTCCCGTAGATAGCGGGTACTGACGACTAATCCTGAAATGCCGCGATCGCCAATCAGGAGATTGGAGCCACCTCCGAGGAGGGTGACGGGGAAGCCTTCGGATCTAGCCCAATTCAAAGCCCCATAGAGGTCGTCCAAATGACGCGGGGCCATATACCATTCCGCTGGTCCGCCAACCCGCAATGTGGTCATTTTCGCCAGGGGAATTTGACGGTATACCGGACATTTCGCACCCAAAATATGAATGGGAGTGCGATCGCTCGAGTTCATGGATAGTGGCGGGCTTGAAGGAGAAAACATCATCATCGCTCAGAGATAGCTAGGAACGGGAAGATTGCACGGGATCATGTTCACGTTCGACTTGGCGATGCCAGTCGAGTAAATCGGGCACGATCCCGTTGAGATCGCCTGCACCTAAAAATAACGCTAAGTCGCCAGGTTGGAGAAAATCACGGAGAAAGTGGTTTAAATCCGTTAAGGTCGGCTGAGCGTCAACGTGATTGTGATGTTCGGCGATGGCCGAGGCCAGATGATCGCTACTGACACCGGGAATTGGGGCTTCTCCGGCACTGTAAACCGGGGCAATGATGACCTGATCGGCGTCGCCAAAGACCGTCGCAAACTCCTGGATGAAGGTTTGGGTACGGCTGTAACGGTGGGGCTGAAAAATGGCCACCAGCCGTTGGCTTGGGTGGCCGGAGCCGTCTACCTGAAGACGAGCGGCTGAGAGCGTTGCCGCGATTTCACTCGGATGATGGGCATAGTCGTCAATGAAGCGAATTTCATTGGCAATGCCAAGCAGTTCAAAGCGACGCCTCGCACCTTGGAAGCTCGTTAGGGCTTGAGCGATCGCGTCAAACTCCAGTCCCAGCGATCGCGCCACGGCAATGGCCGCTAAGGCGTTGCTGAGGTTATGTTTTCCTAACAATCCCAGGTGCAGTTCTCCGAGTTGGGTTCCTCGCTCCCAAATTCGCGCTCGGGTTCCCTGAGCGGACACTTCGAGTTGATCGGCAGTATAGTCGGCACCTTGAGTGGGATCTAGACTGTAGGTGATATCAGGTGTGAGGCGATCGCGAACCACCTCACAATCGATACAGCCAATGGTGGTCTGACAGCGTTGGGCAAAGGTGCGAAAAATCCCGGTCACTTCCTCTAGGCTTTGGTAGCGATCGGGATGATCCAGTTCAATATTGGTAATGACTCCCACGCGCGACTGAAACTTCACGAGGGACCCATCAGATTCATCGGCTTCGGCCACCAAATAGGGGCTACTTCCGAGGCGAGCATTTCCAGACCAGGCTTCAACTTCACCGCCAACGACAATGGTCGGATCGAGACCCGCTTCGAGGAGTAGATAGCCAATTAAACTGCTGGTGGTGGTTTTGCCATGGGTTCCGGCCACCGCGATACTGTGGTGAGTTTCGATCAGAGCCGCCAGGACATCGGAGCGATGAAAAATTGGACAGCCCAGGGCAACCGCCGCTTGATATTCAGCATTGTTGGGGTTAATCGCCGTTGAGCAAATCACCTGAGGTAGACAGTTATCGGGAAGGTCAACGGGGGGAGAGTCTTGGCCGACCTGGGCGCGAAATACGTCCAGATTTTGGGCATCTTGCTCCCAGAAAATATGAACACCCAGTTGTTGCAGTCGTTGGGTAATGTGATTGGACTTGAGATCCGAACCATAGACGGGAAGCTGGCGCTTCGCTAAAACATAGGCGAGAGCAGACATGCCAATTCCACCGATGCCGATGAAATGAAATGGCTTGCCGCTGAAATCAACAGAATCCGGCATTTTCGCTCCTAACACACCACACCGTACCGATAACACGCGACATCATATCAGGTATTGTTATTTTGCGATACGACTTTGAACAAATTGAACACCATTGATCTGACTCAGATGGACAAGAGATGACCCAGAGATTTATGAGAGATTTATGAGTCAGTCTTTGGATCGGGGAATGGAACTGCCTTGGATTAAGGACAACTTCCGGGGTTGACGGCTATGATATCCCGTCGCGACCCAGAACCCAAATGGGCGTTGATCACAGGGAGTTGTGTGAGCCACTCCACCTCCGCTTCACTCTAATCGGATCTCAGTCCTAAGCTGGCTTGGGCCGCTAGGGTCATCCCCAGTAGCCTTCATCACCTTGACGAGCCAATCCGAGTAATTTGCCGATCGCTTGATTTCTCGTTTTCTGAGTCATTGGTATGGTCTTCACCCTCTGTAGCGACCCTCACCGCCTTGACCGGCCGAGGTAGCAATCGTCTGTGACCTCAGTAAAAATGATCGGGAAACGGACAGGCTTTGCGATATGATGAGAGGCGCTACCTAGACTTGCCAGAGTACTACCGCCATGTCCTAAGAGCCAGGTGGTTGGAGAATGGTAAGGAGAGCAGATAGGATAGCAGACAAGCCCGATAGTCATGCTGTATTGGGCCGGTAGATGTAGGTCAGAGTCACCGAACTGCGTCACGAAAATTTCATAACGACTTGTTGACCCCAGGCACTCAAATAGCAGTGTCATTTGGGACATCAACTGGATTAAAAACTGCCTGTAGAGGCGATCAAACGAGAGCGATGACCCGTCTGGTTACACAGCGGCCTGTTTGGCCTCCCGTTTGCACTCGTTCTCAAGGATGCAGGACTCTCAGTCTGTCAAGATTGATGATCTGTGAGCGAGCATTATAGCTCGATTGTAACGTCAAGCCCGTTTATCGATTTGGTGGGCGATCGCTGTTAGGAGGAAACAAGGTGATTAGAGTAGCAATTAATGGTTTTGGACGTATTGGACGCAACTTTTTGCGTTGCTGGTTAACCCGTGAAAATAGCGGGTTAGAAATTGTGGGGGTCAACGACACCTCCGACCCGAAAACCAATGCACACTTGCTCAAGTATGACACCATGCTGGGTAAGTTAAATGCAGAGGTCAGTTCCGATAGTAACTCGATTATTGTCAATGGCAAGACGATTAAATGCGTCAGCGATCGCAATCCCCTCAATCTCCCTTGGAAAGAGTGGGACATTGATTTAGTGGTCGAGTCTACGGGAGTGTTCGTCACGGAAGAAACGGCTTCCAAGCACCTGCAAGCTGGTGCGAAAAAGGTCCTGATCACGGCTCCAGGGAAAGGTGGCAACATTGGCACCTTTGTCATGGGGGTCAATCATGAGACCTATAAACACGAAGACTACAATGTGGTCAGCAACGCCAGTTGCACCACGAACTGTCTAGCCCCGGTGGTCAAAGTCTTACATGAAAACTTTGGCATCATCAAAGGCACCATGACCACCACCCACAGCTACACCGGAGACCAACGGTTACTCGATGCCAGTCACCGGGATGTCCGTCGCGCTCGGGCGGCGGCCATGAACATCGTTCCCACCTCCACGGGTGCGGCGAAAGCGGTGGCCTTGGTGATTCCCGAAATGAAAGGAAAACTCAATGGTATCGCTCTGCGGGTTCCCACCCCCAATGTCTCGGTGGTGGACTTAGTGGCTCAGGTTGAGCGTAAAACCTTCACCGAACAGTTGAACGAGGTGCTTCATGGCGCGGCGAATGGTTCGATGAAAGGGATTCTCGGCTACAGTGATGAACCGTTGGTCTCTTCGGACTATAAAGGAACCAATGATTCGTCCGTGGTGGATTCGAGTTTAACCTTGGTGATGGACGGAGATCTCATCAAAGTTGTCGCTTGGTATGACAACGAATGGGGCTATAGCCAACGGGTTGTTGATTTAGCTGAACTCGTGTCTGAGAAATGGGCCGGCTAGTTACTCCTCTGATTGGTACTGTTGCACCCTTGCTCTCGGATTAACTGGGATACCCTTACGGTTTAGAGGCGGCTTTTTTGGGCCGTCTCTTATTTGTTTAGGGGTCTGTTAACGAGTCCAACACAACGGTTACAAAAATCGTCGTAAATCAAAGCCATCGGGATCAGGTTTATCAGGGTTGGCTTCAAACGTCAGCAGTAACAAGAGGTGTTCTGTATAGTCGATCACCCCTCGTAGTTCCCCTTGCAAAATTTCTAATCCGCCATTGGCATATTCCTCGAAAATGGCTACCCGTTGGGCTTCCGCCTCAGGATTGCTCGGGGAGAGAATCTTGGCATCTTCCGTTGAGAGGATCGCCAACAATTGAATCAAGCGATCATAGCCTCGGGAAATAAAAATATCGAGGGCGACTGGGGTCGGTTCTCGGCTGACAGCCGGTCCAATGGGCGATCGCCGCTGACGTTTCGCCCCCAGGGCCGCCGCAAAGGCCAAAATATCAGCATAGGTGGGGAAGGGGGCCGTGGTCATCTCTCCCTGACGCAGCAGCGATCGCACCAAATCCGCTTTATCTTTCGCAACACGCACCCGATTTAACATCGCCATTGACTCTAATTGTTCTGAAGGTTCGTCTCAACCTGGAGGAATCTGATATAAACCAATCATCCGTTCGATGACTAATTTACTCACAGGAGCGGCCACCTGTCCCCCAGAACCGCCAACGGGTTCATCGACCGCCACAAATACTAAATAACGGGGATTCTCTAAGGGAAAAATAGCGACAAAACTAGCCACCACCGCCGAACTCGAATAGCCACTTCCATCTTCTAAACTTTTCTGGGCCGTACCCGTTTTTCCCCCAATGCGATACCCCGGAATTTTGGCCCGCTGACCGGTTCCCGACTCGACGGCATCTTCCATCATCGTCACCACCGCTTGCACCGTGTCCTCGGAAAAAATGCGTACCCGTTGCGGACGCTCGGGTTCTTGCTGTACCTGGCCGGCGGTGTCGGTCAATCCCCGCACCACATGGGGGGTCACCAAATAGCCACCATTGGCTAAACTGCCATAAAGACGAACTAACTGAATTGGAGTAATGGCAAAACCCTGACCAAAGGAGGTCGTTGCTGCTTCAACGGGGGAACCGAGGAACTCCTGACGGGTTTTCAGATAGCCTGGGGTTTCAAAGGGTAAATCAATATGAGTCGGCTCACCCAACTCCACCCGTTGCAACCAATCATAATAATCTCGGGCCGCCATACGCTCAATGATACGAACCATGCCCACATTGCTCGAATCTCGCAAAATCTCGGTTAGGGTCAACTCTCCTCGCCCCCCAGCATAGGCATAGTCATAGTTGGAGATGGGCCAGCCATCGACAATGATTTGTCCAGGATCATTGAAGGTGTCGCTAGGAGCGATCGCACCCGATTCCAGGGCGATGGCGACGTTAATCGGCTTGAAGGTTGAGCCAGGCTCATATAAGTCACTCAGGGGCCAGTTGCGGAAGCGATCGACAGAAGCATCGTAATACTCATTGGGATTATAGGACGGCAGAGACACTAACGAGAGTAATGAGCCGTCCCAAGCATCCATGACAATGACCGTCCCTTGTTTGGCTTGAGACTCTTCCATAGCCTGGGCTAATACCGCTTCGGCGGTCTTTTGTAAACGGTGATCGAGGGTCAGTTGCAGACGCTGATTCTGAAAGCGGGCAAAGGCTGGGGCCGCGCGGTCAATAATCCCAGTGGCGGCGGGGTCAACGCCCACCCAATCGACATCGGGTTGCAAGAGATCGGCTTGAGCGAGTTCGAGGCCCGCCTGTCCCTGGCCATCAAAATCCACATAGCCCACAACGGCGGCCGCCATCTCGTCCTGGGGATAGAAACGCCGGGAATAGGGGGTCAGTTCCAAGCCGTCCAATCCTAGAGCCTGAATGCGATCAGCCAGATGTTCGGGAAGCCAGTTGGCTAGGGGGATTCCTGTGGCTGAGCGGTTGAATTGCTGTAGAAGCTCGGCGGGGGAACGTTCTAATAACAGGCCCAACTCGGCTGCAATTTCGGCGGGGGGCTGTGTAAACAGTTGCGGGTGAGCGTAGAGGCGAAAGGTTGGCCGATCAACGGCTAGGGGAATCCCCGTTGCATCGACGATCGTTCGGCGCGGGATGAGGCTACGGGGTGGAGGTTGCTGCTGCGCGGCCGCTTGCTCTTGGAACCGGTGTCCGTCCAGGACTTGTAGGGCAAAGAGATTGAGGGTTAGTCCTAAGCCTGCGGCCACCAAGATGGCCCAAACTACGAACAAACGTAGCCGAGAGGGAGTTGCCACAACAGCTTGTAACTCCTCACTGGCGCGGCTGGACCCCTGTTCGAGAAGGGTGAGATATCGGGCGGCTCGAAGGCGCCAGGATTGGGACGGACGCCGAGATTGGGGGAGGCGGGGCCGACGAGGCGATCGCATCCCCGGTGTTGGGGAAGAAGAGGGCCTCATGGGTCGTTGTCGGGGGGAAACGGGTCTACCTCGCGGTTGACGCATCAATCTCTAAGCCTTTGAGTCGCAAATGGGTCGGTTTTGATTTTAGTATCCGAGGGGAAATTCTGTCGGAGTGGCCTCTTGGGACGCACTGTTGCTGTGGCGAGAGGGGTCGCGGCGATCGCGCGGGGTCGCTGGCTCAACGTAGAGGAGTTGTTCAGAGACGGAGACCCGGTTCGTCTCTGGGCGATCGTCTTCGAGGGCAATCACGTTTTGCCGCAAGGCTTCGGTGGTAATCACCAGTTGTCGTTCTTGCTGACGCAGTTGTTCGAGTTCACGGGTGGCTTCGTGCCACTGTTGTTGGGAATAGACGGTTCCACCATAGACTGTCAGAGTGCTACTGGCTAGGAGGACACTGAGGGCTGTGAGGCTACGGCGCAGCCACGGCAGTTGACCCCCGAGAGGATTGGCGGAGGGGGACTCGGGCGAGGGCGCTTGGCGATCGCGCAGGGGAATGATGACGGCGGGATCACGGTGGCGTTGGGAATGCGGTAATGGAGCAGACTGACGACGTAAGGCTCGACGACGTTCGAGTGACACGACTCGGTTTCTGTCGATCGTTGAACGAACGGGTCTCACAGACGCAGAATGACGTGCGTAAGTCATAAACACCACCAATACGAGAGCAATACGAGAGCAATACGAGCGTAATAGGGGACGATCCGCGATCGAAGTCCCTGCCCTAAGTCGCCCTGAACATTTCAGGGGAGTCAACCGAGGATTCTCGCGGTTCAGGCTAAAGCCTCTGCCCACATCATCCTAACACCGTCAGTTTGTCTTGTAAGACTTCTGTTGGGTTGACTGATACGCACATTTTTTAAAAGATTGGCGATCCTTTGGGTTAAGTTTGAGTTAAATTACAATATCACTGCTCGACTCAGCCTCAATTCTGGGTTGATCCTGTTGATCTTTGACATAAGAGGTACAAATTCATGACAACGAAACTCCTAAGTTTAACGGCACTCCTGGGACTCTCTCTCTTCTTGGGGGCTTGCGCTGACACCGCTCCGACGGATACCGCACCTGAGGAAGCTCCGATGGAAGAAGAAGCCCCCACTGAGGAAGGCGCTGAAACCGAAGGCACCGAAACCATGCCTGATGGTGAGGAGTCCATGGAAGAGGGTGACGCGGCCGAGGATGGAGCTGAAGAGATGGAGACTGAAACTCCTGAGGCTGAATAAGCTCAACTTGAGTTGACTGACTTGCTAGCTTGCTAGAGTGAGGGAAACGACTGGCTAGTTAGCTAGCTTGCGGGAGTCCGTCTTTTGTGTTTATACGTTGATCACTCCTATAAATCCAGGGCGGCTCCTCGCGTCTCTTCTCTAAGCTCTAGCTTTTCTCCTATGCGTCTTCTTCAGTTCAGTACCTCCCATTATTGCCGTAAGGTTCGCCTGGCCTTGGGGTATAAACAGCTCTCCTATGAGGTGGAAAATTTGACCCCTGGGGTGCATCGCTTCAAACTTAAGCCTCTGGTGGGGTTAACGACGGTTCCTGTCTTGTTACCTGAGTGGTCTGACGGGCCGGCGGCGGTGGGAGACTCGACGGACATTTTGAAGTTTTTAGAGCGTCGCTATCCTGAAACACCGTTGACTTGGGGCGATGGCGATCGCGATCGCCGCGCCTGGCTCTTGGAAGATTGGTTCGATGAGAGTATTGGTACGGCGACACGGTTTATCTACTACGATTTCCGAGCGAAGGAGGGGAAATCGGTTAATCCCTCTTGGTTTGCCCAAACCTTAGTCCAGGTGGTGCGGTTTCAGTATGAGATTACCCCGGCGGGGGTCAAACTGGCTCGCGATCGCCTAAACTTGGCCCTAACCGAATTAGAGCCACTCTGGAGGGAGCACCCCTATCTAGTGGGCGATCGCCTCAGTGTGGCCGATATCGCAGCGGCGGCCCTCCTGAGTCCCCTGGCCTTGATTCCTCACTACCGCCAGAACTATCCTTGGCTGTTTGAACGGATTCAGGAGATTCATCAGCACTGTCACGAACCCCTCCCCCCAGGATTAAACGCATGATGGAACGCAACCACGTCACTGGCTTCATGTTGGCCATTCCGTTGATGCTGATGAGTCTCGGTGAAGTGGCGATGGCCCTTCCTCCAGCCGAGGATACCCCCGAAGAAGTGTTACGCAACGAGATTTTACTCGAGGCGCGATCGCCCCTCAATGGCGAACCCCTCACCCCCGCCGAATACGCCGCCCTACAAGCCCAACTGCAACAGCCAACCCATCCCCCCCAACTCGGTTCAGACCTTCGCCACAACATTTTTTTGCTGCAACTGTTACGGATGTTCCGAACCTTAACCCCCCTTTAAACAACTCTCACCCGGTTGAGATTTGCTGACGTTTGCCCCCTTTCCCCGACAGAGAGGGGTTTTTACTGTATCTTCAAATGTAAAGATTTGTTGCTGACTCGGCCAGTTTCAAGCAAAATTTTTAGGGAATCCCTAGGAAACGGCCGAATCCCGCTCGGGAGCTAACGCCAGTGGACAAGGGACATGTCAAACTGAAGCTGAGTCCTCAACACAATTTTCTATAACAACCTGCCAATTTCCTCGGAACATTCATTAATCGCCTGAAAACTCATGTCGAAAACCATTTCCACCGAACAGATTGACTACATTGTCCATAACAGCCACCAAGACCCCTTCTCCGTCCTTGGGGCTCACACCATCGAACGGGATGGTAAATCCATTTGGGTCGTCCGGGCCTATCTCCCTGACGTCGAAGCCGCTTGGGTAGAACTCTCCGAAGAGCGGAAATCCTACCCCATGGAGTCCGTTCATCATCCCTACTTCTTTGAATGCGAACTTGATCGCCCCGTTGACAAACAAGACAACGCCGATCCCTTTCCCATCAACTACCAACTGCGTCTCAAACAAGGAGATCACGAGCGCGTCATCTACGATCCCTACGCCTTCCGGTCCCCCAAATTGACCGACTTCGACATTCACCTGTTTAGCGAAGGGAACCACCACCGCATCTACGAAAAACTCGGCGCTCATCTTCTCACCAGTCATGGCGTTGAGGGGGTCTACTTCGCCGTTTGGGCACCCAATGCTCGCAACGTCTCAGTTCTGGGTAACTTCAACAGTTGGGATGGCCGCCAACATCAAATGGCCAAACGGGGGAACGGGGTTTGGGAACTGTTCATCCCCGATGTTCAGGTGGGCGATCCCTACAAATACGAAATCAAAAACTACGACGGACATATCTACGAAAAGTCTGACCCCTACGGCTTCCAACAGGAAATTCGACCCAAAACCGCCTCCATCGTCACCCATCTCGACAGCTACCAATGGTCAGATACGGAATGGATGGAAACCCGGCGCAATACCGACCCCATGACCTCCCCCGTCTCCATCTATGAGGTTCACCTCGGGTCATGGCTGAACGCTTCCTACGATGAGCCAGGAACCGACTATCTGGGCAATCCCCTACCTCCCGTTGCGGTGGCAGACCTCAAACCCGGTGCGCGCTTCCTCACCTACCGAGAACTCGCCGATCGCCTGGTTCCCTACGTTAAAGACCTCAACTTTACCCATATTGAACTTCTCCCCGTCGCGGAACATCCCTTTGATGGGTCTTGGGGATATCAAGTCACCGGCTACTACGCCGCCACCTCCCGCTACGGTAGCCCCGAAGATTTGATGTATTTCATCGACCAATGTCACCAAAACGGCATTGGCGTGGTTGTCGATTGGGTTCCGGGCCATTTTCCTAAAGATGGTCATGGCTTAGCGTTCTTCGATGGAACCCACCTCTATGAACATGCAGACCCCCGCAAAGGGGAACATAAAGGTTGGGGAACTCTGGTGTTTAACTATGGCCGCAACGAAGTCCGCAACTTCCTGGTGGCCAATGCCATTTTCTGGTTTGATAAATTCCACATTGATGGGATTCGCGTTGATGCGGTGGCCTCAATGCTATATCTCAACTACGATCGCGAAGATGGAGAGTGGGTCGCCAACCAATACGGCGGTTGCGAAAACATCGAGGCGGCGGACTTTCTACGCCAAGTGAATCATGTGTTGTTTAGCTACTATCCCGGTATTCTGTCCATCGCCGAAGAATCCACCGCTTGGCCGATGGTGTCTTGGCCGACCTATGTGGGAGGTCTTGGCTTCAACCTGAAATGGAACATGGGTTGGATGCACGATATGCTGGACTATTTCGCGATGGATCCTTGGTTCCGCCAGTTCCATCAAAACAACATTACCTTCAGCATTTGGTATCACTACAGCGAAAACTATGTCCTGGCCTTGTCTCATGATGAGATTGTCCATGGCAAGAGTAATATGCTGGGCAAAGTCCCAGGGGATGAATGGCAGAAGTTTGCCAATTTGCGCTGTTTGTACGCCTATATGTTCGCCCATCCCGGCAAGAAAACTCTGTTTATGAGCATGGAGTTTGGACAATGGAGCGAGTGGAATGTCTGGGATGACTTAGATTGGGATCTGTTGCAATATCCCCCTCATCAGAATCTCAAAGGCTTTGTCAGTGCGTTGAACCAAATTTATCGCCGGGAACCGGCACTCCATAGCCAGGATTTTGAGGAACCGGGCTTTGACTGGATTGATTGCAATGACAACAGCCATAGTGTGGTGTCGTTCTTGCGGCGCGATAAGTTCTCTGATGATGTGATCATGGTGGTCTGTAACTTTACGCCTCAACCTCATAGTCACTATCGGGTGGGGGTTCCTGAGGGTGGCTTCTATACGGAGATCTTTAACAGTGATGCGGCGGACTTTGGCGGCAGCAATATGGGCAACTTGGGTGGAAAATGGACTGATCAATGGTCGTTCCATAATTATCCTCAGTCCCTAGATTTATGTCTGCCCCCCTTGTCGGTGTTGATGTTTAAACTCGATCGCAATAAGTCCACGGTTACTACCTCTGCTGATACTGTATCGGTGAATACCACGATGTAGCCAGACCGGCGATCGCCAACCCACAGAGACAATGGGGGGTCCATCGACTCCCACCTCGGGGTTGATGCGGTCGAGTTATCCCCTCAAGCTGCGATAGGCTAGAGGGGATATAGATTGATCATTGTTATTTAGGAGCGTACCCTTGAAGAACGCACAGCCAAGCCCCCAGAACTTACAATCGATTATTATCGGGGCCATTCTGGCGGCGATCGCCATTATTGGCTTTAGTTCCTTCGTCGTCATCTCTCCCGGCCAAGCGGGAGTCATCAGCATTCTCGGGAAAGCCCGAGATGGCGCCTTACTAGAGGGGATTCACTTCAAACCGCCCCTGGTGTCTGTCGTGGATGTCTATGATGTCACCGTTCAGAAGTTTGAGGTTCCCGCCCAAAGTTCCACGAAAGACCTTCAGGATTTGACGGGCCGCTTTGCGATTAACTTCCGTCTCGATCCAACTCGGGTGGTGGAAATTCGCCGCACCCAGGGGACGTTACAGAACATCGTCAGCAAGGTGATTGCCCCACAAACCCAAGAATCGTTCAAAGTGGCCGCCGCCCGGCGTACCGCTGAGGAAAGTATCACGAAACGAACGGAGTTAAAATATGATTTTGACATCGCCCTCCAAAACCGCCTCGAAAAATATGGGGTGATCGTTCTTGATACCAGTGTGGTCGATTTGAACTTCTCTAAAGAGTTCGCCAAAGCGGTTGAGGAGAAACAAATTGCTGAACAGCGCGCTCGCCGAGCCGTTTATGTCGCTCAAGAAGCGGAACAGGAAGCTCAAGCGGAAATTAACCGCGCTCGCGGTAAAGCGGAAGCCCAAAAACTCCTCGCTGAAACCCTCAAATCTCAGGGTGGACGTTTGGTTCTCCAAAAAGAAGCCATCCAAGCTTGGCGCGAAGGGGGCGCACAAATGCCGAAAGTATTAGTGCTTGGCGATGACTCGCCGGCGGTTCCTTTCTTGTTCAACCTGCAAGATATCGAACCAGAAGCCTTACCGACTCCCTAAGAACCTTGGTTTAAGGTGAGCGGTCGGGTTTTCGCTGGACCAGAATACCAAAGGGTAGGGGCGAAAAATTTTTCGCCCCTACGGCAAGGGTTTTGATTTATACCAATTTTCAGAAGTTGTGCCATAGATGTCTGTAGGGGAACCCACCCCTAACCTCTCTCAGGAGGGGACGGCTGTTCGCCCTACTCGGGGTCAGATGTCTAGCAAGCATTTTGAAAAATGGTATTCCTTTAATTCTTCAAAAATAGTCAATTGATGTACCAAAAATTACGGTATTTGGTTGATGATTATTTTTTGTTTTTTTCGAGTTGATAATTATGGTTGAATTAAATAGCTTTGAGTGGATTCGCCTGCATCCTTGGCTGTTTGCCATTATTTTAAATACAGTTTTGTGGCTGTTTGCCGCCCTGCTGCCTAAAAAACTGCTCACTCCCGCTGGTTATATTCATGCTTGGATTTTGGGGGTTTTAGTTTGGGGCTGCCTCGGTTGGCAAGGCTATACCATTGTTATGTTTTATTTCTTATTTGGTTCAACGGTGACGCGGATTGGGAAAGCGCAAAAAGAAGCGGCGGGAATTGCCGAGAAGCGTGATGGCGCTAGGGGGCCGGAGAATGTCTGGGGATCGGCGTTAACAGGGACATGTTGTGCGATCGCCCTAGCGGGATATGCCCAACTACAAGGGGTTCCCACCCATCCCCTCCCCGCCGTTCCTCCTTTGCTGATTATCTTGCTACAACTCGGCTATGTGGCCAGCTTCGCCACCAAACTGGCCGATACCACCGCCAGCGAAGTGGGGAAAGCCTATGGGAAACGAACGTTTTTGATTACCAGCTTGCAGCCTGTGCCGGCGGGAACCGAGGGGGCGGTGAGTTTGGAGGGAACCCTCGCGGGACTGGTGGGAGCGGTGGCGATCGCCCTGCTAGGCTACGGATTAGAGATGATTGACAGCATCGGGATGCTCTGGTGCATTCTCGCCGCCTTCATCGCCACCAACATTGAAAGTCTCATCGGGGCCACCCTCCAGGAGCAATTAGACTGGATGACCAACGAAGTGGTCAATTTTATCAATACGGCTATTGGTGCGCTTCTGGCGATTCTCCTCGGCTGGGGTTGGGCCTGGCTATTGATTGTTAATGGGTAGGTAATAGGGGAGAACCCA
>LSZA01000092.1 GCA_001637315.1 Phormidium willei BDU 130791 | reverse complement strand
TTCCCGAGAACTCCCCTAACGTTAATGACCTTCCCGAGAACTCCCCTAACGTTAACGACCTTCCCGAGAACTCCCCTCCCACCGACCTCGCCCTCAGCAACAACACCGTTGACGAAAACGTAGCGGCGGATACCCCAGTCGGCAACGTCTCCACCACCGACCCCGAACCCGACCCCGAACCCGACCCAACTCCCACCCCAGAAGTCTCCTGCGAACCCAATCCCGGACAATTAATCTTCGGTCGGACTGGAGATTCCTTGTTCCTGTTCGGTCCAGAGGTCTTTGGAACCCAGGGAGACGACACCATCGTCGGCGGCGATGGAGCCAAAATCATCACCGCCGTCGGGGGTCGTAACCTGATATTTGGCAACAAAGGAGATGACCTCATTCGCGGCGGCGATTGTGACGACACCATCTTTGGCGGTCAAGATAACGACACGACCTATGGCGGTGGGGGCAACGATATCCTAGTGGGAGACCAAGGAGATGATGTGATATTTGGCGAACGGGGAGATAACCTCATGTTCGGCAATCAGGGCAATGACATTCTCCAGGCCGGTGAGGGCAATGACACCCTATTCGGCGGTGAGGGCAATGATAGTCTCATTGGCGGACCTGGAGATAACCTGCTCTCAGGAGACCTCGGCGATGATACCCTCACCGGAGGCGGTGGCAATAACATCTTTGTCTTGCGAGAAGATGGTGGAGAAAATCTCATCACCGACTTTCAGGTGGGAGCCGACCGCATTGGACTCTCTCATGGTCTAACATTTGAAGTTTTGGAGTTTACTCAACTCGATGAGCAACTGCTGTTAGCCGTCGGCGGGGAAACCCTAGCGGTGTTACCGGAGGTGGGCCAGGAGCAACTGAACTCTCCCGCCAATTTTGTCACCCTGAACTGGTAGGAGTCTAGTCCCTTATCGTGATGTTTTTGCTCACCGACATCTTTCGCCGAGATTGAGATGGAGGGGCTGACATCTTGTGGCATTTTTTGTAACATTTGTCAAGCCCCAATCACCCAAAAAATTAACCTATCCAGAGCCAGTTCTTCGCTAAAATCAACTCGGTTCTGGATTGCGAAATAACCCATTATGGATGTACAAGCCGCCGTGGCCTGGAAAGCCGGCGAACCCCTAAGTTTAGAAACCGTCCAACTCGACGGCCCCAAAGCCGGAGAAGTGATGGTAGAAATCAAAGCCACTGGGGTTTGTCATACCGATGCCTATACCCTGTCTGGCGATGACCCCGAAGGACTCTTTCCCGCCATCTTGGGACATGAAGGAGCTGGGGTTGTCGTGGACGTAGGGGATGAGGTAAAAAGTCTTAAGGTGGGCGATCGCGTCATTCCCCTCTACACCCCCGAATGTCGCCAATGCAAATACTGTCTCAGCGGCAAAACCAACCTCTGCCAAGCCATTCGTAGTACCCAAGGCAAAGGTGTCATGCCCGATGGAACCAGTCGTTTCTCCCTTAACGGCAAAAAAATCCATCACTACATGGGAACCTCCACCTTCGCCAACGTCACCGTTCTCCCCGAAATCGCCGTCGCCAAAATCCGCGACGATGCACCCCTCGACAAAGTCTGTCTCATCGGTTGCGGCGTCACCACCGGCCTTGGGGCCGTCATCAACACCGCCAAAGTCGAACCCGGGTCTAATGTCGTGGTCTTCGGCTTAGGAGGAATTGGCCTCAACGTCATACAGGGTGCCCGTCTCATCGGGGCCAACCAAATCATCGGCGTCGACCTCAACCCCGCCAAACGGCCCCTAGCCGAGAAATTTGGCATGACTCATTTTATTAACCCCAACGACGTCGACGACGTGGTGGCCGCCATTATCGACCTCACCGACGGCGGGGCCGACTATAGCTTTGAATGTATCGGCAGCGTCAAAGTCATGCGTCAGGCCCTCGAATGCTGTCATAAAGGCTGGGGAGAATCAGTCATTATCGGCGTCGCCGGGGCCGGCCAAGAAATTAGTACCCGTCCCTTCCAACTGGTGACGGGTCGCGTTTGGCGAGGAACCGCTTTTGGTGGGGCCAAAGGTCGCCGGGATGTCCCCAAAATTGTCGATTGGTACATGGACGGAAAAATCGACATCGATAGTCTCGTCACCAACATCATCCCCATCAACCGCATCAACGAAGCCTTCGACCTCATGCACGCCGGCGAGGCCATTCGTACCGTCGTCACTTTCCCCGAATCATGACCCTAACTCTGACAAAAGACAGTCGTTCCTTTGGCGGAACCACTCAGTTTTATCAACATTCGAGCCAAACCTGTAACGCACCGATGGGGTTTTCCATCTATCTTCCCCCCCAGGCGGCCCAGCAGCCGGTGCCAATTCTCTATTGGTTATCGGGGTTAACCTGTACCGAGGAGAACTTCATCAGCAAAGCCGGGGCGCAACGGCTGGCGGCGGAGTATGGTTTGATGTTAGTGGCCCCCGACACTAGCCCCCGTAACTTGGGATTAGCGGGAGAAAATGACCGTTGGGATTTTGGCAGTGGGGCCAGCTTTTATGTGGATGCGACAGAATCTCCTTGGGTGAATCACTATCAGATGTATTCTTATGTCACCGAGGAACTCCCGGCCCTGATGGCGGAGAATTTCCCGGTGGATGCCTCGCGTCAGAGTATTTTCGGGCATTCAATGGGGGGTCATGGTGCCTTGGTTTGTGCATTGCGTCATCCCTCTCGCTACCAGTCTGTGTCTGCGTTTGCGCCGATTGCTGCCCCCATGTCTTGTCCTTGGGGAGAAACGGCGTTTCGCGGCTATTTAGGGGAGAATCGCCAAACTTGGTTGGCCTATGATGCCAGTGAGTTGGTGAAAACTTCAGCTTGGCAGGGTCCAATTTTAATTGACCAGGGGGAGGCGGATTCGTTTTTGGCCCAAGGTCAGTTATTACCTGAACGCTTTGAGGCGGCTTGTCAGCAGGCTGGGGTGGACCTGCGGTTACGGCTGCAACCGGGGTATGACCATAGTTATTATTTTATTGCGAGTTTCATGGAGGACCATTTACGCCATCATGCCGAGGCGTTGGAGTGTCTTTGAGGGGAAAGGCAATAGAAATACATCCACCCCTAACCCCTCTCACCGAGGCGATTTGGCGTCCCTACGGCTTGAATCAAAATCGGTTCAAGTTCTTGTTGGACAGGGACATGACAACGAGGCCCGCAAAGCGGGGTTGTCACAACAGTCCTGGGAGGATGCCAAACATCCCGAGGACCCACCCCGCCCTTCGGGCACCCCTCCCTGGAGGGGATTTTCCCCTGGTTTCCCCTCTTGGGAGGGGTTGGGGGTGGGTTCTTCCCCTCTTAGGAACAAGATCTGGTTTTGCAATTGGAAGTCTAAGGTTGAAAAGTTACGTGGTTGGTGAATTATTGCGAATCCACTCACGAATTGCTATAAGTACTCCATCCGTCTCGTGGATGACCTGCCAATTTGTAAATCGCAAAAATCTAATTCCCAAGGTTTCCAAGCGTGCTTGTCGATATTTATCTTGTTCTTGCGCTTCTTCACTCTCATGGGATGACCCGTCAATTTCAATAGCCAACATCAATTTCTTACAATAAAAATCAACAATATATTCATCAATAGGACGTTGTCTGTCAAAGTCAAAACCTTGCATCTGCCCTCGTTTTAGGTGATTCCATAGCTTGACTTCGGGAGCGGTCATGTTCTTGCGCAACTGCCGTGCTGTTTCTTTTAGTTTTGGATTGTAGGGTAAGATTTTGGGCTTCATTTTATTAAACCAAAATTTTATGTTTTTTTAGGATATTTAGGTATAAATAAGTTTGGCGAATTTTTAGTCTTAATTCGTCTCCTGTCTCCCCTTTTGGGAGGGGTTGGGGGTGGGTTTTTCCCCTCTTGGGAGGGGTTGGGGTGGGTTTTCCCGGGATGGGGCAACACACCCCGAGGACCCACCCCGCCCTTCGGGCACCCCTCCCTGGAGGGGATTTTCTTCTGGTTTCCCCTCTGGGGAGGGGTTGGGGTGGGTTTTTCCCCTCTGGGGAGGGGTTGGGGTGGGTTCTTCCCCTCTGGGGAGGGGTTGGGGTGGGTTCTTCCCCTCTTGGGAGGGGTTGGGGTGGGTTCTTCCCCTCTGGGGAGGGGTTGGGGTGGGTTCTTCCCCTCTTGGGAGCGGTTAGGACATCACCCGTTCCGGTTCATACTGATAGGAGGAGACCGCCTTCATGTATTGCGCCCGTTCATAAGCAGACTTATCAGGACAATGGCGCTGACTCATACTACCCTGCATCTGTTGCACCGACTCATACTCATGCTCTTCCATCCAATGCAACATCTGATGTTCAAGGTTCCGGAGATGGGGAATCCCATGACGGAGTAACGCTGAACAAACTTGCGTCACCTTCGCCCCGGCCATAAGTAACTTGATAGCATCGGTGCCATGTTGAATGCCGCCGGTGGCTGCAAAATCCGTCTCAACTTGACCATACAACAGGGCAATCCAACGCATGGGTAATCGCTGGTCTTGGGGGGTACTCAAGAGGACATGGGGCGAGACTTCCAACTCCTCTAAATCAATGTCCGGCTGGTAGAAGCGGTTAAATAACACCAGTCCATCAGCCCCCGCCTCCGTCAGTCGTTTGGCCATATTGGCCATATTGCTGAAAAAGGGACTCAACTTCACCGCCACGGGAATGCGAACTTCTCCTTTGACATCCCGCAAGATGTTGAGATAGTTCTCTTCCACCTCGGCCCCGGTCATGTTCATGTCTGTGGGAACATAGTAGATGTTCAACTCCAAGGCATCGGCCCCGGCGTCTTGCATCTGTTGGGCATATTCGACCCAACCACCGGGGGAAAAGCCGTTTAAACTGGCGATGATGGGGATGTCAACGCTGGCTTTGGCCTCGCGGATATGGTCGAGATACAGTTGGGGACCGACGTGATACTCTTCGGCTTCGGGAAAATAGGTCAGGGCTTCGGCGAAACTCTCGGTTCCATATTCGAGGTGGTGGTGTAACTCGAATTTCTCTTTCAGCAGTTGTTCCTCGAATAGGGAGTGTAGCACGATCGCCGCCGCCCCGGCATCTTCTAAACGCTTGACATTATCGATATCTTCTGTTAAGGGAGCTGCCGCCGAAGGGACGAGGGGGGATTTGAGGGTGAGTCCGAGATACTGTGTGGTGAGTTCCATGATATTCGCGTCAAACTAGGGGGACTGGGGGAGAACTCCGACGTTCTCCCCCATGGGATGGATTAACCGCTGATGGGACGATTCGCTAGGTACTCATACATGGCCCAACGAGTATCCACGTCAGCTTGGGCTTCTTTCAGCAACCGTTTCGCGTCTTGGGGTTTGGTTTTGGTGAGCATCTTGAAGCGGTTTTCGGCGTACATGGAGGCTTCAACCCCTTTCTTGGGCGATCGCGAATCCACTTGCAAGGGATTTTGACCCATTTCTTTCAACTCAGGGTTATAGCGATACAGCAACCAGCGACCACTTTCGACTAACGCCTTCTGATGACTCATGGCGGTGGTCATGTTAATGCCATGGGCGATGCAATGGCTGTAGGCAATAATCAAGGAGGGTCCATCATAGGCCTCGGCTTCGATAAAGGCCTTCAGGGTATGTTCATCCCGCGCCCCCATGGCTACGGAGGCCACATAGACATTGCCGTAGGTCATGGCAATTAAGCCCAAGTCTTTCTTCGGTGCCGGTTTCCCACCAGCGGCAAACTTAGCCACCGCACCGCGAGGAGTCGCTTTAGACGACTGTCCGCCGGTGTTGGAATAGACCTCCGTATCCATCACCAGAATGTTGACATTTTGCCCACTGGCAATGACGTGATCTAAGCCGCCAAAGCCGATGTCATAGGCCCAACCATCTCCACCGATAATCCAGACATCTTTTTTCACCAAGTAATCGGCGAGGCTACGCAGTTGTTTGGCGTCAGGACTGTTGAGGGACTCAAGCTGTTGTTTCAAACCCGCCACGGCTTCCCGTTGGTCCCAAATGTCGGCTTCGGATTTCTGGGGATTATCGAGAAGCTGTTGCACCAAATTGTCTCCCAGTTCCCCGGAGAGTTTTTGCAGCAACTCTTGGGCAAATCCCATATGTTTGTTGAGGGACATGCGGAAGCCTAAGCCAAACTCGGCGTTGTCTTCAAAGAGACTGTTGGACCAGGCTGGCCCCCGTCCCTCGGCGTTTTGAGCCCAAGGGGTGGTGGGGAGGTTGCCGCCGTAGATGGAGGAACAGCCGGTGGCGTTGGCGATGACGGTGCGATCGCCGAACAGTTGCGACACCAGTTTCAGATAGGGGGTTTCCCCACAACCGGCACAGGCCCCGGAAAACTCAAACAGGGGTTCTTGCCATTGTTGCTGACGGATGCGATCGAGATGCAGATTGCGGCGATCGGGATTGGGCAAATTCATAAAGAAGTCCCAATTCTCCCGTTCCTGTTCCCGTAGCGGCGGTTGCGCCTCCATATTAATGGCTTTCTTGGAGGGCATCGATTTGTTTTTCGCCGGACAGACATCGACACAAATGCCGCAACCGGTACAATCTTCGGGAGCCACCTGAATCGTAAACTTGCGACCGGCGAAATTGGGGTCTTTATCGCGAATATCGGTGAACTTAAAGTGGCTCGGGGCATTCCCCAATTGCTCCTCGTCGTAAGCTTTGCCACGAATCACCCCATGAGGGCAAACCATGACGCATTTGCCACATTGCACGCAGACATCGGGGTCCCAGACGGGGATTTCTTGGGCAACATTGCGTTTTTCCCATTTCGCGGTTCCCGTGGGATAGGTTCCATCGCAGGGGAGGGCGCTCACGGGGAGGTCATCCCCTTCACGAGCCAACATTTTGCCCTCGATGGTACGGACAAACTCCGGTGCAGCATCGGGAATCGTCGGACTCATGCGGACCGTGGAGTTGGCTTCACGCACATTCACCTCATAGAGATGGTCCAGGGTCGCATCGACGGCGTTGAGGTTCATTTGGACAATGGCTTGTCCTTTTTTGCCATAGGTTTTCTCAATGGCTTTTTTGATTTCAGCAATGGCCTGGTCCCGAGGTAAGACCCCCGAGAGGGCAAAGAAGCAGGTTTGCATCACGGTATTGATGCGTCCCCCCATCCCATTGTCTCGCGCGACTTGTTGGGCGTTGATGACGTAGAATTTGAGGGTTTTGCGGACAATCTGCTCTTGAATCTCTAGGGGAAGGCGATCCCAAACCTCGTCGGGACCATAGGGGCTATTGAGGAGGAAAGTGGCGCCTGGAGCGGCGGCGTTGAGGACGTTCAGTTTTTCGAGGAAGGTCCATTGGTGACAGCCGACGAAGTTGGCCTGGTTAATCAGATAAGTCGAGCGAATGGCCCGGGGACCAAAGCGCAGGTGAGAGACGGTGACGGCGCCGGATTTTTTGGAGTCATAGACGAAATAGCCCTGGGCGTAGTTGTCGGTGGCCGAACCGATGATTTTGATGGAGTTTTTGTTGGCGCCGACGGTTCCATCGGAGCCTAAGCCATAAAAGACGGAACGGGAGACGTCATCGGGTTCGGTACTGAAGGAGTCGTCGTAGGGGAGGGAGGTTTGGGTGAGGTCGTCGTGAATGCCGATGGTGAAGTGGTTTTTGGGTTTGTCTTGGCTGAGGTTGTCGAAGACGCCTTTCACCATGGCGGGGTTGAATTCTTTGGACGACAAGCCATAGCGTCCACCGACGATTTTGGGCATTGTGCCTTCCCAGGCTTCGCTGAAGGCGGAGACAACATCGAGATAGAGGGGTTCGCCGCTGGCGCCGGGTTCTTTGGTGCGATCGAGGACGGCGATTTTCTCGACGGTGTTGGGGAAGGCGGCGAGAAGTTTTTCGATGTCCCAGGGGCGATAGAGGCGCACTTTGAGGACTCCAACCTTTTCCCCTTGGGCGCTGAGGTAGTCTACGGTTTCTTGGGCGGTTTCACAGCCGGACCCCATGAGAACGACGACGCGATCGGCATCGGGTGCGCCGTGGTATTCGTAGATTTGGTACTGGCGACCGGTATGTTGTGCCAGTTGGTCCATGGCCCGCTGTACCCTGTCGGGACAGGCGTTGTAGAAGGGGTTGACGCTTTCTCGGGCTTGGAAGAAGACATCGGGGTTCTGGGCGGTTCCTCGCAAGACGGGGCGATCGGGGGTCAGTCCCCGGCTACGATGGGCATAGACCCAGTCGTCATCGATGAGATCGCGAATGATGGACTCGTCGAGGGTTTCGATTTTTTGGATTTCGTGGGAGGTGCGGAAGCCGTCGAAGAAGTGGATGAAGGGAACCCGCGATTCGAGGCTGGCGCTATGGGCGACCAGGGCTAGATCTTGGGCTTCTTGGACGGAGGCGGAACAGAGGAGGGCGAAGCCGGTTCCTCGGGCGGCCATAACGTCACTATGGTCGCCGAAGATGGACAGGGCCTGGGCGGCGACGGAACGGGCGGCCACATGGAGGACGGCGCTGGTGAGTTCCCCGGCGATTTTGTAGAGGTTGGGAACCATCAACAGCAACCCTTGAGAGGCGGTGAAGGTGGTGGTGAGTGACCCGGTTTGCAGTGAGCCATGGACGGCCCCGGCTGCCCCTCCTTCGCTCTGCATTTCGATGACGGAGGGGACGGTTCCCCATAGGTTGGGTTGCCTCTCTGACATCCAAGCGTCGGCCCATTCGCCCATGGGGGAGGCGGGGGTGATGGGGTAGATAGCGATGACTTCGTTGAGTTTGTAGGCAACCCGGGCAACGGCTTCGTTTCCGTCGAGGGTGGCGTAGGTGCTAGTGTTCATGCTCTTAATCCTTGGTGAGCGGCAGTGCGGGGGAGTTTGTGAGAGCAACCTAGGGAGTCCTGTTGTTGCTTAGCTCATAGGGTCACAAACTCAGTGGGAGGGGATAACTGACTGAGGCTGAGGGGAAGCTTATAGATTTTTGCCCAATTCTAGGGTGACTTTTGTGGCTCCAAAAACAAGCTTTTTGTTGTTTTTATACCTAAGGTTATGGAAGGGTTAACGGAGGCTAGTGAGCAGCGAACCTTTAAAAATAAAGATTTTTTGCTGGGTTTAGCCCTCTGAATTTAGTATGGGATATACGCCGGTAAATTGCGAGAGAGATTTACGTTTGTTAACCCAATTTCGCAATCTGTTGTAAATCAGCTAAGGTTTGTTTCGCTGCGGTTTCGTCGATTTGACTCAGGGCGAATCCGACGTGAACGACGACGTAATCGCCGACTTCAACTTCGGGAACATAAGCAAGGCTGACAGTTTTGACAACTCCTCCGAAACTGACTTTTCCACTTTTGTTCAGAGGGTCGGTTCCCTCAATTTCTAAGACTTGTCCAGGGACGGCTAAACACATAATTAGAAGAAATGCAATTTTTTGCAACAATTTTTCATGACAATAGTGTTATTATCAATTGTCATGACTAGGGTTGGATCTAGTTTAGAATTTTTATTCTAGGTTGTTATCAAATTTCACAAGTTTTTAAGCTAGTTAAATTTTATCCTTGCGATCGCACAGAAGACAATTCAGGGTAAAACGACTGCGTAGGTTGCCATGCTGTCTCGGCTATCCTCTGGTGGATATCCGACTTGAACCCAAACCTGTTGACGATTGGGAACGTCTGGATCGCGTCCTAACCAACGATCTACAACAACGAGGCGTTCGTTTTGCGAGAGTGAACCAATTTCCTCGGAGAGTGTGTAAGGCGGTTGAGGAATGTCAGAACGCAGCTTCGCTGAGCCAGTGAGGGTCACAATGCTTCCAATGTCAGGAACGACATCTGGCTCGATCGTAATGGGGGTGGTGGAACCCTGTGGTAAGAGTTGAGTCTCACTCACGTCGTCGGGAGGGGGATCGGCAATGGCCCCGATGCGAATCCATCCTTGCGCGGCTGGTAATGATGTTTGAGAGGGGATAGGTTCTGTTTGCGGGGGGTTTGGTGGAGGAAAGACTACGATCGCAGTTCCAAGGACAACCAGTCCAATGAGACCAAACTGAAGCCAACGCGATCGCCTAGCTGGAACCTCTCTCCTCACGGTCGGTTGTGGATTCGTCGGGATCTCATGACCACTTTTAGGGGTTAAACCTGGAGTTAGACGTTGTCTCATGTTTCTAACGTCCTCTGGTTTTAATGAAAGAATCTGTTGTAGCCGGTTCAGTTCTTTCTCTGTGACATCGCTAAAAGGAAACTCTTGACTGACACTCTCTTTTAAGACCTTTTCATACTGATTCAATCTTTTTTGATAGTGACGATAAGGTTCTAATACCTCTATTTCAATCTTATTGGCAACTGATTCTGATAGTTCTAATTGTTGTCGTAATGTATCTAGAGTGACTCTAGCAATGGTCGAAATTTCGCCTTGATGGACGAGATGACTCACCTCCTGCCGATATTGCAATTCAGGATTGCCCGTGGGAGCGGTTCCAATCGTGATTTGAAATCCTTCTTCAACTGCAAAAATTTTCGGTCGCATAGCGGGTGCGGCTTCGGCAACTTTCGCTTTCGTATAACAATGCAACTCGTAGATCGAAATAATGCCATCACGATTACTGTCAGCTGCCCCTGTTTGTAAGCCTTCGACGAGATACTGGGTATATAATGACAACGCCTCATCATCTTGTTCAAAGGAATATTGCAGAGATGTCGATGAGGTCAAGACTGCACGACCTTCTCCTCCGAGTTGTGCTTGAACATCCACACCGCCATCGTCTTTGGCGGTCATTCCCTGCGCGAAGGCCCCACTGAAGCAACAGTCCAGAATGACAACTTGACGCTTGGAGCGACTTTCAGCCATCATGTTCTGGATAAATCCTGCGGAAACGGCTGTGGATTTTAGGATTTGACCATCAGGCTTTTTCTGAGTGATTGATGTCGCGAAGTACAATGCACCCATTTCATCTTTAATCCCATGCCCTGAAAAGAACAGGAGAGCTACATCATCTTTCTTAAGGTTAGAAAATAATGCCTCAATCTGTTGTTCCATTTGTTGGCGATCGGGATTGAGGAGAGGCAAAACGTCATCAAAACCACCAATATCAGGATTCTCTAATACCTCCTGCATGGCTTCTACATCCCGAAGGGCTGCCGGGAGAGCTGTCAATCCAGGGTTGTAATGACTGACGCCAATCAATAGGGCAATTTTACTCATTGTGTCACGTTGACGTTAGGTTGCGCTGCTGAGTCCAAACTAATGCTTGTTGCATGGCGAACTCGAACTCCTCTCGACTTCCGGCGGTAACCTCTAAAACCTCGTCACCTAAGGAGAGTGTTAAACTCACTTCTTTGTTGGATAATCGATCGCCGAGAAAGCGAAATAGGTTGGCGATATTTTCAGGTTTTACCTCAGCGGTCAGTAGACCAATGAAAAATCCAGCAATGGCTTTACTCCCTTCAGGGGGGTCTGGGTTGATGACTCGTTGGACGTCTTCAATGTCGTCTAGTGTCCTCAGTTCATTAAACAATCGTTGGGTTTCTTTTTCTTTGTCATCGTCATCAATCTCTGTATTTGACATATTGAGAGAAATCGTTAGGCAATAAGCATCTTGGGAGGGCATTTTCTGGAAATCCTAATCAAGAGATGGTCAAGGAATGATCTAAATAACAACGAAGCGATAAAGTGCTTAATCCTGT
This sequence comes from Phormidium willei BDU 130791, assembly GCA_001637315.1. Lineage (GTDB taxonomy): Bacteria > Cyanobacteriota > Cyanobacteriia > Cyanobacteriales > Geitlerinemataceae > Sodalinema > Sodalinema willei. The sequence continues at coordinate 6,309 of LSZA01000092.1, read as the reverse complement.
TATAACAAACTCTATGGCTGTTGTCTGCCATGGTTTCTCAATTTGCAATTTATCGTTACATGAAAAACCAAAGATAGTTACAGTTTGTTTCTCTTTATTGCAAAGCTGCTTCGGTTTGATGCAATTGCTCCGAAACAGCATAAATTTGCCCGAGGCTGAGTCCACCGTCGTTGGCTGGGAACTGTTGGTTGATGTAGGGTTGGATTCCCATCAGTTGCAGCCGCGCGATCGCCCCCTCCAGAAGACGCTGATTCTGGAAACAACCCCCGGTTAATACCACGGGAAGGGAGGAATGATGATAGGTTTGCAGCATCTGGGCGATCGCCTCGATGAGACTATTGTGAAATTTGGCGGCGATATAGGGAATCGACTCTCCTGAGGTGCGATCGCCCAAAATCCCCAACAGCATCTCTTGCCAATCCCAAACCCCCCCAGACAGGGAAATTGGGTAAAATTCAGCCGTCTCCACAGTTCTAGCGGCGAATTCCAAGGCCATGGCCGCTTCCCCTTCAAAACTCAGACGCTGCTGAAGCCCTAACAGGGAGGCGATCGCATCAAACAACCGCCCCACACTACTACTACGGGGTGTATTAATCCCACGACGTAACGCCGTCTGACCCAGCGTCAATTCCGAGGGAGAAAAGGCCTGAAACGGTGGCAGGGAGGTTAGACTAGGATTCTCAAACATCTCCTCTCCGAAGACATCCCACAATAGCCCTAACGCCGCCCGTCGCGGTTCCTTGGCCGCGCGATCGCCCCCCAGGAGAGGAAAACTGCGACAATGGGCTAACCGCTGAAATCCCCTCTCAGAGGAATCAATCTGCAACAATTCCCCGCCCCAAATGGTTCCATCCATCCCATAGCCAGTTCCATCCCAAGCGATTCCCAACACCGGGGCCTGTAATCCATGTTCCGCCATCACCGAGAGGATATGGGCCTGATGATGTTGAACCCGGATTACGGGAATTTGTTTATCTTGGGCCAGATGTTGGGCGAACTGAGTCGAGGGATAATCAGGATGGCCATCACAAACAATCACCTCAGGTTCAAAGTCGTAAATACTGGAGAGTTTGGCCAAGGTGTAGTCAAAGGCCTGGCGGCTGGCGGGATTGTCTAAATCGCCAATATGTTGACTGACAAACACCTTCTCCTCAAAGGCGATCGCCACGGTATTCTTAAAATACCCCCCCACCGCCAACACCGATTGAGATAATCCAGGAATCGAGAGGGTTCTGGGGGCGTATCCCCGGGCCCGTCGCAACATCACGGGCGTCTTAGCCATCACCCGTACCACCGAGTCATCCACTGGGCGGGCGATGGGGCGATTATGCAGCAAAAAGCCATCGGCGATGTTCCCCAGGCGTTCCAGGGTTTCCTGATTGTCAATACAAATCGGTTCCCCGGAGAGATTCCCACTGGTGGCGATGAGGGGGGCGGCGAACTCTCGCAACAGGAGATGATGCAGGGGCGTGTAGGGAAGCATAACCCCTAAATCGGGATTGTTGGGGGCGACGGAAGGGGCCAGGTGAGGCTGTTTTTGACGCTGTAAGAGTTGACGCAATAAGACAATGGGGGCGGCGGGGGATTGTAAGAGTTCGGCTTCCCTGTGGCTGAGGAAACAGTCTTGACGAACGGCGTCGAGATGGGGATACATCACCGCAAAGGGTTTACTGGGGCGATGTTTCCGTTGACGCAATCGTTGAACCGCCGCCTCGTCTTGGGCGTTGACGAGGAGTTGAACGCCGCCTAAGCCTTTGAGGGCTAGGATTTGTCCCTGACGGAGTCGGGTTTGGGCGGCGTCTAGGGGGGGAAGGTTGGTGGGGGGATGAAACTCAAGTTGGGGGCCGCATACGTCGCAGGCGTTGGGTTGGGCGTGGAAACGGCGATCGCCGGGATTGTCGTATTCTTGCTGACAGTTGTGGCAAAGGGGGAACCCGGCCATGGTGGTGAGGGGGCGATCGTAGGGCAGGGTTTCGATAATGCTATAGCGGGGGCCGCAGTGGGTGCAGTTGATGAAGGGATAGCGGTAGCGGCGATTGTTGGGGTTAAATAGTTCTTCGATGCAGTGGGAACAGGTGGCGAGATCCGGGAGAATTAGGGCGGTTTTGCGTTGGGGATGGGATTGGGAGGCCTGAATGACGAAGTGGGTTTGGCCTTGGGGGGGGATCTCTTGGCGATGGAGGTGATGGATTTGGGCGTGGGGAGGGAGTTCAGCCAGCAGACGCTGACAGAATTGTTCGAGTTGGGGGCGATCGCCCTCGATTTCGATCACAACTCCGTCAGCGGTATTGGTGACCCAGCCCGCTATGTTTAGGGCGGTGGCCAGTTGATAGACGAAAGGGCGAAACCCCACGCCTTGGACAATTCCTTGGATGTCTAGGTGGAGGCGATCGCCCCGAATCGTTGTCTCTAACTCCCGTGTCATCTTAAAAACGAATTCGTCTTCCGGTGGTTAGAAGTTGTAAGCCAGCGGTTAGGGAGGCGAAGGAGAACAGAAAGTACCAAATGGTTGTCGGTCGTATGATTAGCCGTCCGACAAACAAAAAGGATACTAAACCAATGCCAATAAAGACCCAACCGACTCCTCCGACGGTTGAATAAAAGAACAACAGAGAGACAACCCCAACCATCAAGGAAACTAAAGCAATGACCGTTAACGCATCTCCCCAAACGGGACGAATATAACCAGTTGTGATGACGATGTTTTTGCCGAGAAGATAGGTTCCTAAAATGAGCAGAACCATCCCCAAAAATTTCTGAAACATTCTTTTCTCGATTTACGACGGGTTAGTGAACGGCGAGTTCAGGCTGAGGCTGAACCTGGTGTTGTAAATACTCATACCATTGAGCCATTCCTTCCCCAGTTCGGGCGGAAACTTCCAGGATTTGGGCTTGGGGGGCGATTTGGCGGATATTCTCCAGGGCGCGATCGCGGTCAAATCCCACCACTTCGGCAATATCGATTTTATTCAAAATCACGACATCGGCAGATTTAAACACCGTGGGATATTTTAGGGGTTTATCTTCTCCTTCTGTTGTTGATAAGAGAACCACCCGTTGCGTTTCTCCTAAATCATAGGCGGCGGGACAAACTAAATTTCCTACATTCTCGATAATCAGCAGTTGAATATCGGTTAAATCCAGTTTCTGGGTGGCTTCGGCGATGGATTCGGCTTCGAGGTGACAGAGGCTTTCGGTCATAATTTGAATCGCCTGTTGTCCACTGCGTCGCAGTCGTTGCGCGTCGTTGTCGGTTTCTAAGTCTCCCACGATGACGGCGGCGGGAATGCAATCGCTCAACTCCATTAGGGTGCGTTCGAGGAGTGCGGTTTTCCCAGAACCCGGTGAGGAGAGGATATTGAGAACAAAGAGGTTTTTGGCTGCAAAAAAGCCGCGATTTCGTTCCGCTAGGCGATCGTTTTTTGAGAGAATCGCTTGGTGGAGGTTAATCTGTTGGTGGGAATGGTCGTGATGGGAATGACCGTGGGAATGGTCGTGATGGGAATGACCGTGAGAATGGTCGTGATGGGAATGACCGTGGGAATGGTCGTGATGGGAATGACCGTGGGAATGGTCGTGATGAGACAGATTTTCTGAGGTCATACGAACATTAGCTGGGGTAACAGAACAACCGCAATCTTGACACATGATTAAGAGATCTCCAACGATGACACTTCAAGTTCTTTCCCGTTGAGAACCTGGGAACTTAGGGTTCCACAATGGGGACAGACGAAAATAATATCCTCGGGATAAAAGTCTTGTTTACAGGCTTGACAATAACAACGAGCCGCAACGGGTTCAATGTCAAATTTTGCTTGTTCGGCAATGGTATCTTGGGCGACAACATCAAAGGCAAAACGAAGGGCATCGGGAACGACTCCCGAGAGGGTTCCGACGCGGACGGTTAAGCGATGAATCTGACTTGCACCCTGTCGATTCGCCTCATTTAGGGCGATTTCTAGGGTTTGTGCCATGATACTGACTTCGTGCATTGGGGTGACTCGGGTGATTTGGCAATCCGGGAGGTGCGCTCGCGAAGCGTGCAGGAACTGCAATCGCCCCAGATTGACAGGCTTACCCTTTACTATAGACAGATTCTCCAGAAACTTAAACCCTAGTTTATAAAATTTATCCTTTTGTCACATTCTTGTTGATGTTAAGTTAACCTCGTTAAGTTTCCAAAAAACATCCCATAGACACAGCTCGGGTAACGCCATAGAACCCTCCTAATTACTTCACTATTAGCTTCTTAAACCTGTCCTAATAATTCCAAATTTGACAGCCATTTGTTAAAGTGAGGACACTGTTGTCTAATGACAGGTAAGCCGATGTGTTGTGCCACCAGTGGACCCCAAACCGACTTAGCTTTCTTGTATTTTGGAGATTCAGCAATAATACGTTTACTGGGTGCTGTTTGAGGGGCATCATTAATCAATTCAGGACTCTCATATTGGCCGGCAATAGTCTGCAACGTCTCTACTCCTTTAGTTCCCCCAGGTTCGATACTTAAAAAGTGGTTTGGCTCACAAAATAGATACGCTTCATACTCGTAAAGCTGGAGATGGGGCAAAAATCTATCATCACCAATATCCTCGGCGAAAGACTTCTCTAAAAACGCAACTTGGTCATAGGGCGTATTTCGGTATGTTTGTGCAGCCATGAACCCTGGAAACTCAGGGGGGAGTGCATACAAATCAAGCATGGTTGTAAAATAAACATCCCTGGATTTGTCCTGCTTCAGAAACCGCAAAATATCTTGTTTCATGGCGGCATAGTTTTGCCCGCCGCCGCGATGTATTTCACCTTTCTTTCTTCCGTGAGAAATCAAAACAGGCTTGTTTAAATAAACTCCATAATTTGCTAAATGGGGTGTCATTAAATTACTGGCAAATGTCTGTTCTGTTTGACCTTCAGCAAATAAATAGAGTCGAATCATCAATGAGGCCCCCCAGCGATGACATTTTTTTGCCACACCTCCCCTAAGCTATAATCCTCTAGCCAGGGGTCTAGTTCCTGTAAATTGAGTCTGCGAAACTGGGAGGCTTTTTCAGTTAAATCCACCGTGATAATAGTCTCAGGTTCAAAATAGTCTAAAAACAAACTTGATTGGGTGCTAATTATAACCTGAGTATGCAGTGAGACACTGCTGAATAAATCGGCAATAATCCTGAGTGCATAGGGATGCAGTCCTAATTCTGGCTCATCGACAATTATCAATTTAGGCAATTCGGATTCTGGCTGTAATAACAACGTGATTAAGCAAATTGACCGCAACGTTCCATCAGAAAACTGGTGAGGACTAAAGGTGCGATCTGAGTCTTTATTTTGCCAGTTCAACATGAGACGACTTGAAGCATCAGGTTCCAGAACAAAATCATCAAAAAACGGTGCAATCAGACGAACTGTTTCAACAATACGACGATAATACACCCCCTCTTCTTCGCGGAATCGGTGAAGCATCGCTGCTAAATTCCCAGCATCGGGCATTAGCCATCGGTTATCTCCGATGTAACAAGACTGTCGAACATCGGCAGTGGCTGAGGTATCATGAAAGTGGTAAACACGACAGCGGTTGAGTAAGTAGCGAATGGCTTTTGCGGTTGGTTTTCCCTCTTCTGCTGCTTGGTGAATTTTAGTTTCTTGGTGACCCGCACCTAGGTCGTCTAATTTGGCTTAGCTAGAACCGGATTCAAGGAAACTTAAGCGTTCTTCAGCAAATATTAAGGTATCACCTGACGCATGAAATAACCGAATTTGATATCGATTTATACCACGCTCAACCTCAAACTCAAGATGAGCTTGCATTTGGGGAGTTGTTTTGGCTCCAAAGTGTAGCAGAGAGGTGGCACGTCCGGAAATACCAATATGTTGTTGTAAACGCCCGGCCATCATTTCATTTAGCATTTTGAAAAATGAAATGAGATTACTCTTGCCAGATCCATTAGCTCCAATTAAAATATTAAGAGGACTCAGTTCCAGTTCTAAGTGCTTAATAGATTTAAATCCATCGAGCCTTAGCCGTCGCAATTTATCCATGCCTTACCTTCCTTTTTGTTTTGTTACATTTGGGGTCTGCCCCCCAACCTAAAAGCCAAAGGAACTAAGATTCGCTCAACCTCGAACCGTTAAAAAACTTTTTTTAGTCTAACATGAGAATTAGCTAAGTTTAGACGTGCCAATATGATTAAGTTTGTCAGTGAATACCGGGATGCAAGTTTATCGCAGCAATATACCGAGGCGATCGCAGACCTCGTAACGCAACCTTGGACAATTATGGAGATTTGTGGCGGACAAACCCATGCGATCGTC
>LSZA01000091.1 GCA_001637315.1 Phormidium willei BDU 130791 | reverse complement strand
TCCTTTATGCTACTCCCCCTTCACCGCCGTTTTAACCCGTTTCCGTCGCCGCAGGGGAATCGACTCAAACTGCAACTGATTCTCCCGCGCATCGGCACAAATTAGAGAATGGGGAGAAAACTGACCACTGAGAATGGCTCGACTCAAAGGACGCACCAGCAGCCGTTCCACCGTCCGCTCAATCTCCCGAGCGCCTAACTCGGCATTGTAGCCCTGTTCCATCAGTAACTCATAGGCCGTTTCCGTTAGTTTGAGCCGCAAATGTTGCCGTTGTAGCCGTTGGCGAACCTGCTCAATCACTTTCTCGACAATTTGTCGTAACGTGTCCACCGAGAGGGGATCGAAATAGACAATTTGCCCGATGCGGTTGAGGAGTTCGGGCCGTAGAGATTGCCGTAAACTCTTGAAAATCCCCTCACGATAGCGTTGACGATCGCCTGCCTCAGACTCCCGAGACTCCAAACCAAAGCCTAACGTCCCCTGAGAACTCACATTAGCCCCCAAATTGGAGGTCATAATAATAATCGTCTCCCGGAAGGACACCTGATGTCCATGACTATCCGTAAGCCGTCCCTCATCCAAAATTTGCAGGAATAAATCCAACACCTGAGGGTGAGCCTTCTCAATTTCATCGAACAACACCACACTGTGGGGATGGGTGCGAATGGCCCCAGTTAACTGGCCTTCCCCTTCATGGCCAATATATCCCGGCGGTGCGCCAATCAAACGAGAGGTAGAACTCGGCTCCATATACTCAGACATATCCACCCGAATCAGTTTTTGGGGACTGTCAAAGAGAAACTCCGCTAAGGCTTGTGCTAACTGGGTTTTGCCGGTTCCCGTCTGTCCGACAAATAAAAACGCTCCCACCGGCTTCTGAGGGGCTTTTAAGCCGGCCCGAGCGGTACGAATGGCGTCAGCGACCGCCGCGATCGCCTCATCTTGACCCATCACCTGTTTTTGCAGGGCGCTTTCGAGTCGCAACAGGCGCGATCGCTCGTCTTCAGAAATCTGTTCTAAGGGTAAACGACATTGATGAGCCACCACCCGCGCAATATCACTGCGGCTAATCGAACGCGGCCCCGATAGCGGAACCCCTTTCTGAGCCAAAATCCCCCCCGAATCTAAACGGGCCTCAGCACAGGCGCGATCGATCACATCAATGGCTTTATCGGGAAAACGGGCATCACTGACATAGCGGCCCGTCAACTCCACCGCCGCCGTCAAGGCGCTATCGTGAATTTTCAGGTCATGGTGACGCTCAAACTGCGATCGCAACCCCTGTAAAATCGCCTGAGTCTCCTCAGCCGTCGGTTCCGACACCCAAACCACCTGAAAACGACGTTCTAAAGCCCCATCCTTCTCAATGGTCTGGCGATATTCCCGAACCGTCGTCGCCCCAATACAGTGAATTTCCCCCCGGGCCAGAGCCGGTTTGAGGATATTGGCCGCATCACTGGCCCCCGTTCCCCCAGCTCCTAACACCGTGTGGATTTCATCAATAAACACAATCGTATCCGCCGCCGAACTGGCCTCGCGAATCAGGGCCTGAATCCGCTCCTCAAACTCCCCTCGATACTTCGATCCCGCCAATAGTGACGCCATCGACACTTCCACCACACGCTTCTGTCTCAAGGCTTCGGGGGGTCCCGAGGAACTGGATAACCACTGAGTTAAGCCCTCGACAATGCAAGTTTTTCCCACACCAGGATCGCCAACAAGAATCGCATTGCGTTTGCGCTTCTGCATCAAAATACTCGCCAGAGCCAAAATCTCCGTCTGTCGCCCCACCACCGGATCGAGTTGACATTTACGAGCCAACTCCGACAAATCCCGACCAAAACAGTCTAGGAGCGGTGTGGCCGGTTTTTCCAAATCCTGATAGAGTGGATCGCCATCGAGGAGTAAATGAGGGTCCGCCGGGAGCGCATCCAAGGCCCATTCCGCCCCATCACCGAAGGGAGTATCCACACCACAAGCACTCATTTCCGAGAGTAGGTCATCCCAAGGCGTATTACTGAGTTCGCAGAGGGACTGAAGGAGATGATAGGGACGGACGACCGCTTCATCAAGGCATTGTAGGGCCGAGAGTTCCTCGGCTCGGGCAAAAACTTGCCGCGCATGGGCATCCCGGTGCATAATCCCCTGATGGACGGGTAAGGGGCTGGCGGATGAGATTTGCGATCGCAGGCGACGGCGAAAATTGCTGCGATCGAGTCCCCAGGTATCAAACCATTGTTGCAACACTTGGATATCACTGCGAAAATCGCGCTTCTGCATGGGATTGTCGCGAATTTGTCGGGGACAAAACCGTTCTAAGTCTAGATCGCAGAGTTTACAAAGTCCCAGCAATAGATGTGCTGGGGAGATCTCGCTCGCATGACCAGATTTTGCTTCGATCGCAGCGATGTTCCAAGCGAGAACAGTGCTAGGCGCGTAAACAGCCATTCGCCAATTCCGTGAAGGTCTAAAGGGGGACGGGACGGGAGCAAGACTGGGGACAGGACCACGAGCCGGGTTGCCAAACCCACCCTTCTCTACACTACATCTTGATTTGAGTCTCCGCAGCACTCGGGCTGAATTCTCCCGAAAAATTCCCCTTAACAGGTTGATTTGGGATGACAACCGCTGCTGACAACCGCTAAAGATAGGTGTTAAAGATAGGTGTCTGGGTTTTGAGCCACCCAGCCGAGTTCTGAGTTATTGCGGATTTCAAAATGCAGATGGGGTTGAGGAACATCGGGCGTTCCCGTACGACCGACGGTTCCCAGGTTCTGTCCCACATCGACAAATTCTCCCTGTTCCACATCCAGCCTCGCCAGATGAGCGTAACGAGTTTGGCGACCCCGGCTATGGTTAATCACCACAAGATTGCCATAGGGCTGTTGAACCCCTGCAAAAGCCACAATGCCATCCTCACTGGCCCGAACCGGGGTTTGGACTGTTGCCGGTAAGTCCCAGCCACTATGGAAGACAGCCGACGAAGCCCCCGGAGGCAAGACCCAACCGTAGCGTAACAGTGGCTCAACTCGGGTCGGCAAGGGATACGCAGTTAAGGCGGGACTCACGGCGGGTTCGTCGTCTGTGGGAATTCGATCCGGGGTATCTCGGTAGGGATACCAGTTGGCACCGGGGATAAAGGCGACATCGGCGGGCGAATTGCAATTATTGGCTTCAAAGAGAACATCGGCTCGCACGTTATATTCTTGGGCCAAGTCGCTCCAGAGATCATCGGGGCTAACATTGACTTCAATGCCATTGTAGGGGGGGATTCTCAGCCGCATTCCCGGCCGAACGACGCCATTTCGCACTTGGGGATTCATCCCCATGAGGGTGGTGGCAAAGAGATCATACTCCTGGGCGATCGCCTCTAGGGTTTCGCCAGGGGCCACGGTATGCGATCGCACCCGCGACAAGGCTGAAGGCGGACACAAATTCTCACGGGGACTGGTCATACGCGGGAAGCTGGGTCCCCCGGGATCTTGAGCCAGGGTTGGACTTTGACGGATCGTCCCGAAACTGACGCTGAGTAGGCACGATAACACGACCCCACACCACCATCGCCCCGATGGGGAACGACTCCATTGCCACAGGTTTAAAACTCGTTTCATGTTCTTAATGCCGTGCAACTGCACGATTAACTGCCTGAACTCCGCCTCAACCCAGGTCTCAACAAATCTCGACAAATCTCTACAAATTACGATGGCGAAAGGGTTTAGCATCCTCACCGCTATAGGTTGCGGCAATATGACCATTCCCCACCACTTGATATTTGTAGGTCACGAGGCCCTCTAACCCCACCGGCCCACGAGGGGGCAGTTTTTGGGTACTAATGCCCACTTCCGCCCCGAAGCCGTAGCGGAAGCCATCGGCAAATCGAGTTGAACAGTTATGGAACACTCCCGCTGCATCCACTTGGGCGAAAAAGCTATCCACCGCTTGGGGGGCTTCGCTGATGATGGCTTCGGTATGACGGGAACCATAGGTGTTAATGTGGGCGATCGCCTCGGCGGGGGAATCCACGACCCGAATCGCTAACACTAAATCGCTATACTCGGTTTGCCAGTCGTCTTCCGTTGCGGCCTCCATCTCGATAATGGACTGGGCGATCGCATCCCCCCGCAGGCTCACGCCTTTTTCCTGCAAGGCCTGGGCCAAGGGCGGCAAAAAGGCTTTCGCCACCCCCTGATGAATTAACAGGGTTTCTACGGCGTTACAGGCGGCGGGATATTGGGTTTTGGCATCCACCACAATGGGGATGGCTTTATCGAGTACGGCACTTTGGTCGATGAAGATATGACAAATCCCATCGGCATGGCCTAATACGGGGATTCGGGTATTCTCTTGCACAAACCGGACAAAGGCATTCGATCCCCGAGGGATAATTAAATCCACCATCGAATCGAGTTGTAGCAGTTCCAGAATTTCCTCGCGAGTCGTCAGCAGTTGAATGGCATCGGTGGGGACTCCCACATAGTCTAAGCCACGATGAATGGCGGCGACGATCGCCTGACAGGAGCGACTCGCTTCTTTCCCGCCTTTGAAAATGACGCCATTCCCGGATTTGAGAGCCAGGCTGGCAATTTGAATCGCCGCATCGGGCCGGGCCTCGAAAATTACCCCTAACACCCCCAGGGGACAGGTGATGCGTTTGAGAACCAGTCCATCATCGAGTTCTCGGTGTAACTGGGCCACTCCTATGGGATCGGGGAGTTTGCCCACATCCCGTACACCGGCGATGGCCCCTTGTAGTTTGCTTTCACTCAGTTTGAGGCGATCGTAGAGGGGTTTGGATAGGCCCTCCTGTTGGGCCGCTTCGCAGTCAGCGGCGTTGGCCTCTAAAATCTCCGCCGCCGCCAGGTTCAGGGACTCTGCGACCGCTGCAATGGCCGCATTTTTGGCATCACGGCTGAGATATCCTAACTGTTGCGCCGCCTGACGGGTTCGATGGGCGCTCTCAGCCAAGGACGAAGACGCTACAGTAGAAACAGTCATTCTTACTTCTCCGATTGGGTCAAAGGATCGCTTACGCTGCTCTCAGTGTACCGTTTGCCGGGGAACCCTTGGACTGAGGCGATCGCCCCCTTGGGGATTTTTTGCCCCCCTCACGTCGATTTGCCTGAGATCTTCGCTACACTTAAGGACAGCTTTACAAAAGTTTAAGAATAGCGCCAACGCAACCATTCACTCTCGTCGCCCAGCAAAGATTTATGGACTGTATTATCAACCGTCGCGCCCAATTTTCCGCCGGTCACCGCTACTGGCTCCCGGAACTCAGCGAAGCCGAGAATCGCCGCCAATTCGGGGCCTGTGCCAATGTTCATGGTCACGGCCATAACTATGTTCTCTATGTGTCTATGGCTGGAGAACTCGATGAATATGGCATGGTGCTGAATTTATCGAACATCAAACATGACATTAAACGGGAAGTCACCAGTCAGCTTGATTTTTCCTTTTTGAACGAAGTTTGGCCCGAATTTAAGGAAACATTACCCACCACTGAAAACGTCGCGCGGGTCATTTGGCAACGACTCGCGCCCCATCTCCCCCTCGTTAAAATTCAGCTTTCAGAACATCCCGATTTATGGGCCGATTATTTCGGCAACGACTGGGAAGCTCATTTAACCACCTGTACTCATTTTAGTGCCGCCCATCGCCTAGCCATACCCGATGCCAGCGACGATGAAAATGATGCCATTTATGGCAAATGTGCCTATCCTCATGGTCATGGTCACAACTACAATTTAGAAGTGACGGTGAAGGGAGACATCGATCAACGCACGGGAATGCTGGTTGATTTGGGGGCATTAAATCAACTGATTGAGGATTTGGTCGCTGAACCGTTCGACCATACGTTTCTGAATTATGATATTCCTCATTTTGAGAAAATTGTCCCCACCACTGAAAATTTTGTCCTGCACATTCGCGATATTTTGACGCAACCGATTCGCGATTTGGGGGCGAGTTTATATAAGGTGAAACTGATTGAAAGTCCGGGCAATTCCTGTGAAGTGTTGGGAGAAGCCGATGCGGAAACGCCCCCGTCAGAAGCGGAATTAGTGGGTGCAGTCTAAGAGCCAAGACATACGACAGCGAGGAGGGTGAACGGCCGTTCGCCCCTACAATGGCATTCTCGTGTCAGCATTCTCGTGTCATGGCTGAAGCCGTGACACGCTCTGGGGGAGGCTCCGCCTCCCGTGAATACTAAGCTGAACAGCAAAAAGAAGCGGGAAGCCATGGGCAATCCCATTACCACAAAAGAAATAAAGGATAAGTTCGTCCACGAGCACCTGCCAGGAATCGGGCTAGGAAACCGTGGCTGTCTGCTGATAATGCTCTACGTGTTGCTCGTTGTGCCAAAGCAACTACTCGAGGATACTTTTCCAGATGATTTTCGGGCGCTGGACGAACGGATCGATGAATTGAAGAAAAGTTCCGAGTCCACTTACCCCACTGATCGCGAAGGCGTAAGCTATCTCCGCCATGTGAGGAATGCGGTCGTACACGCCAGGGTAAGTTTTGAGGAGCCGGAAGCCATAACTTTCAGAGACCAGAACGGGCAGGGTAGCGAATTCAAGTTGGTGATTTCCTTGGGCAACATCGGGCACGTACTCACCGAACTCCAGAATATTTTCATGAAGTACGTTAAAAAGGCTAAAGATGGATTTCAAGCCTAAACTTGAATCATATGGCCTAGCATGGCGTTCCTTTCAACAGCCACAGAACAAATCGTTGCAGCGGCGTTTGAGACTTCTTGCTTATCGGCATTCAAGCTAAACTAGGCTAGTTAGTGATAGTTATGAATACTCTATATATTCGTATCAAACTCAAAAGTGTTCAATATCTAAGAGGATTCATTGGTTATGATTTCACAATTGCTGTAAGCATTCAGGTGTAGGGGGTTGACAAACCTTCGAGCCTAATCAGACCCCGGAATCAAAGACAGCTCGTGAGAGCGTCCTCGAACACCAAGCGCAAGCGCCCGCTCGAAAAACTCAACCGCCGAACGACCCTGAGCGCGACAAGTTTGAATCACCGTCAGCAGGGTAGCACTGCGGCGAAATCCGTTCCAGGAACGGGAGCCACCAGCCACCTTGCGCTTGGTCACCGCCAGACGCAACGACCTTTCCGCGCGATTGTTATCGGGCGGCACTTGAGGGTGGTCGAGGAAATACCACCATTGATGAGCCTTGTTGGTCAAAGACTTCAACAGCAATCTGGCGGCAGAACCGGCTTGAGACCACCAAGTGTTAATGGCTTGAGTGACCTTCTCTCAAGCTCCCGAATCCTGGCGTATCCAGGAATAAACGATGATCGCGACTCATTAGTCTGGCTGCTGCTTAGGAGTTCCGTAGAGATAATGATCATGCTCAGCTGACCAATCGGCTGGTGCTTCAATGGTACCGGTCAGGGAGGCCAGGATATCCCAGGCATCACTAGAGGTTTGTTCAACCTGTTCTTGGCGCAGGGACTCAACAAATTGCAAAACTTGCTGCTGTAGATGTTCGAGCAATTCCTTCATCTCTTCGATGACTTTAGCCGTAATCGCGTTACTCATAGAGTTTGTTTATAACACTCCCTGAAAATGGGAAGGCAAGGGGCTTGCTGAGGTGAAACTGATGGTTCTACTGCCGGTAGGAACAACCCAGCGCTCATCCGCTCATCATTGATATGATAGATGATAGAGCGCGGGCAAAACGAAGTGGAGGGTTCCCAATTTCTCGGCAACTGCCTCAACTAACTATTCTTATTCGCCTGAAAGGCCTCGCGATCGCTCATTTCCACATCAATGCGAATCGAGTCAATCCCTTCCCGAGCCGCCAGAGACAACATCGAATCCAATTGCACCCAAACTAAAATCGCCGTGGGAATCACCACGATCGCCCCTAAAGGATAAGCAAACAGCGGCGGAACCTCAAACGTCGATAAACTCGTACAAACACAAATCGTCGCAAACAGACAAGTGAAGAAATAAGCCACCTTCAAATTCGCCGTTTTATAGTGAATTTCCGACGGATTTCCCTTCGACTTCCACAGAGAAAATTGATATTCCAAAATATCCTTAAAGACAATCCCGCAGAGGATCGCAAAGATACAACTCATGACCACAATGCTGTAATCCGGGAGGTTGGCTAGGCTGGAAAAATTCATATTCTTTAGAAATTTATGGAGTTCTTCCCTGATTGTAACACAAATCTTAACAAATTTTAATCGCCAACCCCTTGACAAAACCAAAAAAACCTCCCCAATTTTTGGGGAGGTTCAACAGAGTGAAGCGAGAGGATTAGGAGGCTAAAGCAACCTGTACCATCTGCTGAAGCTCACCATTCTGATAGAGTTCGATCGCGATATCTGAACCCCCAACAAACTCTCCATCAATATAGAGTTGAGGAATCGTTGGCCAGTTAGAATACTCCTTAATCCCTTGGCGAATGTCAAAATCCTCTAAAACATCAACCGTTTGATAGGGAACACCAAGGCTATTGAGCATTTGCACGACGTTATTCGAGAAGCCGCACTGGGGCATCAGTTTATTTCCCTTCATGAAAACCAGCACTTTATGCTGTTTCAACAGGTCGTCGATTCGTTGCTTAACATCTGGGGTCATGGCAATTCAATAATGTGAGTTTCGTGTAAATGGAGTTCAGAGGACTGGTGAAAAAGGGGCCGTTTATACCTTAGCCAACTTGGCCAGCGGCCGCCCACTTTTCTGGAGTGTAGGTTTTCAGCGCTAGGGCGTGGATGGCTTCTGAAGCCAATTCACCACGCAACGCACCGTAAACCAGTTGATGCTGTTTCACCAAGGATAGGCCAGCAAATTTCGGGGAAACCACGACGGCTTCGAGGTGATCTCCGCCACCCGTGAGGTCCCGAACCTGCACTTCGGCTTCACCGAGTTCCGTTCGGATAATGTCTGCGACGCGATCGAGGCTAACCATGCCTACTCCTTACAATTCGTTAGGAATTTTCAAACTTCTCTTAAGACATTTTGACATCCTCCCACGCTAATTCAAAGAATATAGCGTGGAATTCCCACCATCACTGATGAGGTTTCCTCTTTCTACGACTCGGCTTACCTTGAGGAGTCTCCCCACCAAGGCAGAGGTCGATATCTCCGGAGGCGTGAGTTTCCGTATGCCCTACGGTACTTACTTATTGACTGAAGATTGTGATTCCTTACCCGGTCTTGCACCTTCAAGTCCTCATAGGCGACCCAGTCGTGAGACTGGCTGACGCACGATGCCATCTTAATGGCAAAGTTTTTACGCTGCCTACTTACCTTGAAGTATTTCCCGATTATACTACAGTGGTTGCCGCGATTCATCTCAACGTTGAATACAAAGATTACAACGTGAGCCTTCTCGCGGGGTAGGTAAAGGAATTGTCGTAGCAGATCCCCCGAAGCGTGAGTTTTTTTTGCCTAGAGTGACGACGAGCCTCCAACCTGCGGCCCTCAGCCTCCAACCTCAGCGCCCTATCAGAGAGCGTGAATCACATGGGTAACTCGCCCCAAAATATAAAACTCGATCGCCTCCGTGAGCCAGAGAATCGGATACTCTGGGTTTTCAGGAACCAGAGCCAGGCGATCGTCCTCACAGCGCAGTCGTTTCACCGTCAGTTCCCCATTCACCACCGCAATCACAATATCCCCATCCTCCGGTTCAGGAACCGTATCCACCAGCAACAAATCCGCCGCCTGAATCCCCGCCTCAATCATCGAATCCCCCATGGCGCGGACACAAAAACTCGCCTCCGGGTGCGTCGTCAAATACGCATTGAGATCCAACTCTTCCTCAATCTCATCCGTCGCTGGACTGGGGAACCCCGCCGCCACCGCATGAGAATAGAGCGGTAAACGCGGCCCGTTCTCCCCCCTCGGCCGCAAGCGTTGTAGTTGTGGCACAATAGCCTCGAATCGTGAGCGATCCCAGGTGGCCAAAACCTCCTGGAGTTGCTCAGCCAGACTGACCGGTAAGCGCATCGCGGTCGTCGGTTCCCCATATTTTCCCGTTCCTGGGGGACGACCTGCGCCAACCCGTTTGCCTCCACGACCCATAAAACGTCCTTGCGCTCTGACCTTTAAGTACAATAATCAAAATTATAGTCCCCTCTTCCCAAACTCGCAGCCACCCCTAACCCATGACCGAGCCAACGACCGAGCCAAGACCCGAGCCAATCACCATTATCGTTAAACTCTTCGCCGCCTATCAAGAGGCCTATCAGGTGGATCAACTCACCTGGCAATTCCCAGCCAATAGCCCCGTCTCCTGCGTCTTAGATCGCTGCCTTGCCGAGCATCCCCAGCTTCAGAACTGGCGAGATCTAACCCGCTTTGGCATTAACCTAGAGTTTGTTAGCCCACAGACGCTTCTGCAAGACGGCGATGAAGTGGTTTTAATCCCTCCCGTCAGCGGCGGCTAACCCCAATCCACAATCAACCCAACTCCTGATGACTGTCGTTGTTTTCACTGATCTCGATGGAACCCTCCTTAATAGCCATGATTACCGCTTTGACGAAGCCATCCCCACCCTCGTCCTCCTCAAACAACAACACATTCCCATCATCCCTGTCACCAGTAAAACTCGCATTGAAGTCACATCCCTACTTGAGAAGTTGCAATTAGAATCACCCTTCATCGTCGAAAACGGCAGTGGCATCTTTATACACCCAGACGACAGCCGCTTTGAACTCAAAGAGACTGAATCCTGGCAAGGGTATCAGCTCAAGCGATTGGGGGGACTCTATTCAGAGGCTCGCTCGGCCCTAGCACAACTGAGTCAACGCTTGGGAGTGGCGTTACAAGGATTTGGCGATTTGACCGTTGCCGATCTCACCGCCATCACTGGACTGTCTCCTAACGCAGCCCAACAGGCACAAACTCGTGAATTTAGCGAACCCTTCGTGACCCCGCGAGACCTCTCCCCTGAGGAACTTGAGGCGGCGGCGGCTGAGTTGGGGGTTCGCGTTGTTGTCGGCGATCGCTTCTCCCATCTCATCGGGCCACAGGCCGGCAAAGGTCAAGCCGTTCGCTGGTTGATTGAGCAGTATCAGCACTCAGGTTCCCTAACCACCGTGGGATTGGGCAATAGTCCCAACGATTTAGAGATGCTGCAAACCGTCGATCGCCCTATCATTATCCCCAACAACAAAGGACTCATTCATCCGGGCCTGAGCCATCTCGATGCCGATATTGCCCCCCATGCGGGCGCTCAAGGCTGGGCAGCGGCGATCGCCCCCATCGCGCGTCAGTAGCCCCCTAGCCGACCCTCACAACTCCCGAAAACGATAGACCACCGCCCCCGTGGTCTCATCATTGTCAACATCCACATATCCCGTTTTCGCTAACTCCATCAAGAGTTTCTCCGCCAGGTTAAAGGACAACCCGGTCGCCATCACCGCTTGCGTCACCGTCAGTTGTCCACCCTGGCGTTGGGCCACCTCCAGCAGCTTCATCACCTGTTCATCCTGGGTCGCCTGCGGTAAAACCCGACTAATCGAGGTTTGAGGCATCAGCGGCACTCCTGAATCGGATACCCCTAAATTTGCCCGAATTTTCTCCTCCTGCTCCTGCGCCATCCCCGGAATCAGGAATAAATCGATCAAACCGCCAATATCTCCAACCACTGGAATCATCCAGAGAAGTCCGGTGAAAATTTTGCCGTTATAAAATCGATGTAGGCCCTTTAAGGGACG
Source organism: Phormidium willei BDU 130791 (assembly GCA_001637315.1). GTDB lineage: Bacteria > Cyanobacteriota > Cyanobacteriia > Cyanobacteriales > Geitlerinemataceae > Sodalinema > Sodalinema willei. The sequence continues at coordinate 6,224 of LSZA01000091.1, read as the reverse complement.
AACCGTAGAACCCACAAAAAAGGCAATCAACCACAAAAAATAGCTCGTGCGAACGCGAGCTTGATATTCGGGAGTTTCCTCGAGTTTCATCGAAGTCGCCGCCAAATTGGACGAGTCAAACAGGGGATAGCCCGGTTGCGGAGAGTCGGTTGTCAGTGAAGCCGGGCTGACTGAACTCCCCTGAGGTTTCGCGACATAGCTTGGGCGAGGATTATCTAAGTCTGAAAGAATCGCCGCTGGTGAACGGTAACGTCGGCCCGTAGCGGTTTCCACCATTTTGTCTAAGACCTTCAGTAAATGGGGATCAACCTGTTGTCCTGGGTCGAGGTAATCTTGCCAACGTAGTTTGCCATCGTTACTGTCATACAAATCAAAGGGGGCAATGTTGGTCAACAGATGAATGCAGGTGACTCCCAAACTATAAATATCACTCGCAAAGGTGGCTTTGCCCATCGCTTGTTCTGGTGCGGCATAGCCGGCAGAGCCAATGCTGGTTCCGGTGAGGGCTAAACTGGCGGCGGTGGCGAGTTTAGAGGCGCCAAAATCGACGAGGTACAGTCGTCCGTTCTGACTGCGAATCAGATTGGCTGGCTTGATGTCGCGGTGGATGACTTTGTGATCATGGACGAACTGAAGCACCGGTAGGATGTCTTTGAGGAGGGCGAGGATTTCGCGATCGCTCAAGCAACCGGCGCTTTGCAGTTCGTCTTCGAGGTTACAGCCGTTGATAAACTCTTGAATCAGATATTGGCGTTGGTTCCACTGGAAATGAGCCAGCAGATTCGGGATTTGGGGGTGGCTGCCGAGTTCATCAAGGCGGGTGGCTTCTTGCTGAAACAGTTGCGCCGCGCGATCGCGGTTCTGGCTTCCCTGTTCCCGGGGGCTAAATTGTTTGATGACGCAAGGGGGTTTTGAGGGCTTGTATTCGTCAACCCCGAGAAAGGTGCGGCCAAATCCGCCCACGGCGATCGCCCGTAGGGGACGGTAGCGATCGCCCACCAAGAGCGGAGAACCACAGCTGACACAGATGGAGGCGGTGTTACTGTTTTGAGGCTGGGGACAGTCGGGGTTGAGGCAAAACGTCATTGCGGGTACAGAAAACGTCAAAAGAAAGCGTTAGGGCGAAGCGTCAAGGGGAAGTCGCAAGCGCAGAGACGGTCAAGACCAGGTCAGACGAGCGATTTTAGACATCGGGCGATCGCCCTTAACTCCCGCTCAACTCCCGCTCAACTCCCATTGTGACAAATTGGCCGCATTTCCGTTTTGTAACGGAATGTTGCAGATTGTTATAACTTTTAACGAAATTCCCGCCGTCTCCCTCTCCCAACATTGGTACACTGAAAACCAATAGTAATTTCGGCGCAATTTCGGCAAACCTTTAGCATTCGCCGACCCCTGGCGGACTCAAACCCCGTTCGTCACGGTCTAAATCTAAAACAAGCCCCCGATCGCAGTGATAGGAAACGAGTAGAAAAATCCTATGGTAGATTCCGTTCAACGACCCGTCGCCGATGAGATTCGTCCTGGCGTCAAAACCCCCGCTAAAGACACGATTCTCACCCCTCGGTTTTACACCACTGATTTTGAAGAGATGTCCCAAATGGACATCTCAGTCAACGAAGATGAACTGCAAGCCATCCTCGAAGAGTTCCGAGTTGACTACAACCGACATCATTTTGTTCGGGACGAGGAATTCAACCAGTCTTGGGACAATATTACTGGCGAGGAGCGTCGACTATTCATTGAGTTCCTAGAACGCTCCTGCACCGCAGAATTTTCGGGCTTCTTACTCTATAAGGAACTCGGACGGCGTCTCAAAGATAGCAGCCCCGTCTTAGCCGAGTGCTTTAACTTGATGTCGCGCGATGAAGCTCGTCATGCAGGCTTCCTCAACAAAGCGATGTCTGACTTCAACCTCCAGTTAGACCTCGGCTTCCTCACCAAGAGCAAGAAATACACCTTCTTTAAGCCCAAGTTCATCTTCTACGCCACCTATCTCTCTGAGAAAATTGGCTACTGGCGCTATATCACCATCTATCGCCATCTTGAGCAGCATCCGGAAGACCGGATTTATCCGATTTTCCGCTTCTTCGAGAATTGGTGCCAGGATGAGAACCGTCATGGCGACTTCTTTGACGCCATCATGCGCGCTCAACCCCAATATCTCAACGATTGGAAAGCTCGTCTCTGGAGCCGTTTCTTCCTGTTGTCGGTCTTCGCCACCATGTACCTCAATGACCTGCAACGGTCTGGGTTCTATAAAATCCTTGGCCTCGATGCTCGTGAATATGACATCGAAGTGATTGAGAAGACCAACGAAACCGCCGCTCGTGTCTTCCCGATTAAACTCGATGTCAACAACCCTCAGTTCTACGGTCGCCTCGATCGCTGTGTGGCCAACAACGAGAAGCTACGGGAAATTGACAACTCCAACGGGCCGGGTGTGGTGAAGTTCTTCAAAAAACTGCCCCTCCTGGCGAACAATGGCGTTCAGTTCCTCAACCTCTATCTCATGAAACCCATTGATATGGAAGCCAGCCGCGAAGTCGTCCGTTAAGTTGGCTATGGTTCCCACTCTGGGTCCTCACTCTGCCAATGATGAGCCGTCGGCGTAACCCAACGCCACGACTCACTCCAACAACATCGTTAAAAAGGAGATTCCCAATTCAGGGAGTCTCCTTTTTTCTGGGCCATTAACTCTCACATTAACTCTCAGAGGCTTGGGGGAGTCGCGCCAGGGCCGATTGATTGACCTCGATTTGGAAGTCATTTTCATCGCCATCAGACTGCGATCGCCGCACCTGACCGACAAAGAGAGGCTCCGTAATCCCCTCTTCGGGATGCAGAAGCACGCGGCCACGAATTAAGAGGTTTTGCCCCATGCGCCCTGGCGAGAACTGGTTAATCGCCGCCTGACGTAACGTGGCTTCGAGTTGAGGTTCATTGATGTCTACTGGAAGTTTAATTACCACCTGTCCGGCACCATTGTCATAGACAACGTTATAGGGAACCGAACCGGGAACAACGGTTGTGGTAATCGGAAAGAGACTCAGGGAGAATAAGCCGACCGTTAGCACGGCCATAAAGCCGGTGATGCCCACCAGTCGAAAGCGAATGCCCCATTGCAAGATAAAGGCCAGTAGGGCTAAAACCGCAAACAGACCCGTGATGCCTAACGACCAAAGGGTCGTTTGCAAAAAGTCTGCCGGAGTCAGAAAAGCTAAGGAAAGTTGGGAATACATCACATCGATAAGGGTGTAGTTACGTCGCCAGGAGACTGGCAAAAGTTAGATGACCACCGTCGTGGGCTGTCGTGGGTCTCGACAGGCAGGTGACCTCTTCCTAGATTACGTTAAAACTACGACCAACGGTTCCCCCGGTTGAAACCCTTGCCAGAACACTGAAGCGGGGACGTTTGACCCTTGCGCCGATCTCGACATTGACTCCACTTTGTAACGGAATGTTACAGTTATGACGTCAAACCGGCAATCTGTCTTGACAGTCCCGGAAAAAGTCTTTAGAGTGTTGAACATACCTGGGTCGAACAACCCGAAATCAAATGCAAGACAAACAGAAAGTAACGTTATATCTATCTTCAGAACTGCACCGCCGACTCAAAATCAGAGCAGCGGTTGACGGGGAACCCATGTCAGCCCTAGCTCAAAAGGCACTCGTATTTTTTCTCGAACATCCTGAAGTGGTTGATAGCTTAGACGCTGTATCGGGTCATGCCCATCAAGTCTATAGTTGTCCGAGCTGTGAAACACAGACGGTCGTCCGAGATGGAGAACTGGTTGCCGTTGGGCAAGGTTCTGAAATCCTCGAAGGTGATTTAGTCGAACAGGTCAACGCTGGCCTGGAAAAGTCCTCAGAATCTGAAGAAGATTTAGTGACCTGTTAAAATCACGCTAAACTCCCTGAGTTAGCCTTTCACCTTGAGTCTGTTAATCCCTATTTGCTCCGTTCACATTGGTCGATGGTTATGAAAGAAGAGCTAAACATTCTCATCCAAGCTCAATACCCTTTAATATACCTCGTGACCTTTGAAGAGGAGCGGTCTGAACAGGCGATCGAGGTGATTGCACAGTCAGTTAAGCCGCAGCGTCGGGTCTTTACCTGGACATCAACCAAAGGGTTGATTGATTACAGTCAAGCCGGTGGGGCCAATCCTCACAACACCTTATCTCCTGAAGCGGCGTTAGACTGGGTGATTCGCCATAAAGAGCCGGGGATTTATATCTTTAAAGATTTGCATCCCTTTCTCGAAAATCCCAATGTGACTCGTGCCATCCGAGATGCGATCGCCTACTTCCGAGGCACCGATAAAACCATTATCCTCATGTCGCCACTTCAGACCGTGCCGGTTGAGTTAGAAAAGGAAGTTGTCGTCTTAGACTTTCCCCTTCCCGATCTCAAAGAACTCAACCGAGTCCTATCTCGACAGTTGGCCGACTCTCGGAACAAGCGCATCAGCACCGAAGCTCGTGAAAAGCTGCTCAAAGCCGCCTTAGGACTCACGAAGGACGAGGCCGAAAAAGTCTATCGCAAAGCGCAAGTCACCGCCAACCGTCTCACGGAAAGCGAAGTAGACATTGTTCTCTCCGAGAAAAAACAACTCATCCGGCGCAATGGCATCCTAGAATACATTGACGAAGATGAAACCATTGACTCGGTAGGCGGACTCGAGGAACTGAAACGTTGGCTTTATCAACGCTCCGACGCCTTTACCGAAAAAGCTCGGGAATATGGCTTACCTCAGCCAAAAGGGATGCTCATCCTAGGGGTTCCCGGTTGTGGCAAATCCATGATTGCCAAAACCACCGCTCGTCTCTGGGGACTCCCCCTGCTACGATTGGACCTCGGTCGGGTGTATGACGGCTCTATGGTGGGGCGTTCCGAAGCGAACCTCCGCAATGCGCTGAAAACAGCCGAGTCCATCTCACCGGCCATCCTGTTCATCGATGAATTGGATAAAGCCTTCGCTGGGGGAGCCGGTTCCGGGGACTCCGATGGCGGAACCTCAAGCCGCATCTTTGGCTCGTTCCTGACTTGGATGCAGGAGAAAACCTCCCCTGTATTCGTGATGGCCACCGCCAACCGGGTTGAACGCCTCCCTGGAGAATTTCTCCGCAAAGGGCGTTTCGATGAGATCTTCTTTGTGGATTTACCCACCAAAGAAGAACGACAAGAAATTTACCGCATCCACTTATTGAAGCGACGCACCGATATCAGCCGCTTCGATCTCGATCAACTGGCAAAAGTTTCCGAAGGATTTTCGGGGGCAGAAATCGAGCAAGCGACCATTGCCGCGATGTATGAGGCCTTTGCCCAAGATCGCGAGTTCACCCAGCTCGACATTATCGCCGCCGTCAAATCCACGCTCCCGCTGTCCAAAACCATGACCGAACAGGTCACCGCGCTACGAGATTGGGCAAGACAGCGAGCGCGTCCAGCTGCGTCCGCCATGGCTGATTATCAGCGCATGGAGTCGTAGTCAAAGGCTTTCCCCCCGAACTCACCTTTCGGGGGGGAGAGGCTAGCCCAACAGGTTAGCTGTTCAGACGACACGCAAGTGTCATTTATCTAAACCAACCACGTTGTTCTAAACCAAGTTCCATACGGAGGAAACTCTCATGTCTCACTTTAGCACCCTGCGCACCAAAATCACCGATGCAGAAGTTTTAAAATCTTCTCTGCGTGATCTCGGAATCAATGTTAAAACCGAAGCTGATGTGCGTGGTTACAACGGTCAACGTGTTCGCGCCGACCTAGTGGCGGTTCTCGAAGGCGAATACGATTTAGGCTGGTCTCGCAATGGCGACGGCTCCTTTGACCTCATTGCTGACCTCTGGGGTGTTGCGAAGAAACACAATCAGACGGAACTGATCAACTCCATCAATCAGAAGTACGCGGTTAACAAGACTCTGGCTGAAGTCCGCCGTCCGGGTCTGCAAAACGCGAACGTCAAACTGATGGTTCAAAAGTAAAATCGTTGCGCGTTCCCAATCTTGCGGGCTAACCTGAACTGAACGGGTTAGCCCGTTTTTTCTGTGCCATTTTTCAGGATGTTATTTCAGGATGTTGTTTGGGAGGAGTTGGAGCGGAGCCAAAGTTTGTTAAGATAAATTAAGAAAAACCGGGTCGCCCTTAAGTGACCCCAAACTTGGGAGTCTCTGTAGAAATTTAGTGTGGAACTTCAGCAATTTTTCGGATTTTTCCTACTT
>LSZA01000090.1 GCA_001637315.1 Phormidium willei BDU 130791 | reverse complement strand
AACTTCTGAAAAATGGTATTATATTGACCCCAAAAAAGTCGGAGCAAAAAAGGTTAGGACGATTTTTGGGGGAGCAACCTAAAACCCAACCACCCCACATTTATCACTCCCAAAAACTCAATGTTCCGGCTCCAAATGCAAGTTGCGTACCATCGTCTTCTGCACCCCATTAATGAGGACATAAAAGACCGGAATCACATAAAGACTCAAGAGCGTCGAAACAAGCATTCCGCCCACCACAGACATCCCAATCGAAACGCGACTCATGGCTCCCGCCCCACTTGCAAACGCCAACGGCATCAAGCCAAAAATCGTCGAAAACGCCGTCATCAAAATCGGACGAAAACGAATTCGCCCCGCCTCAATCACCGCCCGATAAATCGAGAGTCCTTCCTCTCGTTTCTGATTGGCAAACTCCACAATCAAAATAGCATTCTTGGTCGCCAAACCAATCAACATAATCAAGCCAATTTGACTATAGATATTCAACTCCAAACCAAAGAGCATCAACGCACCCAACGCACCCACCAGAGACAGAGGAACCGTTAATAACACCACAATCGGGTCCAAATAACTCTCAAACTGAGCCGATAAGACCAAGAAAATAAAGGCCATCGCTAAACCAAAAATAAAGGCCGTCGCCTCCCCGGCTTCAGCAAACTCCAGAGATTCCCCCGCCAACGCCGTTGTCACCCCATCAGGGGCAATCTCATCGGCCAACTCTTGTAACGCTGCGATCGCCTCTCCCAAGCTGTATCCTGGGGCGGGACTCCCTTCAATGGTGGCAGAACGAAAACGCTGATAATGCTCAATTTGTGGAGGAATTGTCGTCGTTTCTAGGCGCACTAAATTACTCAAAGGCACTAACTCTCCGTCACTGGTTCGTAACGAAAGCTGCTCAATCATCTCAGGATTCATGCGGAATTCTTCCGTTGCCTGAACGACAACTTCATACCGACGATTTTCTCGGTTGAAGCTGGTAATGTCCTGACCCCCTAACAGAATCTGTAACGTATTAGAAATATCCCGAGCACTAATTCCCAAGTCAGCCGCTTTTTGACGGTTAATCTCAACAGCAACCTCCGGTTGAGTGAGCTTAAGACTCGTATCGACATTTCTCAATTGAGGCAGTTGATTCGCCCGTTGGGCTAACTCACCAGAAATATCCGCCAACTGTTCTAAACTCGGTCCCTGTAACACCAATTGCACCGGTTGACCCAATCCTCCACCGGGTAACGCTGGCGGATTGACCGGAAAAATCAAGGCCTCCGGGATTTGGGAAAAGCGCCCAAATAATTGTCCAATTAGAGCTTGTTGGGATTGCTGAGGTTCCTCTCGTTGCGCCCAAGGTTGCAGTCGCACAAAGGCAATCCCCTGATTCACCTGACCCGGTGCACCGCTCCCAAAGGCGCCAATGGTAAAGTAATAGCGAACTTCGGGCATTTCTTCGTAAATCGCTTCGATTTGCCGCATCACGTCGTCGGTATAGTCAATATTGACCCCTTGAGGTGCATTGACAACGGTCAAAATCTGTCCCCGGTCTTCATCCGGTAAGAAGCCTTTGGGAATTTGGCTAAATAAAATCCCCAGCAGACCAATCGAGAGGATGAAACCCGCCACAATCAGGGGTTTCACAGACAGGGCCAGCCGCAGACTTGAGGCATAAAAGTTAGCGGCGGCGTTTAACAAATCTTCGACCTTATCGAAAATCCAGCCATGCAGCATCGAGTGAGGTTTCAGCACCCGGGCCGACAAACTCGGGGCCAGGGTCAGGGCAACAAAAGAGGAGACAATCACGGACCCAGCGAGGGTTAAGGCAAATTCTGCAAATAACTGTCCCGTGACGCCTGTCGCAAAGCCCACGGGGAGAAACACCGCCACCAAGACAACAGTCGTGGCAATGACGGCAAAGATGACCTCTTCTAAGCCTTTGATCGCGGCTTGATAGGGTTTCATCTCCTCTTGTTCGATGTAGCGGACGATGTTTTCTAAGACCACGATAGTATCATCCACCACTAGCCCCGTCGCTAGGGTGAGGGCAAAGAGGGTGAGGGTATTAATCGAGAAGTCGAGGATAAACATAATCCCGAAGGCTGAAATCAGCGAGACGGGAATGGTCACAGCCGGCACAATGGTGGCTCGCCAGTCGCGTAGGAAGAAGAAAATGACGACGATGACGAGGAAAACGGCAACATAGAGAGACCCCCAAACTTCATCAATGGCGAGTTGCACAAATTCTGAGTTGTCAACGGCGACTTCGTAATTCATCCCTGGGGGAAAGTCAGCTTTGAGGTCGGCCATTTTGGCTCGTGCATCGGCGGCGACATTGAGGGTGTTAGCGGTCGAGAGTTTGACGACCCCTAAGCCGACGGCGGGGCGACCGTTAAAGCGCACGAAGGAGCGATCGTCTTCGGCACCAATTTCGGCATAGCCAATGTCTTGGAAGCGAATTTGGGTGCCGTCACGGGTTGTCCGCAGCACTAGGGCTTCATACTCTTCGGGTTCTCGCAGTCGGCCGAGGGTTCGTACGGAAAATTCATTGCGATCGCCTTCGATACGTCCACTCGGGAGTTCGACATTTTCTTGCCGCAGCACGTTTTCGACATCGAGAATGGTAAGGTTGCGGGCTTCGAGACGTTGCGGGTCGATCCAAAGGCGCATGGCGTAGCGACGTTCGCCCCCGATGATGACACTGCTGACGCCGTCGATGGTTTCGAGGGCATCGACGATAAAGCGATCGGCGTAGTCACTCAGGTCTAGGGTGGTGATGCTTTCGTCTTCGCCGTAGAGGCCAAACCAGATGATGGGGGCGGCGTCACCGGATTCGCGGCGAATGATGGGGGATTCGGCGTTGTCGGGGAGTTGTCCGACGACTTGGGCGATGCTGCGTTGGACTTCTTGGGCGCCAATGTCAACGTCTTGGTCGAGGTCAAATTGGACGGTGATGGAACTGACGGCTTGGCGACTTTGGGAGGTCAGGGTGCGCACACCATCGACGCCGTTGAGTTCGGCTTCGAGGATTTCGGTAACTTCGGTTTCGACGACGTTGGGGTTTGCTCCTGGATAGGTGGTGGTAACGCTGACGACGGGAGGGTCAATGCTGGGCAGTTCCTGGACGGGTAGACTTCCATACCCGACAATTCCCACGAGCATCAGTAGTAGGGAACAGACGGAGGCGAAGACGGGGCGTTTGATGAAAAACTGATAAAACATCGTCGGAGGCTGGGGGATTAGGGGCTGGGGATAACGGGTTGTCCGTCGCGGATTTTTTGGATGCCGGAGGTGATGAGACGATCGCCGGGTTCGAGTCCGCTGAGGACTTCGCTTTGGTCGCCTTGGGTTTCTCCCAGGTCAACTTGGCGACGTTCGGCGGTGAGGGTCTCTCCGTCTCCTGTGGCGACGAAAACGAACCGTCGCTGACCTTGAAAGGTGACGGCGGTGGTGGGGATGACGATGGTATCGGGTCGTTGTCGCCAGATGATGCGCGATCGCACGAACTGGCGATCGCGCAGGCGACCATCGGGATTATCGAAGGCAACTTTGACCAAAATCGATTGGGACTCGGGATCGACTTGGGGTGAGATAAAGTTAACCCGTCCTACGGCTAGAGCGGCCTCGTTGGCATCGGCTGGATCAAAGACTTCGACGGGGAGACCGAGATCCAGGTCGTTACTGCGTTCGAGGGGAATGGCCAGCCGTAATTCTAGGCGATCGTTTTGGGTCAGGGTGGTGAAGACATCGCCTCGACTGACGGAATCTCCCACTTTCAGGGGAATATCCCCAACCATACCGCTAAAGGGGGCAATGATTTGGGTGTCTTCTAAGTTGACTTCAATCGATCGCGCGTCAGCCATCGCGGCATCGAGGTCGGCTTCGGCCTGGGCGATCGCTTCGGGACGAGTCCCGGTTTCGAGTTCTCGCAAAGCCTGTCGTCGTTCTTCAACTTCGGCTCTGAGGCGACTGATGCTACTATCTTGGGTTTCTTCGAGTTCCTCGCGCCGCCGTTGGGCTTCTTCGAGGTTAGCTTGAGCGGTGCGATAGCGTTCTCGGGCTTCGTCGAGGTCATCGGTGGGAATGGCCCCCTGGGCTTCGAGGGTTCCGAAGCGTTCGAGTCGTTGTCGTGCCAGGTTCAGGGTAGCCCGGGCTGATTCAATGCGAGACTCGGCTTGGGCAATTTGCGAGGGATTAGCCCCGGATTGGGCATCTTGTAGGTCGGCTTCGGCTTGTCTGAGACGGGCGCGGGCTTGGGCAATCTCTTCTTCTCGTGGTCCGGCTTGCAGTTCGGCCAGTCGGGCGCGGGCGCGGTTAATGTTGGCTTCGGCTTGGGCTAGACTGGCTTCGACGGCGCGGCGATCGATTTGGGCTAGGGGTTCACCTTGACCGACAACGTCACCGGGACGAATGTAGATGGCGCGAATTTCGCCGCTGCTTTCTGAGCGTAGGCTGGCGGTTTGTTGCGCTTCTAGGGTCCCGACAAATTCCGATGTATCTTCGACGGTTGTGGTGTCGACGGTTGTGGTGTCGACGGGGGTTGGCGGGGGGCCTTGTTGTTGTTCTTGTCCGGTTGCTTGTTGAGATTGCCACCATTGCCAGCCGAGAAAGCCGCCACCGCCGAGGAGCAGCAGGCCGAGGAGCAACACCAACCACCATTTGGGCGGGTTAGGGCTATCTTGTTCGACGACGGGAGTCTCTTGTTCGGGTTCGACGGGGGCGTTGGGTTGGGATGAGATGTTATCGGTTTGCATAATCCACCTAGGGAAGAACGAGGGAGACGAACCAACCAGGAAGGGGGTCTGGTTTGAGGTTCAGAGGGTGCTGGTTAAACGGTTTGATGCTGTTGCGGGTTAGATGAGGCGGGGCGATGGGCTGTCCGTGCTTGTTCTTGGCTGAGTTGCTCTTGCAACCAGTCGATTTCCTCGTTGAGCATATCGAGGTGGCGCAGCCAGGTGGCCCGTTGATAGGGATCTTGGCTGAAATCTTGCTGATGAACATAGTCTTGGCGGCTGTGGCAGGCATGGAGCCGATATTTCAAGAGTTCTAAGCGCAACTCAGGCTCAATATCGCTGAAGAAAAAGAATTTCACCATAAACCGACAACGACTTTTCATCCAACTGTCTCGGGATTGTTGTCGCATTAGGGTTTTCCATCGCTGTTTGCCGTCGGGGGTGATGCTGTAGATTTTGCGCTCACCGCCGCTTTCGGGGCTATCTTCGATGCTGCATTGGATGAAACCCCGCTCTTCTAGGCGATGCAAGAGGGGGTAAATTGCGCCGTAGTTGACGCTCATGCAACTGCCCATGAACAGTTCGAGTTGCTGCTTGAGTCGATAGCCGTGGAGGGGGTCTCGTTGCAGTAAGCCGAGGGCGGAGAGTTCTAGCATCTAAATCTGATATATCAGTTCTATATAGGTGGGCCTAAAACCACTATAGCCAATTTTGGGGAGGGGGCGATCGCCATTCCGGAGGGTTCGTCAAAAATCTCTCTTCAGATTCTTGTACGTTAATCGATTGCCCTCTAATATCACAAAATATAGTATTTGTCAACCCAAAAGATTGGGAAACCGTGCCAAATGCACAATGCCATCCCCCTGATTGACGAGGGGATTTTGGGTCATGCCGATAATAAGTCCATCACAGGGGGCTTTCACCTTGGCGCGGACATTGCCGAAGACATCAACAATCACGCCGAGTTTTTCCCGTTTTTGAACCGGTTGGCCGAGTTGAACTTCAAGGAGTAGGATTCCCCCCTGAGGCGATCGCATCCATTGGGTCTTACGGGCTTCGACCGGCGGCACAGGAGCGGTGTTAGGGGGATGATCAGACATCCCTAGGGCAGACATCACCCGTAACACCCCTTCAACCCCCAACTCAATGGCCTGAGGATTAAAACGCAACGCTTCGCCGGCTTCATAGAGAAGCACGGGAATCCCCCGTTTCGTGGCGGCTTGACGCAGGGAGCCATCGCGAGTGGTGGAGTGAATGACGACTGGGGCGCCAAAGGCGATCGCACAGCGATGGGTTTCAGCATCCTCAAGATTGGCACGAATCTGAGGTAAATTGACGCGATGGTCTGAGGCGGTATGTAAATCAATGCCATGAGTTGACTGAGACACCACCTCTTTCATAAACAAACTCGCCAAGCGAGAGGCCAGAGATCCCCGAGAAGACCCCGGAAAGGAGCGATTGAGGTCACGGCGGTCGGGTAGATAGCGCGATTGTTCAATAAACCCAAACACATTGACAATGGGAACCATCAACACCGTTCCCCGCAGTTGCAGAGGATCAATCATGGTCATCAAGCGGCGGACAATTTCGACGCCATTGATTTCATCACCATGAATCGCGGCACTCACCCAAAGAATGGGGCCATCTTCAGGGCCTCGAATCACCGTGACGGGGAGAGAGATGGGGGTTTGCGTCGGTAGGCGAGCAACGGGAAGTTCGAGATGTTGGCGAGTTTGGGGTGGAATCTCGGTTCCGCCAATTTTGAAGGGCATAGGGAGGGGGGAACAGGGAACGGGGAACAGGGAACGGGGAATGGGGAACGGGGAACAGGCAAGAGAAAAAGCGGGCAATGCCCGCCTGCTGGCTATTTACCGCTTGTGATGGAAGGTTAGTAGGGGATGCGATCGCGGGGGGCGCTGGCGCCGGCCTTTTTCTCCAGAAATGCGATGATTTTGCCGGCCACATCGACGCCAGTTGAGCCTTCAATCCCTTCCAAGCCCGGAGATGAATTAACTTCCATGACCACTGGGCCGTGATTGGAGCGTAACAAATCGACTCCGGCAATTTTTAACCCCATGGCTTTCGCGGCGCGGACGGCTGTGGTGCGTTCCTCGGGAGTGAGTTTAATTTTTTCGGCTTTGCCACCCCGATGGACATTAGAGCGAAACTCTCCGGGAGCGCCCTGGCGTTTCATAGACGCGACGACCTTATCATTCACGACAAAACACCGGATATCCGCGCCCTTCGCTTCTTGAATAAACTCCTGCACTAAGATGTTGGCATCGAGTCCTCGGAAGGCCTCAATAACCGAGGTAGCGGCTGGGGTGGTTTCAGCTAAGACAACCCCAATTCCCTGAGTGCCTTCGAGGAGTTTAATCACGAGGGGGGCGCCGTTGACGATACCGATGAGGCCCTCAATATCCTTGGTGGAGTGAGCAAAACCCGTCACGGGTAAGCCAATGCCTTCGCGAGCTAGGATTTGCAGACAGCGTAATTTATCCCGAGAGCGAGAAATGGCTTGGGATTCGTTGGCGGTAAAGACTCCCATCATCTCGAATTGACGGACAACAGCGGTTCCATAAAAGGTGTGGGACGCGCCAATGCGAGGAATCACGGCTTCAACGTCAGTTAGGGGATTCCCTTGATACATGATGGAGGGACGGTGAGAGGTAATACTCATGTAACAGCGGAGATGGTCGATGACTCGCATCTGATGTCCGCGTTGTTCTCCGGCTTCTCTGAGACGTCTAGTCGAGTAGAGAGACGCATTTTGGGAGAGGATGGCAATTTTCATAATTGAGTGTCAATAAAGCAAGACTTGAAAGATGTCAACAAGCCCATCAAAACAAACAGCGTTGAGATCCACAGGCTGACGTTCTCTTAATATCTCCGAGACTGGGAGGGTTAGCTGTGGGGAATGGGGTTAAGGAGATAGGAGTGACCGGGATCGACGAGGAAGCGTCCGCGAACCGCTTGTCGTCCGAGAAGCATTCGGAACCCCATGACATCGCGGTTGGTGAGGGTGAGTTCAATGGACCATTGCTGCTGCGCCAGTTGTACCGGAGTCACAATGACATAGCGCAACTCCGCTTTGCCCCCGGAGTTGCGGACTTCACGGCGATCGAGAACATTGGCCTCGGCGGTGACTACTGTTATTGTATCCCGTTGTTGGGGATGGACTTTAAAGCGAATGCGGGGGCGATCGCTCTGGGAGGAGATATCTTCGATGTCGTAAGCATGGAGGGCCGAGGATCGCGCACCGGTGTCGATTTTGGCTTTAATCTGGGTAATCCCTAATTCCGGCAAGCTCAGCCATTCTCGCCAACCGATGGTTTGGGGTGAAACGGTCATAGGAGAATTAACGGTGAACGGAAAATCGGCAAGAGGTCAGACATCACGGATGGCACATGAAAAGGTATAAGTCTTAGCGGGGAAATCCTATCACAGTCTGTTTTGGGGGAAAGTCGTTTGGGGAGAAGTCGTCCTTTGACGGCGTGGGGTTACGGTTATATTGAGGCCCAAGGCTGACGGCGGCTAAAGCCGCACGGCGCTACATCCCACGCTTGAAAGACGTGGGCTTTGCTTATAGGACTGTAACTTGTCATGAGGAGGCGTTGTCTCTCTTGGCACTTTTTACGGGATTCATGGTCTGAAAGACTAGGGAATACGGAGACGACGGACCGAGAGGCGAATGCAAAGATGGGGGTTGACTTGGGGTTTGGCGATGATAGGGGCGATCGCCGCCCTATCAGTCCATCCTAGTATCGCTCAAGAGGTCACTCCTGAGATCAGCCGGCAGTTTGGTCGTGGAACGGCACGGTTTCAACCCGAACGGCGATCGTCTCCTGGGTTATCTCAGGGTAATTTAGATCAAGGCAATTTAGAGCAACGGGATTTAGAGTTTAGCTGTCGCCAGGAGAATCAGCGATTTGTTTTGTTGGTGCGGATGTCTACAGATACGTTGCCGTTATTGCAATGGCCTTTGGTGGCGACGACGGAGTTAGAGGCTGAGGATCCCTGTTGGCAGGCGTCACAACGGTTGCAACAGGCCTATGAGGATGATGAGGTGAATTATATAACTCTAGGTCGTGTTGAGGGTCAGTTTGTGATTTGTTTGGTGGGCGATCGCCGCTCAGGTTGTAATCGCCAGAATGTTCTGCTGACGATTCCTCCGTTGGCGGTGTCCCGAGAACCGACGACGGAAGGGATGATGTTACAACTGTTTGAGTTAGATTTTACCGATGCACAGCCGAGTCGTTGTGATCTTGATGACAGTGTGTATGTGAATCTGCGAGACTATCTCGATCGCGATCGCGGTCAGTCGTCTGAGTTATCCTGCCGCTGCTATTGCGGATTTTGCGTGTGTCCCCAATGAGCCGATTCAGGTAATCTAGTCAATAGCTTAGATTGATACGAGAGAGATTGGAGTTTATGAAATTTAATGCGATCGCAACGACGGCCTTAGACTGGACGGGGGATGGCCTGGCTCTAGCGCTTCAAGAGACGGACCTGCCGTTATCCGGCGAGTGGGCCAAACTCGATGAAAAACTGGCGGGAACCCTCAGCGAACTGATCGAAGAAAGCCAGTTCGAGGGCAAATTAGGTAACAGTGCTGCTACCCGAGTTGGTGGCGGAAGTGCTATCCGCAAGGTGATTTTAGTGGGGTTAGGAAACTCGACCTCCCTCGATGACTGGCGACGGGCCAGTGCGGCCATGGCCCGGTTGGCGAAGCAACAAAATTGTAAAACTGTTGCCCTCGCGACTCCGGTCTGGAATGGCGATCGCACCTCGACGGCCCAGGCCTTAGTCGAAGGCTTTGAGTTGACGTTGCACCAGGATCAGCGGTTCAAGTCGGAGGAGGATAAAACCACTCAGGTCGAAACCGTGAACTTGCTGGGATTTGAGGGTGAAGATGCTGCCATCGAGACGGCCCTGAAGATTTGTTCTGGGGTGATTTTGGCGCGGGAGTTAGTGGCGGCCCCGGCTAATAGCATCAATCCCCTCACTTTAGCCGAAACGGCTCAGGCGATCGCCAACGAGTATGGACTCGACTTGACCATTTTGGAAAAAGAGGATTGTCAGAAACGAGGGATGGGCGCTTTCCTGGCGGTGGCCCAAGCTTCGGATATCCCACCGAAGTTTGTGCATATGGTCTATAAGCCCAAAGGTAAGCCTCGCAAGAAACTGGCTATTGTCGGCAAGGGGCTAACCTTTGACTCGGGTGGCCTGAATCTCAAACCCAGTGGCAGCGGCATCGAAACCATGAAAATTGATATGGGTGGGGCCGGGGCTACGTTTGGGGCTGCCAAGGCGATCGCCCAACTGAAACCGGATGTGGAGGTTCACTTCATCTCGGCAATCTGTGAAAACATGATTAGCGGGCGTGCCATGCACCCAGGAGACATCTTAACCGCTTCAAATGGCAAAACTATCGAAGTGAACAACACGGACGCAGAAGGGCGTTTAACGCTGGCTGATGCTCTGGTCTATGCCGATAAGCTTGAGGTGGATGCGATGGTGGATCTGGCCACGCTCACGGGAGCCTGTGTGGTGGCGTTAGGGGATACGATCGCTGGTCTGTGGAGTCCTGATGATACGGTGGCTGAGGCGTTCTTGACGGCCTCGCAGCAAAGTGGTGAGAAGCTCTGGCGGATGCCCCTGGAGGAACCCTATTTTGAGGTCATGAAGTCGGTTCATGCGGATATGAAAAACACCGGAAGCCGCGCTGGTGGCTCGATTACAGCGGCTCTGTTCCTGAAGCAGTTTGTGGACAAAACCCCCTGGGCGCATTTGGATATTGCGGCCCCGGTTTGGACGGACAAGGATAATGGCTACAACAGCACTGGGGCAACGGGTTTCCCGGTCCGGACTTTGGTGAATTGGGTGATCAGCTAGAAGTGGTGCGTTCCGGCAGGTTCCCATTGAATGTTCAAGGCTGACCAGGATTGCACGCCGGAACGCACCCTACCCTTTTGCCTATTGCCATCCCCTCTTGGGAGGGGTTAGGGGTGGGTTATGCCTTTTGCCTTCTTCCCCCTGTTCCCTGTTCCCTATTCCCTATTCCCTGTTCCCTGTTCCCTGTTCCCCCCATGAAAACCCCTGAAAAGTTCCCAAAATTGGTTTGGGGAATCTCCCTGTCAACTGTAATCGTGGCGGGGGGATTAGCGTTTCTGTATCAGTTGGGAACGACGAATTTGGTGGATGAGACGGAACCGTTGTTTGCGGAGGCGGCTCGTCAGATGACGGTAACGGGGGATTGGATTACGCCGTATTTTAATGGGGAAACTCGGTTTGATAAGCCGCCGCTGGTGTATTGGTTGATGGCGATCGCCTATAGGCTAATCGGTACGAATGAATGGGCGGTGCGGCTTCCTTCGGCGTGGTCGGCCATCGCCCTGATGGCGGGAACCTATGTCACCCTCTGGCGTTTTGTGTCTCCGGCGTCGGGGAGTCGCCAGGGTTGGCTGCTTCCTTGGGGTGCGGCCAGTTTGGGGGCGATCGCGATCGCCTTTAATCCCCAAACGTTTATTTGGGGACGCACAGGGGTCTCGGATATGCTTCTGTGTGCTTGTGTGGGGTTGTCTCTGTTGTCGTTTTTTTGGGGCTACGCCACGGAGGGAACAACCCAGAATCGGGCCTATTTGAGCTTTTTTGTCTGGATGGGGTTGGCGGTTTTGGCGAAGGGGCCGGTAGGGATGGTGTTACCAGTGGGGATTATTGGTGGGTTTCTTCTCTATGGGGGCCAGGTGAAGGTCGTTTGGCAGGAAATGCGGCCGTTGCGGGGTTGCCTGATTTTTTTGTTGATTACGGTTCCTTGGTATCTGTTGGTTTGGCAGGCTAATGGAGAGGCGTATATTGAGAGTTTCTTTGGTTATCACAACCTCGAACGGTTTACGCGGGTGGTGAATCGTCATAGTGGTCCCTGGTATTTCTATTTTGGGGTGGTGTTGTTGGGGTTTGCCCCTTGGTCTGCCTATCTGCCGGCGGCGATCGCCCGTTTGCGGGTTTGGCGACGGGGCTGGTGGTGTAAATTGCCCCGTCAGGACCAGTTGGGCGGGTTTGCCCTGTTTTGGTTTGGTGGGGTGTTTGTCTTTTTTACGGTGGCGGTGACGAAACTGCCGAGTTATGTGTTGCCCTTAATTCCGGCGGCGGCGATTTTGGTGTCTCTGCTGTTGAGTGAGGAGATGTTACATCGCCCAAGTCTGTCTCGTCGTTGGCTGTCGGCCAGTCATGCTGGGAGTTGGCTGATTTGGATGGTGATGGCGATCGCCCTGGCGATTTTGCCGTTTATTATTGGCCCCGACCCGGTGGTTGATCGCATTGATTTAAAGATTTTTGAGTCGGGGTTGACGACTTGGGGGGCTGGGGTGATTGTGGCGATCGCCTCGGTGGTGGAAGCCTGTATGTTGACTCGCCGCCGGGGGGTGGCGATCGCCCAAGTGACCGGGTTTGCGCTCTTTTTGTTGTTGGTCGCTCATCCCATGTTTGGCCTTTTAGATGAGTTACGTCAACAACCAATTCGTCAGATGGCGGAGACGGCCAAGGCGGTGTATCAACCGGGCGATCGTCTCCTCTCGGTGGGGTTTGAAAAGCCTTCGATTGTCTTTTACACTCAGCAACCCGTGACCTATGTTTCCCGTCCGTCTTTGGGGCGAGAAGATCTACGCCAACAGGTCGAACAGGGGAATCTCTCGGGGACAACGTTGGTGTTTGCCGATCGCGAACGACTACCGCTGTTAGGGTTACGAGAGGATCAGTATGATTTTCTCGATTCTAAACGTCGTTATCGTCTTGTTCGTGTCTATCACGATCGCCTCGACAAGTTTACCCACAAGGACGAGGATTAACGGCCAGAATTAATGTCCCTGAACAACCATAACTGAACAATCGGCGTGATGGAGGACGTAGTTACTCACACTGCCGAGAAGCACTTCTTTGAGACCTCGGTGACCTCGTCGGCCGAGAACAATGAGGTCTGCTTCCCAGTTTTTAGCTACATCACAAATCCAAGAGCCAGGGTCGCCAAATTTGGTTTCAGGGGTCACAGACACGCCCTCGTCATTGGCTTTTTCAACATAGTCTTTGAGGAGTTTTTCAACTCGCTCTGCTTCTTTTTTGAGATGGTCTTGCTGCATCTCAAACATCATTTTGCTGCTCGATAAGTCAATGCCAATCCCCGTTCCCATGAGCGGGATAGATTCACTGACTCGCTGCATGGTGGTGCAGTGAAAAATCATTAATTCTGCTTGGTCTTGCACGGCGGTGTTGAGGGCGTGACGAAAGACTTTAGGTGCGGATTTAGAGTCGTCAATCGCGACTAAAATTTTATGAAATGTCATGATGTTTAGTGGTGTTTTAAGTTGGGTTTCCAGATTCGGATCTCCAGATTCGGGTTCCAGATTACTCTGGATTACTCTAGGGGCGAAAAAACAGCCAAAGTTGAGGCTTGCTTTTTTGGGGTTTTATATAAAATGTGATTTTGAGTTTAAGCTATTTTCAAGCTATCATAGGTCACTGTTCATAACAGTGACTTGTATCAAAAATTTGCATTCTGGTTCTGTTTGAGTCGTCGTCGAGTTAGGTCATCGGGGGCGGAATCGGGTTAGCTTAGGGGGGTAAACTGTTTCTCCAGACGTTGGGCGAGGGCGATGATCTCCTCTTTGCGGGCGATCGCCTCCCGCCAATGTTCAGGAATAGCCTCATAGCCATAGTGCAAGCCGGCCAGGCCTCCGGTAATGGCGGCGACGGTGTCGGTGTCGCTTCCTAAGTTGATGGCTTGTAACACCGCATCGGCGTAACTGTCGGTGTTGAGAAAACACCAGAGGGCGGCTTCTAAGCTATGAACTACGTAGCCTGTTGAGGAAATCTTGTGGATGGGGAGTTGGGCGAGTGGGCCGTAGAGACGTTGGAAGTGCGATCGCTGCTGCTGAAATGGAGGTTGCGTATAAAAGGGTTCCACAGCGGCTAACCCGTCGGCGACAGCGGTATCCGGGGCGTTTCCCTCTAGGAGTTCTTTAGCGATGCTGATATACATCCCACAGGCCATTTGACTGCGTGGGTGAGCGTGAGTAATCCCAGAGACTTGATGCACCCGTTCTAGGAGTTCTGAGAAGGGGATCTGGTTGGCAAAATAGACCATGGGCAAAATTCGCATCAGAGAGCCATTCCCATTGCTACGTTCGCCGGTTCCGCCTGATTGGGTGGGGGGAACCCCCCGCAAGAGTTGACTAATGGCTCGACTGGTGGCACCTCCCACGTCAAACATTTCATTGTAGGGGGTCCAGAGAGACTCGGTGAACCAAAGACAAAATTTCTCGGCGATGCGGTTCAAGTCAAAGCCGTCACAGAGAGCATCGGCTAAACAAAAGGTCAGAGAACTATCGTCAGACCAGGTTCCGGGAGGCTGGTTATAGGTTCCATAGCCCTGGATGTCTGTCACTGGAGTCTCTTGTCGTTCGGCTCGGGAGCTGAACTCCACAGGAACCCCCAGAGCGTCCGCGACACAGACACCCATTAAGCCAGCTAAAACGGGAGAGGGGTTAATCACAAGCTTGATCTCGGTTGACTGACATGGCACTTCCCTCATTTTAGGGGTTGGCTGGACTCTGGCTGACGGCTTGGGCTGGACTCCCTGGGGATCCGCTTGCCAGATTCTTGAAAGTAAGTTTCAATAAGGTAAGGTCTTAGACCGGATAGGCTAAGAGTGATAAGGAGCGATAAGGACTGGTGATTCGAGCTGACAAGTGATCTAGGCTACCAAACATTGCGGTTTAATCGTAAAATTACTTTATAATTACTAATCAGCGATTTTGTGATAGTCTGGGTAGCTAGAGCTACAGTAATGAGAATCTATTTAAATTAAAGTCAAGAAAGTGTTTAGAGGATTTGTGATGATGAAACGTCAACGTCAACGCCATCGAGGCAATCAAACACCCCAAGGTTGGGGCTTTACGTTTGTTGGCGGCGGTTGCGATCGCCGCGATGGCTCCAACCCACAAGAGGCGTCTGGGGAAGACTCGGTGTTTTCCCTCAGTCAAGCCAGCGTCGGCGATCGCCTCTGGGTGGTGGACTTACCCGCTGGGCTGGAGCCAAAAGGGTTACGCCTCGGCGATGAGGTCAGCATTCTCAGTTGCACCGATAGCGGTTCAGTAGTGTTATCGGTTAACGGTGAACAATTGGGCTTTTGCCGCGATCGCAGTCAGGGGATTCAGGTCTCTCGCCAACCCCAATCCCTGCAACAACTGCGCCATCTCAAGGTGGGCGGTTCGGGACGCATTTTAGGCTATGACTGCCCCCATCGCGGCTATCGCAAACGCTTGCTGGCTATGGGATTGACTCCAGGAACCGAGTTTACGGTGACCCGCCATGCTCCCCTCGGAGACCCGGTCGAAATCTGCGTGCGCGGCTTCAGTCTTAGTCTGCGGAAAGATGAAGCCTGCGCTCTTTTAGTCGAGTCCATTCAGCGTTAATTGAGTTATGAGTCCTATTGCAACCCGTCAGGCCAAAATTGCCGCCATCGGCAATCCCAATTGTGGCAAAACAACCCTCTTTAATGCCCTCACGGGGTCCAATCAGGTGACGGGGAACTGGCCCGGTGTCACCGTTGAACGCGTCGAAGGAACCTATGTCCATGATGGTCAAACCTTGACCGTGGTGGACTTACCGGGGGTGTACTCCCTCGATGCTGAAGATGCCGACACGGGCCTCGATGAACGCATTGCTCGGGATTATCTCCTCTCTGGGGAGGCAGATTTAATTGCCAATATCGTCGATGCGTCGAATCTCGAACGCAATCTCTATCTAACGACGCAATTGATTGAAATGCGTCTGCCGATGGTGGTGGTGTTGAATATGACCGATGTGGCGGAGGAACGAGGACTCGAGATTAAGGTTGAGGCCCTATCGCAACGGTTAGGCTGTCCAGTGGTGTCGGTGGTGGCCTCGCAATCTCTGGGAATGACTCAGTTACGCGGGGCCATTACCGAGGGGTTACAGTCGCCGCCGATTCCGCCGGCGTTTGTGGCTTATCCGGCGGTGGTGGAAGATGCGATCGCCGCGATTTTACCCCATTTGGAGGCCCAGGGGGAACCTTCGCCGGTGGATGACCGCTGGAGAGCGTTGCGGCTGTTGGAATACAACGATTTGACTCTTCCTCGACGACGGCAGCCAGACCTCGATCGCACGATTAGTCTTTGGCAAAGCCGGGTTCAGGATGTTTTAGGGGAAGATTTGGATATCATCATCGCGGATGCGCGGTATGGTTTTATTCGCAATCTCACCGAGGTGGCTGTGGTGCGATCGCGCCAAGTCAATACCAGTCTGACGCAACAGATCGACCGTTGGGTTCTCAACCGCTGGCTAGGGATTCCCCTGTTTTTGGCGGTGATGTATCTGATGTTTTTGTTCTCGATTAATGTCGGCAGTGTCTTTATTGATTTCTTCGATCTGCTGACGGGGGCAATTTTTGTCGACGGCTTCGCCAATGTCTTGGCAGGGGTTGGCAGTCCCGATTGGCTGATTGCGTTGCTGGCGAATGGGGCAGGCGGCGGCATTCAAACGGTGTCTACGTTTATTCCGGTGATTGCCTGTACGTTCTTGTTTTTGGCCTTTCTCGAAGACTCGGGCTATATGGCTCGGGCAGCGTTTGTCATGGATCGTTTGATGCGCTTTATGGGACTCCCAGGGAAGTCGTTTGTGCCGATGTTAGTGGGGTTTGGCTGTAATGTACCGGCGATTTTGGCCACCCGCAGTTTGGAAAGTCCCCGCGATCGCCTCTTGACGATTCTCATGAATCCGTTTATGTCTTGCGGGGCTAGGTTGCCGGTGTATGCCCTGTTTGCAGCGGCGTTTTTCCCCGTGGGCGGCCAGAATGTGGTTTTTGGTCTCTATTTGACGGGGATTGCAGCGGCGGTGGTGACGGGATTGATTCTCAAGCAAACGTTGCTGCAAGGGGAGGTGTCTCATTTCATTATGGAGTTACCCCTCTATCATCTGCCAACGTTGCGTGGGGTGTTGTGGCGCACTTGGGATCGCTTGCGAGAGTTTATTTGGCGGGCGGGACAGGTGATCATTATTATGGTGATGATTTTGGGACTGCTCAACAGTGTGCGCTGGGATGGATCCTTTGGCGATTCACAAACCTCGGTGTTAACGGATGTTAGCCGGCGAATTACGCCCGTGTTTGCGCCGATGGGGATTCAGCAGGACAATTACCCGGCGACGGTGGGGATTTTTACGGGCGTGTTTGCCAAGGAGGCGATCGTGGGATCTCTCGATGCGTTGTATGGCCAGTTGGCCCGGGAAGCAGCGGCGGAGGAAGCGGAGGAACCGTTCGAGTTTTGGCCCACGATTGAGGAAGCGTTTACCTCGATTGGTGATAATTTAGGCGCTTTGGGAGGACAACTCCTCGATCCCTTGGGGTTGAATGTGGGGGATATTGATGATGTCGAAGGTGCGGCGGAGGAACAGGGGGTGGCGACGCATACGTTTGGGCAAATGGTGACTCGTTTTGACGGAAAGGTGGGGGCGTTTTCCTATTTGTTGTTTGTATTGTTGTATTTCCCCTGTTTGGCGGCGACAGCGGCGATTCATCGGGAGACGGGAACTCGCTGGACGCTGTTTGCGGGGATTTGGACGACGGGGCTGGCCTATTGGGTGGCGACGTTCTTTTACCAGTTTGGGACGTTTGACCGTCATCCGGGATCGTCGACGGCGTGGCTGGTGGGGTTACTGGTGTTTTTGACGCTGATTCTGGCGGGGATGCGTCGTATTGGCCGAGTGGTTTAGGAGGTTGAGATGATTTTACGGGAGTTACAGGGCTATTTGGCGCAGCATCAGGCGGTGTCGTTGGCGGATTTGATGAATCATTTTCACTGCGATGGCGATCTGTTGCGGTTGATGTTGAAGAAGTTGATTCGCAAGGGGCGGGTGCGACAATTGCCCAGTGGTCAGCGTTGTGGGGAGTGTCATCATTGTGATCCGACTCAGTTTGAGTGGTATCAGTTTATTCGTTAGGGGTTCTGGGGGGTTGGGGGTGTCCCTGGCTTCTTGCCTGAAATTCAACTGTGCGAGTAAAGTGGAACGCCAGGCGGAGAATTTCCGGCGGATGTTTTTGGCTGTGGCGCAAGATATTCGGGCGATCGTGGTCAAACTGGGCGATCGCCTCCATAATATGCGTACCCTAACCCATCTACCCCTAGCGAAACCGAAACGGA
>LSZA01000089.1 GCA_001637315.1 Phormidium willei BDU 130791 | reverse complement strand
GACTTCTGAAAATTGGTATAACCCAAGTTCTAAATCGAGGTGCATTAACAAATTGGATAGAAAAAAACTTGAATAAATCAAAAATTTATCCCGTTAGTCTGATTTTATTAGATATTGACTATTTTAAAAAAATTAATGATACCTATGGTCATGATGTCGGTGATTTTATCATTAAAACTGTTGTTAACTTAATTCAAGCTCACCTCTCTCCCCAAGATTTAATTGGTCGTTGGGGAGGGGAGGAGTTTTTAGTTGTTTTACCGAATTGTACCCCATCACAAGCCCGCGATCGCGCCGAATCCCTACGTTACCAGGTCGAACAAGGATCTCAAACGCAAGATGTTACAACGGGTGCGATCGTCCAATGTACCATTAGTTTAGGAGTTGTCACCTGTTTCCGAAAGACAACCACCCTAGATGACCTCTTAAAACCCGCCGATATCGCCCTCTATGATGCCAAAAAATCGGGACGGAATCGTGCTGAATGTATTGTTATTTCATGAAACTGACACATTGACGGATATAAATGTCAGCCTTCAAGTAGACCCTTCGCGAAACGTGAACTAGAATGGTTTTATCGAGAGGAACCCATCCATGAGCTTCTTGAATTCTGACACAATGATAATGATGATCGCCATCTCATCATTACTGCAATCCATTGTTTTAGTCGGTCTTTGGTTTTCAGCTAACCAATACAAGGGAATTTCAATCTACGTTGTAGGAAACTTATTTTCCTGCTTGTCATTCACGGGTTTTTTGGTTCGAAATCTATATGATCTTTCATTGGAATTTCGCCTGATCAATAATATCATACTCATCACCGCCATGTTTTTACATGTTCTGGGTATTGGACGGTTTTTGAGTCGCAAAGTCAACCTAACGGCTTGGTTTTTGTTTTTTGTCGGATTTTTACTATCACAATTTTATCTAATTTATTACTTTGATAATTACTTTTGGCGTAATGTCTTCATTTTAATAACAGTCGCCTTAGCCTATGGCATTGGTTGCAAGTATATTTTTGAAACTAAAATCATCAGTTTTCGAGTGACATCGCGAAGTCTGGCCATGATATTAGCGACCGGCTCTCTACTTTTTTTGCTGCGTATCATTTTGCTATTGGATGGGGAAACCCAGTCTATTGTCGATGCAACATTTGCCAACAACTTCACGTTTTTATCCCTATTTGTTGTTGATTTTTTGCGAAATGGTTTTTTTGTCCTGATGGTGAGTCAACGGATGTATGCTGAACTCCATCAACTGGCCGAAATGGACTTTTTAACACAAGTCTTTAATCGAGGAGCAACAGCCCGCCATCTCAATAAATACCTGAAACGTCACCCTAATACTGACGTTACCTTGATTCTATTAGATATTGATTATTTCAAAAAAATCAATGACACCTATGGTCATGATGCCGGCGATCGCATCTTGCAAGAAGTCGCACGCGTCCTAGAATCCCAACTCACCTCCACAGACCTATTAGGACGCTGGGGAGGTGAAGAATTTATCATTTTCCTTCCCAATTGTCCAGTCTCAAAAGCCCGCGATCGCGCCGAAGCCCTGCGAGCGAACATTGAACAAAATCAAGTGTACTATGGCCTAAAAACCCTTAGCTGCACCATGAGTTTAGGCGTAGTCACCGCCCCAAGCCATATCACTCACCTCGACGACCTTCTCAAACAAGCCGACATTGCCCTGTATACCGCCAAACACAAGGGACGTAACCGAGTCGAATGTCTCACCATCCCCTCATAACGACTCCCTCATAACGACATTCCCGCCTCATAAACATCCTGCCAACCCGAGCGATGTTGAACCACCGTTTCCAAATACTCCTGCCAGGCGATCGCATTCTGAGACGACTCCTGAACCACCACACTCGCCACCCCCGCCACAAGATCCTCAACCCGCAAGCGGCCATCGCCAAAATGGGCCGCCAACGCCAACCCCTGCTGAACCACCGCGATCGCATCCGCCGGACTTAACACCCCCTGAGACGACTTCAACCGCGTCTGGCCATCCTCCGTCATTCCCCCTCGTAACTCCCGAAACATCGTCACCACCCGGCGAATATCCGACAAAATCTCCGTCTCCAACGGTAAATCCAACGGAGTTCCCAACGCCGCCACCCGACGCTGCACAATCTCAACCTCCATCTCCAACGTCTCGGGTAACGGTAACACCACCCGATTAAAGCGCCGCTGTAAGGCACTAGAGAGGTCATTCACCCCCCGATCCTTCTGATTAGCCGTCGCAATCAAATTAAACCCCTGATTGGCGAAGCGATCGCCCCTCAACTCAGGAATCGGCAACCGTTTCTCCGAGAGAATCGTCAATAGAGAATCCTGCACATCCGTCGGCAGTCGCGTCAACTCCTCAATACGCACAATGACCCCCTCATCCATGGCCCGCAACACCGGACTCGGAACAATGGCCTCCCCCGAAAACCCCTCCGCCAAAAGTTTGGCATAGTTCCAGCTATAGCGAATCGCCTCTTCAGGCGTTCCCGCCGTTCCCTGAACCAAGAGATGGGAATGGCCCGAAATGGCAATACTCAGATGTTCCGACAGCCAAGACTTCCCCGTTCCCGGAACCCCCAGCAACAACAAGGCCCGATCCGTCACGAGCGTCGCAATGGCAATTTCAATCGCTCGATCGCAGCCAATATACTTCGGAGTAATCTCAACCCCAGACTCGAGGGTTCCCCCCAAAATATAGGTTCGCACCGCCCAGGGTGACAACCGCCATTGAGGAGGACGGGGCCGCTCATCAGCCTCAGCTAAGGCTGCCAATTCCTCGGCAAATTGGCTCTCTAAGCTCGGACGAACTCGAACCATACTCCCTACTCGCTCACATCGACCTTAGACTTTAGGCGATCGCAGCGCACCCTGCAACATCGATAAAATGGCTCGCTCTTGAAACCGTTGGGCGCGATCGCCTAAAATCTCGGCAAACTCCTGATACTCGGCTTTTTGGCTGACGGCCTCTCGGGACCAACGACGAATCCGATTGAGATTGCCCCGTTTTGCCCAGTCTAAGAGTTGCCCCAACACATCGGCATTGGGAAGCGTGAGATCCTTCACACCATCCTCATGATCCTCTGAACTCGGTTGAGGCGAAATCGACTGAGGCTGAGTGGGCGTTTTTGCAGAAGGAGTCGCCGCATATTGCCAATCGAGTGCTAAAAGCTGTTGCAACAGATCTAACAGTTCCTCCGCCTGAACGGGTTTGGGCAAAAACGCGGTCCCGCCAAACCGCAAACTGCGATCGCGGTCCTCATCAAAAACACTGGCGGAGGAGACAATAATGGGAATCTCGGCAAACTCAGCATTCTGTCGTAGTCGCTCAATGAAATGAAACCCATCCTCGACGGGCATCACTAAATCCGTCACAATCAAGTCTGGCTGGACTTCTAAGGTGCGATCGTATCCCTCGTTTCCGTCTGTCGCCACCAATACCCGAAATCCCAACGGTTCTAACAACTGTTGGATCACACCGCAATTTTCTGACTTATCATCAACCACCAAAATTGTCTGTTGTCGACCCGCATAGCCCAGAATATGACCATATCGTGCCAGAGATTGTACTGACCATTCTTGCGCTAACGGTACAACTAGATCAAAGAAAAAGGTACTCCCTTGATTCACCTGACTCTGAACCTGAATCTCACTCCCCATCAATCGCACAATCTTCTGAGAAATGGCCAAACCTAATCCAGTTCCCTCGGCCATTTTTGATGCCTTACCCACTTGTTCAAATGGCTCAAAGATGCGGTCAAGTTGTTCCTGGCTCATCCCCACCCCCGTATCCTGAATTTTAAAGCGAAGTTTGACCTTCTGCTCTAAATGCTCAATCACAGCCACCTCAAAGGTGACGTCACCGCTTTCAGTATATTTAACGGCATTACCTAACAGATTAATCAGAACCTGACGCAAGCGTTTTTCATCAGCATAAATCGCCTCGGGAATTGGTGTTATGACCTGATAGTTCCAGCTTAACCCTTTCGGTGCCGCTTTGATTTGACAAATTTCTGATACAGCCGTTAAGAATGCCGGGAAGTGAAATTCTAAAGGATGAAGTTCTGTTTTGCGAGCTTCAATTTTGGATAGGTCGAGAATATCATTGATTAGGGTGAGTAAATGAGAGCCACATTGATGAATGATTGTGATGCCTTGATGTTGTTCCTCGCAATGAGGATTTCGTTTAAGGATTTGCGCGTAACCCAGAATGCCATTGAGGGGCGTTCGCAATTCATGACTCATATTAGCCAGAAATTCACTTTTAGCTCGGTTAGCGAGATCCGCCGCTTCTCGGGCTTGTTCGAGGGCTTGTTCGGCAACTTTGCGATCGCTGATGTCTGTGGCAACACTTAAGAGATATCGTGCTGTTTCATGTTCAGATATCCTAACAATGAGGGGTTTTTCTAAACAATAAAACCAGCGATCTTCTCCTTGCGCATTGGTCAAAACTTGTTCATATGCGCGAACATCTGCCAATATCGGATCATGCGAAAAGCTTGTCAAATTGGCGTTAGACTGGCTTGCTGATGACTGAAGCGGGTCTGCGATCGCTCTGATGTTATCATCAACCGAGTTTGGTATTGAGCCAATCAGATTCTCAACGGAGGTTCCATAGAACTCAGCCAGACTGCGGTTGGCTAAAACAAAGCGATTCTGAACATCTCGCACGTCAATTAAACTGGGATTAGTATCAATAACATTTCGTAAAAAAGTTTGTTGACGAGATAAGTCGAGCTGACTTTCTATCAAGGATGCGGTTCGTTCGGCGACTCGTTTTTCGAGTTCTTGGTTATACTGTTTAAGCTGCTGTTGAGCAAGTTGGCGCTCTTGTAAAACGGCGCAAAATACAAGAGTGGTTAAGGCGATAACACTAATAAAAGACTGTAGAAGAACCAAAGAAAATGCTACAGAAGGACGAGCAAAAGTTCCCACTCCTTGAGCTGTGCCAATAATGGCAATGGTCGTAATTACGGTAACAAGACTTGTCACCTCTCGCCAACCGAAACGAAAGGCAATCCAGCCGAGTAAGGGTAAGAGGCTATATTCAATAGGATAGTCTTGAAAAAAGGCAATATAGGCGATCGCTACCGCTAGAAGGCTAACAACACCTAGCTCAAGTTTATCCCGGAGTAAGTACTGTTGCGCCGTGCGGCGATCGCTCCAAGATAAGATCAGCGGGGTAATGACTAAAATTCCGGTCCCATTACTGGTAAACCAGGTTTTCCATAGAGATAAAATGTCTTCCCGAGGAATTTCTCCGAGAACCGTTAACGTCGCCGTAGCTAACGTCGCACTCACCCCAGCGGGAATGGTTGCAACGACACCAATGAATACCAACACATCCCGCAAACTTTGAAATCCAGGGGAACAGCGGCTATAGCGACGTAGTAGGTTAATCCCTAACCAAAATTCCAACAGTTGGATGACAATCATCATCGTCCAAAGTAGCGACTGTTCTGATAATGTTAGGTAACGATGACTGTTAAATAATAATACTCCAAGCACCAGTCCAGGCCAGGCTTGATTGCCCCAAATAGCTAGGATGGCGATCGCCATTCCCGTTCCCACCCAAACCGGTGCTCCCACATTTGCAGATAGGGTTAAGAAACTTAAATTAAAGGTTAAAACCAGATAAAGAATCGCCGCAATTCCTAGTGTCAGAATCATCCTGCGATTGGAGATTTTAACGCCCAAAAAGTTGACCATAATAGCTCAAGGATAGAGTAAACAATGTAGCAAGTAATACAAATTTAATCGTAGAAACACCGTCTATAAATCTGAGTTGGGATAAAGTTACCATAATGACAATCTTGTACATTCAGGTGGCGTTTCCCATCAAGATGCTCGGATTGTACCATCATAAGTAACCCTTGAAATATGACTCAAAACTCTCATGAGATATTTATTAAACACACAATAAATTGCTCATGTACAACTCCCCTATCCCGAACCAAGCAGAAACCTGAGTACCGTCAACCATTCCCAATCTTGCAGAGTTAGAATGAATGCGATGACTGAAGACCCCTTCTCACGAGAGGGGTCTTGATTCATGTCCCGGCCGCGTTCAGCAAGACTCAACCATCAATGACAAATGCCTTTAAAGCTTGTATTCTCTGGCTAATTCTCGGTGTGGGAAGTTTTTGGCTCACTCTAAAACAGCCAGCACTCTCACACCCCCCGTCACCGGCCCCGTCACCGGCCTTGTCCTATCACGACCCCCTTAGGGAACCTCTTCTGATGGCTGTCGAAGACAACCGCGAGACGGTCACTGACCCCGGCTTAGACTACTATCAACGGGGAGAGTATGTCCAAGCGATCGCCGTCTGGGAAACCGCATTAGAGCAAACTCAAAACCGCGAGCATCAGCGACTCTTGCACCGTAACTTAGCCAACGCCTATCAACGACTCGGTAGCGCCCCGAATGTCGCCCTATTTCATTGGGATCGAGTCTTAGAACTGATGCAAGCGGACCCCAATGCTCCGTTACAGGAATCGGCTCGCGTCCAACAAGCCCAAATCCAGGTCGAACAAGCCCAACTGTATGATGCAATGGGACAGCATCAGCGGGCCGTTGACTTACTGCAAGAGGCCCTCATCGTCCTCGACGGCGATCGCGCCAGTGAACTCGCCGCTCAAGGAGCCTTGGGAAACGCCTATTCTGCCCTCGGCCGCTATCGAGAGGCGATCGACGCCCATGAAACTAGCCTCCGTTATGCTCAAGCCTTAGAGCAGCCTCAAGCGATCGTCACGGCCCTGAGTAACCTCGCCAACACCCATAGTTTCCGAGCTCGTCGCGCTCGCTACCAAGAACAAGTGGCCCGTGAGGAAGGCGAGGAGGTCAAAGCCGAAGAAGCGAACGCCCAATTTGAACACGATCGCCAAGCCGTAGATCGTCTCCTCAGCCAAAGTCTCAGCCTGGGGGAACAAGTGGGAGGCGTTAGCCAAATCCGCAGTCTCCTCAATGCTCACCGTCTCCTACAAGAGTTCTTCTCTGAACGCCAAGAGCGCTTAGACAGCCTCCGAGACACCATTGAAGAGCTTTTATCTCCCTTACCCGCCTCACGAGATCAGATCTTTGCTCTGATCTACCTCGCTCAAGAGCAACCGCCCTCCCGCACCAGCCACGCTCAATCTCTCCTCGAAAGAGCCATCCAAACCTCCCGTTCAATTGGCGATCCTCGGGCCGAATCCTTCGCCCTCGGAACGCTCGGCCAACTCTATGAACAGCATCAACAGTATGAGATTGCCCTCCGGCTGACTCAACAGGCCCAATTCACGGCTCAAGAAATTTCGGCTTTTGATAGTCTCTATCGTTGGCAATGGCAAGCGGCCCGCATTTATAACACAACCAACCAACTCCACTTGGCTCTGGAGCAATATCGCGCCGCAACCCGGAGTTTAGACAATCTACGAGGAGATTTGATTACGACCAGCCGCGATCTACAATTTGAATTTCGTGATACGGTTGAACCTGTTTATCGTGAATTGATTGGGCTACTCCTCAAATCAGAAACACCCGGAAATACGCAAGCAAAACTTAAGGAATCTCTCGATATCTTGGAGCGTCTTAAGCTGGCGGAACTTCGCAACTTTTTTGGGGATGATTGTGTTGAAATTGCTCGGACTGTTGTCCAGGATAATGGACAATTAACCGATGCAAGTGCTGTTATTATTTATAGCATTCTCTTGTCAGATTCAACGGTCTTAATCTTACAAGAAGCCGATGGAACCCTGACCAGTTATCAGGTTGCTCACGCCGGTGATGAGTTGCAAGATGAGGTAGACAACTTTCGGGATTTACTCGAAAAGCGAGGAACTAATGAATATCTACGTCCTGCCCAGCGACTCTACGATTGGTTGATTCGTCCCTTAGAGGAAAAATTAGAGGCGATCGCCCCGGAAACTTTGGTTTTTATTCAAGATGGAGTATTACGTAAAACGCCAGTTGCGGCTCTCTATGATGGCGAGAATTTTTTGGTGGAATCTTATGCGTTGGCGACTACTCCGAGTTTACGTTTAACTACAACTGGGGACTTTAATCGTCGTGAAAACAACCTTTTAATCGCAGGATTGACCGTTGAAATTCCTCCTTTTGCAGCTTTAAAAAATGTAGAAGAGGAAGTCAAAGCCGTCCAAGCTTTGATGGGAGGCTTGACGTTAATGGATGCAGACTTTACGATCGCGAACTTAGAACAAGAACTGACTGAACGTAGTTATTCAATTGTCCATCTGGCCACCCACGGTCAATTCGGAGTTGATGCCAATAGTACCTTTTTGCTTGCCTTTGACCATCGCATTACCATTGAAGCGATGGATCAACTACTGCGATCGCGACGGCGTTCAGGCAATAGTCTACAACCCCTAGAATTACTGGTCCTGAGCGCCTGCCAAACGGCCGCCGGAGACAACCGCTCTGCCCTAGGGATTGCCGGGGTTGCCGTACGAGCCGGAGCCAAAACCGCCCTAGCCAGTCTCTGGTTCATTAACGATGAAGCCACAGTTTCTCTGATTGAAAATTTCTACCAAGAACTCCAAAAACCAGGCGTAACCAAAGCTCAAGCCCTACAAGCGGCTCAGAAAAATGCCATTGACAGTTTTGCCTATAATCACCCTGGGGTTTGGTCTCCGTTTATCCTCATCGGGACTTGGCGTTGATTGTCACCAGAGACGAGTTCGAGAGTCATTCATCAGAGGAATTGGCGCATCAAAAACTGTTTTAAGACCATCGCCGTCCAATCAATATCCGCCTCAGTTGTCTCTCGCCCCAACGTTAGACGAATCCCCGCCCGAGCCAGGCGTTCAGGATAGCCCATCGCCAGCAGAATTGGGCTAGGGGCCAATTTACCGCTATGACAAGCTGAGCCAGAACTGATGGCGATTCCTGCCAGATTTAACTGTCGCACTAAGGCTTTGCCCGTGACGGGTTTCCCTTGAGCATCATCCAAGTCCACCAAGAAACTGACATGATGGGGTAAACGATGTTGGCGATCGCCGCTCACCTGTAAACTCCAAACCCCCGCCAATTGCTCAAAGAGGCGATCGCGTAACCCTGCCAACCGCCGCGCCTCACCCGCCAATTCCGCCTTGGCCAACGTCGCCGCTACCCCAAAGCCAACAAGATTGGCAACCGCCTCGGTCCCCGATCGCCGCCCCGCCTCCTGTCCACCCCCGGCCAACAGAGGTGCTAGAGACACTCCCGGACGAACATACAACGCCCCTGCCCCTTTGGGGCCATAGAGCTTATGACTCGACAGAGATAACAAATCAACCCCCAACGCCGCCACATCCAGGGGCAATCGTCCTGCCACTTGAACGGCATCGGTATGGAACAAGACCCCATGCTGGCCCGCAATGGCCGCCAGGGCTTCAATAGGTTGCAGGGTTCCAACCTCACTTTGTCCATAAATGACCGAGATCAAGCGCGTCTCAGGGCCAATGGCCGCCTCTAACCCTTGCGGATCAACCCGTCCTTGCCCATTCACCGGCAAATACGTCACCTGCCATCCTTGGCGTTCTAACTGCCGAGCCGGTTGGGCGATCGCCGCATGTTCAACACTCGAAATAATCAGATGTCCGGGTTGCTCAAGCCGTTGCGTCACCCCCATCAGCGCCAGATTATTCGCCTCAGTGCCACCACTGGTAAAAATGATCGATTCCGGGGGAGCGGCGATGAGATCGGCCACCTGAAATCGAGCCGTTTCCAACGCTGTCGCCGCCGTTTCTCCCCAATGATGAAGACTTGAAGGATTGCCCCACGCCTGGTTCAGTGACTGCATCATCGCCTCAATCGCTTCTGGGCGTGTTGGTGTCGTGGCGCTATGGTCTAAGTAAATTTGCATGGGGACATCTCCCAATACTCCCGATTCTGTTAACCTCCCTTCTAGGCTATCGCACCACCTCGGGTGCCCTAGTCCACGGATTGACGAATGGTGGCCCCGTGGCGATCTAACTCGAGCGATCGCACCGTAACCGGCGTTTTTTGCGTCTGCCAGGCCTGTTCCATCGCTGCCACCACCGTCGAAGCCGTCGCCGTCGAGGCTAACGCCAGTAGCGTAGGTCCAGCACCACTAATGGCCAACCCATAAGCCCCCGCCTTGATTGCCGCCTCCTGAACCCTCCCATACCCGGGAATCAACTGCTTACGATAGGGTTGATGGACTCGATCCTGCATTCCGACCCGTAGGCGATCGCCATCTCCGGTTTCGAGGCCTTTCACCAACAGAGCCAAATGAGCCGTATTAAAGACCACATCGGCGCGGCAATAGTCCTGGGGCAGAACTTGTCGAGCCGCCGCCGTCGAAAGTTCAAAATGGGGAATCGCCACAACCGGGACAATATCCGAATCCCAGGCGATCGCACAATGTAGCCAATCCTGGTCATCACTGGCCGCCAACTGACAGCCTCCCAACAGAGCCGGAACCACATTATCGGGATGGCCTTCGAGGTCAATCGCCATACGCATCAATGCTTGAGGACTCAGGGGATTACCTGCCCAATGATTCGCACCGAGAAGCCCACCGACGATCGCCGTGGCGGAACTGCCCAAGCCTCGGGCTAACGGGACTCCCAACTCAATCTCTAGGGTTAGACTCGGTGGCGTTTGTCCGAGGGACTTAAATAACTGACAAAAGACCTGATAAACCAAATTTTCTGCCCCCGTTGCCACCCGTGCCGCCTCCTCACCTCGCACAGAAATCTTGAGCCCAGACCGTGAGCCAGCCTGATCCCCAGGCCCATCAGCAGGCAAAAACGAAAAGCGATTGTATAACGACAGCGCCGCCCCTAAACAGTCGAAACCGGGTCCGAGGTTTGCCGTAGTAGCCGGGACGGTGACAGTAAACGGATGAAGCATTCAGGTGGATAACAGGGAATTGGCGAACAGGGGAGGGGCGATGGCCTCGGGTCTAACTCGGCGATCGCCAGATGAGAGAATTCTATCCTAGAGCGGGGCCATCTCAGGGCCACCCTCAGACTGAACCAGGGCTTAAACTTGAACCGCTTGGTTGCCCTTGAGCAAGTTAGCGCGATGTTTAGCCAGTTCTAACACCCCTTGAGTAATGATTTGCACCACATCCACGCGTCCTTGGCGCAGAAAGCGGTGTTGTAAGAAGTGTTCAGCGGGCAACTCTCCCTTGAGAAATTCCTTAGAGGCCGCCAACAACTCCGTGACACAATCAAAGCCGACCGATTCGATGATAAACGTCGCTAAGGGAGAATTTTTCAAATCGTAAGCCGACTCACGAGTTCGACCTTGGCTGAGCAGTTGTAGGACTTCAGCTTCCCGTTGCGTCGAGGGGGGACAGTCATTGGACAGATGGGGCAAGAACTCAGCCAAGGCCGGAGTTTTGACCCCAACTTCGGGAAACTCACCCATCATCGTCGAAATATGCACATTGCGCCCAAGGCGATAGGAGAGGGCTTCGAGGACGGCGATGGTAATCAGTTTCACCCCCAGGTACAACTGAGCGGTTTCCAGGTTTTTGCGCGTGCGTTCGACTAAACCGGCGTAGGTGTCATCATCGGGTTCACCGCGATACTGACTAAACACCACTTCCGGCTTCAGGAAGTTGATGAACCCTTCCATTTTCTGAATTGAACGCCGATAGCCCCGTACTGTATAGGAATTGGCGCTAATGAGTTCATGATTGGTTTCCGGGAGGAGATTCCAGGTGTTATCTAAAAATTCAGCCGAGTTGGGGAGGGCGAAGTTTTCCACATCCCGATTGGCTAACCGTACGGCCCGTTTCACGGCGTCGTAGATCTCGTCATCTTGCCAATCGAGGTCAAACTGTTCGCGCGTGCGGTAGAGATTCTGTTCGAGGCGATCGCTGGCGGTCCATCCCTCGGCCGAGACGCCTCTAAAGGGAATTGTTGCCTCGATGCAAGCGGCGATTCGTACCAGATCTCCCAGGGATAAGAACGGTTCTAGGGCTTTGCTGGCAATGACCGCACTGAGAAACTCATTTTGTCCTCGGAAGGGATCGAGAACTTGTTCAGGAACAAAACCAAACACCGACAAGACCATCAGGAAACTTCTGTCGTCGGGAAGCAAGCTAGCTGGCAGAATCGATAACTTACCGTTGAGTTCCTCGATGTAGGGGGAGATATAACGGCTAACGTTGAGGTTAATGCCTGAATCGACTTGAACGTACACTAAATCATGAAACAGTGCCGACAAGACTTCAATGGGGTCACTCGACCCTCCAACCTCAAAAATATGGGATGGCGTATGGAAATACCGCCATTGTCCCGTCATCGCTTGTACGATCAATGACGCGATGGGTTCGATTTCCTCCATCGGTGGGGGGGCCGCCAGTTCCGAAATTGAGCCGACTAGGCTGTCCAGGCAGCGTTGGTAAGCAACTTCTAGCTCCATCAATCCCTCGTGTTGTTTCCCTGATTCCCGTCTGTGGGGTTGCAAACGACCGAAATTGTCGATGCACCTATTATCTGCCAGCATAACCTGAAGCCCGACCTGTTGCCGAAATTGTTCAGGATTGATTTCAATGGACTTGACACCAATAACGCCATTTTCCGCTAAATTTTCTGCTCAGCCTGATTTGGAACCGACCATGTCTCTAGATAATGAAGCCTCCGTCAGCGATCTCCTCTCCCGTCAAGAGGAGTTGACAATTGAACTGCAATCGCTGCAAGAACATCTTAGCCGTCTTGTGCCTCAACTTGAAGAGGCCCAAGCCCAGGCTCAAAAGCCCCCCGAGAAACCCCAGGGAACCTCCCCTGAGACTCTGTTAGCCTCTGCGACTCAAGCGGCCTTGGCTCGCTATGAGTGGAAGGCGAAACTCGAGGGCTTAGAGGTGGCGATCGCCTGGACGCAAGAGCAAATTCATGAGAAAGCCGATCAACTCGATACCCTAGAAGCGACCTTGGCTGAAGCCGAACGCCGTCAGGAACAGACGCTTCAGGCTCGTCAAGGGGTCGCTGAGTTAAATGGGGCCATCGCCGAGATCAAACGCCAGTTAATTGAGTTGAAGGGCCAGGGCTGTTTACACCTGTATACCGTCAACTTGCCCGAATTTTCCCTCGATGAACAGGGGCAGATTCAGGTTCGGCCCCATTCTTTCCGGATTCAATGAGCCGTCCAGGGTCGAGTATGGCAGCGGGGAAACTTCAGTCCCCTAAAGTAGGGCAGAGTTGGGCGATCGCCATCTCGAAGCCTCACCCCCAGCCGAGTCCAGCACGCCAATAGGTCAGGGAGCTTTGACAATTGATCTCGGTTGGATCTCGAACTGAGATCTAGAACATCTGGGATAAATGGTCAAAAGACATTAGCATGGGAAAAACTTTACATTTCAATTTATGAATGTTCGGGCAGGAACTCTCCTAAATAACGGGAAATATGCCATCGAAGCCACACTCGGTCAGGGCTATTTCGGGGCAACCTATCGGGCGACCCACGGTCAACTCTGGCAACCCGTGATTCTCAAAAGCCTTGGAGATAGCCTTTTGAGCCATCCTAACCGGAATGAATTTGCTCGCCAATTTGTGGAGCAGGCGCGACAGTTAGCCCGTTGTCAACATCCCAACGTCCCTCGGGTGTTGGACTTATTTGAAGAACAGGGCCAGCCTTTTCTGGTACTTGACTATATTTCCGGAACTAGCCTCAAAG
The DNA here is from genome assembly GCA_001637315.1 of Phormidium willei BDU 130791. Taxonomy (GTDB): domain Bacteria; phylum Cyanobacteriota; class Cyanobacteriia; order Cyanobacteriales; family Geitlerinemataceae; genus Sodalinema; species Sodalinema willei. The sequence continues at coordinate 4,504 of LSZA01000089.1, read as the reverse complement.
ATCTCGTTGACCGTCAGGGACGGCGATCGCCCCAGGCCGCCTTGACCGATCTGCAACAATTGGCCACAGCGGTTGAGGCCCTGCATTATCAGGGGCTATTGCACCGGGATCTGAAACCCGAACATGGTTTGCAGGTTTCAGGGAGCGATCGCCTTGTCTTGATTGAAGTGGGATTAACCCGAGATTTAACCACCGGAGCCGGGCAAACCTACAGCGGCTTACTCTCACCGGGTTATGCCGCCCCAGAACAGTACAGTGGTGCCCCCTCCAGCCCCGCCACCGATGTCTATTCCCTAGCCGCTACCGGTTACTACCTGCTCACGGGCCAACCGCCGGCTAGCGCTCCCCTACGCGATCGCGTTCCCCTCTCCCCTCTCAGTGACGGCAGTCCCTTAGGAGACGCCTTAGAAGAGGCGATCGTCCGAGGACTCGATCTCAATCCTGAAACCCGTCCAGCCACCATTCGTGACTGGCGTGCTGGGTTACCTGATGCCACAGGTCTCGTCACCCCCAACGCCAAACGTCCTCAACTTGCACCAGCGAGCCATCTCACTCCTCCTTCAGAGTCAACGGAGGTTCGGCCAATTTTCCAACGGCCTTGGGTTCCCGCTCTATTTGCCACCACTTCTATCGTGGCCGCCATCGGCGGGGCCGCTGCCATGATGAACTTTCGCAGTGCCATGAGTAGTGTGCCTCAGTCCGAGCCAGTCGAGCCATCCGAGACCCAACCCAGAGCCGCTGATGCTCCTCGCCTACGCCAAAGACCTCATGGTTTGAGCCATCAGGAGTCCGACGATCCCATCCTGGAAGTGGATGCCTGGACTCCAATTCAGCCCGCTCCTGATGCTGAATACACCGGCAACCCCTGGCAAGAGGATCGACCCGCTCGAAATAATGGCTCCTCCTGGTCGAATTCAAGTTCTGAGTCGGTTCGAGACCATCAGCCAGAGACATATACCGATACCTATCAAGACTCTAATCGGACTAGCTACAACGATTACAACAGCAATGGCTATGACGATGGGTATCCCGATGAGGATTCCTACCCCGATGATGACTCCCTGCTCTCGGATAAGACGTTTACCGAAGAACGGACAACGGATGAACCCATCTGGTCTGAGCCGGTACCGGAGTCGTTAGAACGCCCTTGGGGGCAAGACCACACCGGAGAGCGTGAGTCTGATGCAAAACTTATGCCCCCCTCCCGAGAGGACTCCTGGAACCGCGAGTATCACAAAGGGTTAACGTCTCCCTCCTAGGTCTGTCTGGGCCAAGTTTGTCTGAGCAAGGTCTATGATGAGTCCTCGACAACCCGGTCACTCAGGACATCATGCCCACAAACGATATGCCCCGATGGGATGTCTGGCCCCCCCTAAAGGTTCCCCTCTTGAGAGGGAGGCCCCGAGGGTGGTGTGGGTTATCTCTCTTGCCTCTTGCCTCTTGCCTCTCTTAACCTTCCCCAACCCAAGAGAACTGCTATAATTTTGTTAAGGAAGCTTAATAATCAAACCCACACATGAGTAAATCCCCGGTTCACGCCTTTTTCGTCGGTCGTATCCTCGCAGAAGAAATCGGCGCCGTCCTAGAGCGGACAATCTCTAACTCTCTCAGTGCCTTTGGTCAGTTTGATGCTGAACAGCGCGAGAACCTGCGTCAGTTCTCCGAGCGAGTGGTTGAACGGGCCGAGCGGGTTGAGTCGGATCGCAGCTCCTCTGGCTCTTCTAGCAGTAGTCGTGCCGTGTCAACGGATCAGGACTTGCAAGCCTTGATTGATGGCTTGCGTGCTGAAATTGCCCAGTTACGGTCCGAGTTACAACGCTACCGTAATACCAGTGGCAACGACTAACGCCACCGATTCCCCCTCCCCATCTACCCGCCAACTTCATCGAGAACGTCGAGTGTCTGCTCTGTCTGAGGACTCCTTGCCCCAATCGACCCACCCTGAGCGATCGCCACGAACGGATCGCTCTTTGAGTGATCATCACATCACTACGCCGGGCGATCGCTCTTTTATCCCAACCGCTTCATCCTATCGCTGGAACCGGCCCAACTACTCCCGCAACCGTCGCCGCATCGAGATCTGGTCGTTTGTGGGTCGCTTTCTGTTTGAACTCTGGCTCAATGACCGTAAATGGAGTTATTGGGGAGGCTACAGTGATGCCAAACTCGCGGCCCGTCGTCGCCGCTTGGCGATCTGGATTCGTGAAACGTTCCTGCAACTTGGTCCAACGTTTATTAAGCTCGGACAACTGTTTTCGACGCGATCGGATATTTTCCCGGCTGAGTATGTCGAAGAACTCTCAAAGCTTCAAGATCGAGTTCCGGCGTTTAGTTCCGAGTTGGCCTACGAGATTATTCAGGAAGACTTTGGCAAACCCGCTCAGGAACTCTATCGCTATTTTGACCCGGTTCCCCTAGCTGCCGCTAGTTTGGGACAAGTTCATAAGGCTCAACTCAAGAGTGGCGAAGAAATTGTCGTGAAAGTCCAACGGCCCGGACTCAAGCGACTGTTTGACATCGACCTCGGCATTGCTCGGGGGGTTGCGCTCTATCTGCAAAACCACTCCAAATGGGGCAAAGGGCGTGATTGGATGGGCATTTATGACGAATGCTGCCGCATTCTCTATCTTGAGATTGATTATCTCAACGAAGGACGTAACGCAGACACCTTTCGTCGCAACTTTCGGGGCGTTGACTGGGTACGAGTGCCGCGCGTCTATTGGCGCTACACCTCGGCGCGGGTGCTGACTCTCGAATATCGTCCAGGGATTAAAATTAGCCATTATGAGGCCCTCGAAGCGGCTGGCTTGGATCGTAAACATTTAGCTAGTCTTGGGGCGATCGCCTATCTCAATCAACTCCTCGATCACGGCTTCTTCCATGCGGATCCCCATCCCGGAAATTTAGCCGTTAGCCCAGATGGTGCCTTGATTTTCTACGATTTCGGCATGATGGGGCAAATTACCTCTAATCTGCGTCAGAAGCTGATGGAGTTGTTTTTTGGTGTCGCCCAACGGGATAGCGATCGCGTCGTGCAAGCCCTGATTGCCGTAGAAGCGTTGGCCCCAATGCAGGATGTTGGCCCCGTGCGGCGATCGATCCAATATATCCTCGACAACCTCATGGATAAGCCCTTTGAAGAGCAATCCGTCGAAGCGATTACCGATGATCTCTACGAAATTGCCTATGATCAGCCGTTCCGTTTTCCAGCAACTTTTACCTTTGTGATGCGGGCCTTCTCGACCCTAGAAGGAGTTGGCAAAGGTCTCGATCCCGACTTTAATTTTATGGAGGTGGCGAAACCGTTCGCGTTTGATCTTATGAACCAAGGACGAGAAGACTATGGTAATGGCATTCTCTCAGAACTCGGTCGTCAGGCTAGTGAAGTGAGTTCAACCGCGTTAGGCTTACCTCGGCGTATTGAGGATAGCCTAGAGAAACTAGAACGGGGCGATGTGCGGGTGCGAGTGCGGGCGACGGAAACCGATCGCCTACTGCGACGGATGAGTAACATGCAAATGACAACGAATTATACCCTCCTCGTCAGTGCGTTGACGTTGTCCGCTACGATTCTAGTAGTCAGTGGAGAAGTCTGGTTAGCTGGAGGTGCTGCCCTGTTGGCGATCGCCTTTGCCTTAGCCCTACTTCGACTCATGGCGCGTATCAACCGAGCTGATCGCTTCTGATTAGCCACTCACCCGCAACGTTATAATTCTCAGGTATGAAACCAGCCTTTGCCGGCCAGAGTGATAAAGGTCTAATCCGGGCCGTCAACCAAGACGCTTACCACATCGATGAAGCTGGCCGCTTTTTTATTGTCGCCGATGGCATGGGGGGTCATGCCGCTGGTCAAGACGCCAGTCGCATTGCCAAAGATGCTATCTGTCATCATCTTGAAGTGGGCTATGACCAAGACGATACACCCGAGACGCTTCTAAGAACCGCCTTTATCGGCGCGAACACGGCCATCATGGAGGATCAGGTGGTTCATCCTGAAAATGCCGATATGGGGACCACAGCCGTCGCGATTCTGCTGCAACCGGGACCCGATGGAGATATTGCTCAGGTATGGTGCGCCAATTTGGGAGATTCTCGGATTTATCGCTTGCGCAATGGCACTCTTGAACAACTCACTGAAGATGATACCTGGGTCGCTCAAGCCATCAAAGCGGGAGTCTTGCCGGCAGATGAAGCCCGAGATCACCCCTGGCGACATGTGTTATCTCAATGTCTCGGCCGCGAAGATATGGGCGAGTTAGAGATTCGCTGTCTTGATGTCACCCCAGGCGATCAGTTTCTCCTCTGTAGCGATGGACTCAGTGAGGAACTCACCGACGATCGCATCGCTGAAGAACTCACCGCCAGCAACGATTGTGACGACGCGGCCACCCGTCTGATCGAGGCGGCAAAGGCACAAGGCGGACGGGATAATATCACTGTTGTTTTGGTCAGGCTTTAGGGGGGAAGGGAACACCGGAACAGGGAACAGGGAAGAAAAAGGCAA
>LSZA01000088.1 GCA_001637315.1 Phormidium willei BDU 130791 | reverse complement strand
GCTAATCGTTTCTTCGGAAACGGAATGAATGGAAACCGAAAACTGCAACCGTCCCCCATTTGTGGGGATGTAACGACTAATCGTTTCTTCGGAAACGGAATGAATGGAAACAATGGAAAGCAGAACGAATTTGAGGCTTGAAGAAACTAATCGTTTCTTCGGAAACGGAATGAATGGAAACTCCTTCTCGGCATCACGGAAATTGACTAAATCTTCCAAACTAATCGTTTCTTCGGAAACGGAATGAATGGAAACAAACGGAAGCAGAACGAATTTGAGGCTTGAAGAAAAGCCCTAATCGTTTCTTCGGAAACGGAATGAATGGAAACCCTCTTTTCTTTACCGAACTCGGATGAAACCACAACAACTAATCGTTTCTTCGGAAACGGAATGAATGGAAACTGGCTTGGAGGAGGTATTGGTTGTTCTCACTCAACTGCTCTAATCGTTTCTTCGGAAACGGAATGAATGGAAACTTTGTAAGTCCGGAAAACGGACATCGAAATAGGAAACGACTAATCGTTTCTTCGGAAACGGAATGAATGGAAACATGACTCGGGTTGGCTGGGTTGCGGTACCGAACGAGGATGCGCCTAATCGTTTCTTCGGAAACGGAATGAATGGAAACCATTCCGTTGATAATAACGGAAATCGATAGAGTAATCAAAGCTAATCGTTTCTTCGGAAACGGAATGAATGGAAACATCAACCTTCTCTAATTATTCAGCTAAAAACTAGTTGCCGCTAATCGTTTCTTCGGAAACGGAATGAATGGAAACGCCCAATTTGGTGAAACCAAATTGGGCGTTTCCTATCTGAATAGCTTCTATAATTTTGAGGACTTCCGAGGCTTCCTAACCCAGGCTAAACCCTTACAAACCCCGCTCTCGGAGAATACGTGCCTTCACCAAATCGGGCGTTTCCGAAAAATCCAGCAACGCATCCAATAACTCCGAAGACACCCCACGTTCCTTAGCAACTGCCACCACCAACGCCACCTGATTTGCAACAGCAAGCGGTGACTCAGAATTCAAACAGTCCTCAAGCACTAACCGTCTCAAAAAATCCGGGTCGTATTTTCCCAACTGCACCAACAATCCCGTCATCACCGTGCGATCGATTTTCCGCTTAATATCCACCACCTGAAACAAACGCCGCGTCCGCACCTGCAACGGCAATATCCACTGCGACTGCTCCTGCATCGTCAAACGATTGAGCGCGAAAAACGCAGGGCGTGCCACCTGGGTCGCCAGGTTGGGGTCTTCCACCAGGCGATCGACCGTTTCCAACACCGCCTCAACCACCGCCAAATCCACCGTCTCACGCTGCTGCTGCGCCCGATACACCAACGTTTCCAGCAACTGAAACACCATCTGGCACACCTCCGGCTTCCGCTCGTCGCGCACCTGCCGGAACAAATCCAAGACCTCCGCCTGCGTGCCATAACCCGCCTTCAAACCTTCCACCGCCGCTGCCAGCAGGTTTTGCCGCACCCCCACCAGCGACGAACTCAGTCCAGAAGCCAGCAGCGGTAGCGCCACTCCCCGACGCTCAGCCACCGCCAGCACCGCCCAAGATGCCGTCAGCGCCACCTCTCGGGACGGATCGCCGCAAGCCGCCAACAGACGATGGAGCGGCGCGTCATCTTCGAGATGGGTTTCTGCCAAAGCGCGATCGCCCTTCACTCGCAGCAACCGCCCTTCCTTCAACGTCACCTGCGCCAGCCAGGGAACGATCGCCGCTGGCACAAGTTCCATTTTCTTCAACACTCGCGCCAGCAACTTCTCCGGTAGCGTCGGCAACACCTCCATCAGCAATTGCCCCCAGCGATCGCTCAAACTTGCCGTCTCTCCAACCAGGCGATCGCAAGCCGGAATCAACTCAAACGGGCGATCGCCCAATCGTGGCGCGATCCATGCCAGCAACAGCAGTTTAGCGCCCGCATTGCAGCCCGTCAGCTCCGCCAGAAGCCCCGCCACACTGGACAATCGGCTTGCCTGAATCTCAGCGGCGCTCCACTGACGCATCGCCGCTGCCACAGCTTCTCCACCGCCAAACTCAATGGCATATTCCAACGCCAAAATTGCCCGTCGAGGGTTGCCCCGTTCGGCAAACACCAACGCCAACAACGCCTGCAATCGTGCCGCATCCTCCACCGAAGACTTGCCCAGCGCCCCCGCTACAGATTCCATCCAGCGTTCCGGTAGCGGAGCCGCCAACACGTCTCGCCAGCGACTCCCGAACGGCGTATCGCCCTGCTGCAACAGTGCCGGAAACGTCAAAACCAGCAGATGCAACGCCGCATCCCGTTCCTCGAAAGAATTGCTCGGCGGCTGTGCCGTCGCCATCACCACAAACGCCACCCGAGCGGCATCAGGCGTGTCAGGCAAGGCGTGCAGCTCCCAGATGCGACTGCGCCCGCTCGAACCGACCTCAACGTACCACCGCCGCAACACCGCCAGACTCCCGTCGTCGAGTCGGCGATATCCCTGCTGACACGCGCCAATCGTGAACGCACTGAGGAACTGTCCGAACAGGTTGAGGCGGGCGTTTTCGTTGTCGCCAAACCGAGCTTGAATCGCGGAAAACAGGCGATCGAGCCGTTCGCCATGCTGGTTTGGCAGCCTCAGCCACCAAAAACTGCAAAGTTCTACCGTTTTGTTGGCGAACGCCGTTTCCACGTTTTCCAAAACGCTCAATGCCAGTCGCCATGCTAATTCTGCCCGTTCGAGAGGCGCTGAGTTCGCCACCACCAGCAACGTCTCGCGATAGGTTCCATCCTGAGTGTTTGCCCAGTCGGACAACCCTGCCAAAACACTGCCAGTTTCCGGCTCGTTTCGGGCGATCGCCGCCAGCGCCAGCGCCCGAAACGACAGCAGCTCCACCCGAGGCAACACCGCACTGAGATGCTGAAACTCCGCAAAAGACACCAGAACCAGCAGTTGGCGAAAAATCGTCCAAAGATAATAGGGCAGACGATCGCGCTCCGTCATGCGAGCGATCGCCGTTTGCTTTGCCACCTCGCCATCTGCCGTCTGCGTTAGCCAGCGGGCGATCGCATACTCCAAAAAAGTTTGGTGGAAGAAAGCGATGCGTCCGTTGCCGATATCTTTGAGAACGCCGTCACTACGAAGAGCGCGATAAGCATTCCCCGCAGTTGCCTCAAACTCAATGTCCGTATCGTAGAGAAAATCCCGTAGGCGATCGCGCGACTGACGATAAAGCTGTCCTGCCAAATTCAAGCACAGCTTAACCTTGACGCGACCGAGCTGAGGTTCGTGCTGTCGCGATCGGGCAATGCGCCAGTTCCAATAGGTTTCATACAGTTGACCGACCGTTAAATCTTCAGGAACGCGCCCCAGTTCCGCAAACAAATCGCAGGACAGCGCCAGCATCAAAGGATTGCCGATAATGTCTCGGAGCGACGCGCGATCGGCAGACAATGCCAGCACGTTCTCGGCAAACGCCGCTCGCCGTTCCTCCACTTCGTAACCCGCCTGAGTTTCCAGAAACGAGCAAACCGCCGTCCGCACTTCCGCTTCCGTAAATTCGGGAACCGTACAGCCTCCACAAACCGCATCGCGAACGCCCGCAAAGCTCTCGTGATACGGCTCAAAGAAATCTCGATAATCGCGATCGCGACAGGTGAACACCACCGTCAGCCCCCGTTCGAGCCAGCGTGTCAAGGCTTGGCGAAACACCGGAACCAATGCGGGCGAGAGAATCAAATCCAGCGTATCGAGCAGCAAAACTCCCGGCGCGTTCAGCCGTTCCACCACTTGCGTTACTGACTCGCGGCGATCGCTCAATCGTTCCCCCAACTCTTCCTCAAAGCGATCTGCCGTCTCGATCAGATCGTCACATCGCGCCAGGGCAACCCACTCCTGGGGCTGAGCCTCGTCCAGCAGGCGATCGTACAGCATCCCTAGCAAGGTGCTTTTGCCGTACCCCGCTGCTCCCAGAATTGGCACGATTCGCCGCTTTCCCTCGCGCAACCCCTGATAAATTTGCTCGATACAGCGTTTTTCGAGAGCTTCTCGTCGAATCGGCTGCAACAGATACGGATGCAACGCCGCTCTCGCTCGATTGGAGTTACGTTGGAGCGTCTCGGCGATCGAATCGTCCGAATCAGTCTCTATCTTCTCGTCGAGAACGTCAGCAGTTTCGCCAAAATCGGGCATTTGCGCGATGTCTTCCCACTCCAAACCCAAGGATTCGCAGATTTCATTAAAAATACGGCGATCGACCGGAATACCGTTGAAAAAATGATTGACGGTTGAGTAGGCAATTTCGAGTTCCTTGGCAAAGGCTCGCTGACTGAGATTACGGCCTTGCAGTCGAGCCATTGCCGTTCGTCGTCCAGTGGCAGAGATGGTGAGCGATCGCTTGGACATACCCTTGGCAAGTTGATTGGCAAGTTGATTAGCAAGATTAGCTGTTGTCAATGTTGTACCACAGCCGGCCCTAGTCAACCTGTGACGAGTTATTCCCAAAAACTCAAATCACAACTCAAATCAGCCAGTCGAAGCTAGGAACTATCTGTCACTCCCGGCGATTCCGTCGCCGTTCACTATGACAATTCCACTCTATGTGGCTGAACAAGGCACCTATCTCAGCCTCAAACAGCAGCAGTTGCAAGTTTGGCAAGGAGACAACCTCCTCGTCTCACTTCCCCTACAACGCTTGAGCCATATTGTCGTGTTTGGTCGCTGCACCCTCTCCCATGCTGTCGTCAATCGAGTCTTGCAACAGCAGATTCCAGTGATGTTTCTCACCCAGTCCGGACGCTATTGTGGGCGTTTGTCTGCCGAGGGACTCCCGGATATTGAACGCCTGGTGGCCCAGGTGGAGCGATCGCGCGATCGTCAGTTCGTCCTCACCCAAGCGCAGCAAATCGTCTCGGGAAAACTCCACAATTGCCGTGTTTTGCTGCAACGGTTGAACCGATCTCGTCGTGATGCCGAGATTCGCGTTTGTATCGCTCAATTAAAGGACTGGCGCGATCGGGCTTTGGAATCCCCCAGCCTCGAAGGTTTGCTAGGTTGTGAAGGCCAGGGAACTCGCATCTATTTTCGAGGACTGGGACGTTGCATTCAGCCACCCTTCACCTTCTCTCGCCGCAGCCGCCGTCCCCCCACGGACCCTGTGAATGCACTTCTGAGTCTAGGCTACACACTTCTCTATCAAACCGTCTTTTCCCTCGTTCGCGCCGTGGGCCTACATCCCCACTTCGGCAATCTCCATGTTCCCAGTTCCCGCTATGCCAGTTTGGTCTCGGATTTGGTGGAGGAATTTCGCGCCCCCTTGGTGGATTCGGTGGTGGTGTCTTTGCTGAATCGAGGGGGAGTGCAACCCGACGACTTTTTCCCCGCTGACGTACGCGGTGCGGTGTATCTCCGTCCGGCGGGGTTGAAGCGTTTTTTGAGCGCTTGGCAACAGCGGTTACAAACTTCGGTGACTCATCCCCAAGTGGGTGAGCCGATTTTGTATGTGCGGGCGATCGAGCTTCAGGTGTGGGATTATGTGGTCTGTTTGGTGGGGGAGCGATCGGTTTACTGTCCGTTTGTTTGGAAAGTTTGAGGGTTAGAATTAGGGGGGTATTGACAGAAGGGATGGCTTTCGCTGTGACATTAGCTAAGGTTATGATTTATCCTAAATCGATAATCATCTACGGGGGTCAGGCGATGGCTGAAACCCCTATTCTGTCGTGAAGTGCCACATAGTTCTTGCTACATCTGGGGTTACGGGGGGTTGGACGGTTGGCTATTGCATTTAACTCTCATTTGTGTTGGGTCTTTCTTGACCCCCCCCGGATCGGTGGGGTTACCTAGCCCCCACGAGAAAGCTCACGTTGTAATCTCTGATTCAACGCTGAGATGAATCGGGGGAGTTCCCATGGTATAATCACACCAGATAACTAAGTCACCCATGTTAGTATTTGAGGCAAAACTGAGGGGAACCAAAGAGCAGTACGAACGGCTAGATGAAGCTATTCGCACTGCTCGGTTTGTCAGGAATAGTTGCCTGAGATACTGGATGGATAACAAGGGAGAAAAAGTCGGGAGGTATGAACTGAGTGCCTACTGTGCTGTTCTAGCCAAGGAATTTCCTTGGGCCAAAAAGCTAAACTCAATGGCTCGTCAAGCCTCAGCAGAACGGGCTTGGACAGCTATAGCCCGTTTCTACGATAACTGCAAGAAAAAGGTTTCCGGCAAAAAGGGGTTCCCTAAATTCAAGAAGTATAAAACTCGCGATTCAGTTGAGTATAAGACATCAGGCTGGAAACTATCAGAGGATAGAAGAACGATTACCTTCACCGATGGTTTTAAGGCTGGCAGCTTCAAGACGTGGGGAACTCGGGACTTACATTTCTACCAGTTAAAGCAGATTAAACGGGTAAGAGTAGTCCGTCGCGCTGATGGCTATTACGTCCAGTTCTGTATTGACCAAGACAGGGTAGAGAAGCGAGAACCAACGGGAACTGCAATCGGCTTAGATGTTGGCTTAAATCATTTCTACACTGACTCAGATGGTCAAACCGTAGAAAATCCCAGACACCTAAGAAAGTCTGAGAAAGCACTTAAACGCCTTCAACGTCGATTGGCTAAGACCCAGAAAGGGTCTAAGAATCGACAGAAGGCTAGAAATAGATTAGGGAGAAAGCACCTCAAGGTAAGTCGGCAACGTAAAGACTTTGCCGTGAAGACGGCATTGTGCGTAGTCCAGTCTAACGACTTGGTAGCCTATGAAGACTTGAAAGTGCGAAACATGGTGAAGAACCATAATCTCGCTAAATCTATTTCAGATGCTGCCTGGTCAACCTTCCGTCAGTGGATGGAGTATTTTGGCAAGGTGTTTGGGGTGGCAACAGTTGCTGTTCCTCCTCAATACACGAGCCAGAATTGCTCTAACTGTGGGGAGAAGATTCAGAAATCTCTATCAACAAGAACCCACCGCTGTCCCCATTGTGGATTTGTTGCTGACAGAGACCACAATGCAGCTATTAATATCCTTGAATTAGGATTAAGTACCGTAGGGCATACGGAAACTCACGCCTCTGGAGATATCGACCTCTGCCTTGGTGGGGAAACTCCTCAAAGTAAGTCGAGTCGCAGAAAGAGGAAACCTCATCAGTGATGGTGGGAATCCCACACTATATTCTTTGAATTAGTGTGGGAGGATGTCAACTTGAGGGCTTATGTGGGCTGGATTCCCGATTCACTCGCCCCTTGAAATTGGGCCATTAACCAAGCCCCCACCTGGGATTGATCCTGATGACGGCTGCGTTGTAGCGTTTCATTGAGGAGGGCGATGTCCAGTCCCGGAAAGATGAGGGAACTATCAATTCTCAGGCTACCGCGATCGCTCATTTGATAGGCCAAAACTTGGGCGCTTTCCACATCCACAATCCAATACTCGGCAACTCCCACGTCTTCATAGAGAACTCGCTTGACGGTGCGGTCATCAAGGAGGGATGATTTGGCGACTTCTACAACTAAATTGGGGACTGGATAGGTTTCGAGATGGATAATTCCCGTCCCACTGGGGATGGCGGTGGCTTGAGACCCCACATAATAGGCTAAATCCGGCTGAAATTCGACCTCTGCGGTTTTGCGGAAGGAACAGTTATCTAACACCGTGAAAGGAATCCCTTTTAGGATGCCATAAAGATTGATGGCTAAGGCGATAATTCCATGGGTATGACCATGATCGAAGCTGATGGGGAGTTCCATATCGACTTGCATTCGTCCATGAGTATAATAGCCCTTGGACTTGACCTGGGAGGAGTTTTTTAAGGCACGCAGGTACTCATCCCAGGTGGCCGGAACCCAGGTTTTATCGATACTCCGGATAGGATTTAGACTGAGGCTCATTATTCCGGCGTCAGTTTGAACATCCTTTAAGTTTAGCTAGGGTTTTCAGGGATGGCAAGGGGGAAGAAGGCAAAGGGAAACTATCATTGAGTAGATTGACTCACTCTCCTAACTGAGATGCACCCCATTGAACGCCGTTCGCCTCTACAATCTGATGTTCCATGCAACAAATCTCACTCGATGTCCTGAACAGCCATCAAGACTCTGAGGGGTTGACTGATTGGCCCCAAAGTCAGAGACCGGGTTTCTTGGAGAAACTCGGTCTCTTAATGGGCGGGTTCTCGTTACTCAATTCAATTAGAGTTGTTTTGGGTCGATTCCCAATTCTTCTAGCTTAGCCCTCAGTTTGGCCTTAATTTGACGTTCGCTTTCCGCCGCTTCTTCCGGTGTGGAAACCAGAGTTCCTTCAGCCGTAAAAAAGCGCAAACGCTCCTCATGCACCCCTAAATAGAACCCCAATTGCTGACTCCACAGCCATCGCGACTCATTCGCTTCTAAGGGATGATAGAGTCCATCGAGTCAATAAAACTCTTGAAACTTCAAACTCTGAGGGTCGAACCCCAAATAATCTGGGGTTCCCAAAATATCCTGATCAATCTGTTTCTTGAGTCTGCGATCGCATTTTGCAGTGCTGAGAGTTTAGTATCCCGAGGCTTTTTGAGGTGGATTTGGGTTCCCTAGAGGACGGGGACCGGGGATGGGGTGAGGGTGAGGCTGTAGTCTTCCCGTTCGCGGCTGAGGTGGGGGTTGTAACAGGGGTCATCCTCTAAATAGTCGCCCCAGCGGTGTTTCATGTAGTCGATTTCCTGCTTAAAGCGGAGTTGCTTTTCGGGGGTGTTTTCTTGGCCGCGACTTTTGGATTCGTAATGATAGAGACGGACATGAGGTAAACAGACATTGCGATAGCCTTTCTCTATCATCTTCAAACAGAAGTCGACATCGTTGAAGGCGACGGTGAGGGATTCCTCAAAGCCGCCGATGGCGTCGAAGACTTCCCGACGACAGAGGAGACAGGCGGCGGTGACGGCGGAATAGTTGTTGACGGTTTGCAGTTGGGCGAAGTAGCCGATCGCATCTTTGGGATAGAATTTATGACTATGGCCGGCCACTCCGCCAATCCCTAAAACAACGCCAGCGTGTTGGATGGTGTTGTCGGGATAGAGAAGGGTCGCCCCAACGGCCCCGATAGATGGGCGTTGACCCTGTTCCACCAGGGCGTTTAACCAATCTCCTTGGCTGATTTCTGTGTCGTTGTTGAGGAACAACAGATAGTCGCCGCTGGCTTTGGAGACGGCGAAATTGTTGAGTTTGGGATAGTTGAAGGGAATATCGAGGGGTTCGACGCGGAAGCGTTGGGGTTCTCGCTTGGCCCAGGTTTTAAAGAGACGTTGGGTTTGTCGTTGGACACTACCGTTGTCGACGATAATCACCTCATAATCAGGATAGGTAGTAAGGCGGAAAATTGAGGTCAGACAGGTATTTAGGGTACTGGCGAGATCTTTGGTGGGGATGATAATACTAACTTTCCCCGGTTTGCAGATGTCGTAGCGGGGAATCCAATGGCCCGTGGTGGTTGGGGTGACGATTCCCGGTTCGCCGCGACGTTGGAGGGCTTCGGTGAGGGCTTTAGCGGCGGCGGTGGTGGCGTAAGATTTGCTGGCGAGACGGCTAGCGGTGGATTCGGGGTGAGACCGCCAGTGATAGAGAATTTTGGGGATATGGACGATGCGATCGCTTTTCTCGGTCAAGCGTAACACGAGATCGTAATCTTGAGCGCCTTCAAAGCCGGTGCGGAAGCCACCAATCTCTTCGATGAGACGACGACGATAAACCCCTAAATGACAGGTATACATCCGAGAGAGGAAGGAGTCAGGACACCAATCGGGTTTGAAAAAGGGGTCTTTGAGTTGGTTGTGTTCATCGACTTTATCCTCGTCGGAATATAGCATATCCGTTTCAGGACAATCATTGAGGGCTTGAACCACCTCAAATAAAGCATCCGGGGTCATGAGGTCATCATGGTCCATCAGGGCAATAAAGTCCCCCGTCGCGACCTCTAAAGCACTATTAGACGCCTGGGAAATATGCCCATTTTCAGACCGATACACAACTTGAATCCGCTCATCTTGTTGGCGATAGTTTTCCAAGGTGGTGCGGACATGGGGTTGCGGAGAGGCGTCATCGGCGATGCAGAGTTGCCAATGGGGATAAATCTGTGCCAAAACAGATTCGATCGCCTGTTCGAGATAGTCCGCTGGGGTATTATAAACTGGCATCACCACGCTAATAGTGGGTTGATAGTCAAACTGTTGAATCTGCCGCTGTAAACGCAACAAATCCCCCGGACGAGGACTGTTTTGACTCAGCCACATACGATAGATATCGGGACTGGGTTCGGGAGAGGGAGAAGGCGTAGCTGGGGTGGGAGGAACCGCAGGAGTTCGCTGAAATAAGCGTAAGAGAGGGGTTTTGAATTTGAACCAAAGAATGCGTAATTTCCAAAATTTCGTGGCTTCCATCGCCGCAATCGTCGCTTGATGGGCAGCGATGATGTCCTGATGGGCAGCTAAATTAAGTTCCAGATTACCTTGTACCGCTTGAAATTGCGATCGCTCTCCCTGTAAATGCTGTTGTAGGTTGAGGAGTTCCCGACAATAATGCTCATGCACCGACTCGAGTTGTTGATACACCAATTTAAGTTGTTCTTGAACCGCCTCAAATCGGTCATTACCATATTTCTCAACTGCCTTTAAATCCCCTTTCACAGCCTCTAACTCAACCGCTAACGCCTCTTTGGTTTGAAGTGCATCAAAGAGTTTTTCATGTAACGCTTCGGTCTCCTGGCGTAAGTCATTGCGCTCCTGCGTTCTCGCCTCTAACTCCGCCTGGGCGGGGAATAGCTGCGACTGCATCTGTTGCAACTCTAAGTTCGCTTGGTGCAGTTCTGTCTGATAATGGATCACATCTGCTTGGCGGCGATCGCGCTCCGCAACTAACAGCTCAACCTGCTCTTTTAAAGTCTCAACTTGTAGTCGTTCAGCCAATAACTCACTATCTTTCTTAGCAAAAATACTTGGAAAATTAGTGACATACAAATCTAGATGTTTAGCACAAAGATAGTGCATCAACCGCTCGCGATTTTCCGGAACATTACAACGACTCACCATCGACTCCCGGCGAAAGCGATACTCAAACAAGACTTCATCGAGGTGATAAAACTGCCAACCTCGCCCCGCCGCCGTCAACCATAAATCCCAATCCTCATAGCCCATTTTCTCAGGAATATGGGGGTCATAACCGCCACAATCTTCCCAAAGGCGTTTCCGAATCACCGCACAAGCATCAATATAATTTCCCACCGCCAAGCGGTTAATATCAAACGGAGGAACCTGCCACATCCCCTGTTTATCACCAATATATTCCGCATTGCCATAGACCACGCCGATATCGGTGTTTTTGTCAAGCACTTCAATAGATTTCGTAATATACTCTGGGCGAATCTTATTATCCGCATCCAGGAGTAAAATATAACGACCTTGAGCCTGTTGACAGCCCGTATTTCGTGCCTCAGCCAACCCTTGATTCTGAAAATGATCAACAACCGTAAAGCCCTTTTGTCGTAGATACTCCAACACCTTTAACGTTAACGGTTCCGTTGACGCATCATTGACAATAACAATTTCATACACCGGTTGTTGACAGCCTTGCACACTAGCCACAGCTTCCAAAAGAAACTCCCCTTGATTAAACACCGGAATCACCACCGTTACCGACGGGATATCCAGGGGATGGGGGGCTGAATCAAGATTCGGAAGTTGGCGAGAAAGACTCAGCGGGAGACTGGGGGTAAGATTAGGGGTGAGATTGGGGCCAGTGTTGGCGTTTTGGAGTAGATCCTGGCATAGATCTTGAGGTAAATCCGCCAAATGATTCAACTCAGCCAGCCAGAGTAGATGTCGAGAGGCCCGTTGACGGACACTTTCGACGAAGGGATGATGAACATCGAGAGTATGAAATAGATGCGGTTGATAAATCTCAGCCACCTGTTCGTCAGTGAGATCAGCTTTTAAGGGAATCTGGAGTTTATCCCGCAACACCTGACTAAACCGTTGTGGCTGAGTTAACACAGCGTTAGTGTGAACCAGGAGACAGCGATCGCCGTGACGACGATAAAAATCCCAAAGATGGCGATTATAATAAGCCCAAATTTGCAACAGCCAATCTGGATGTTCTTCAAACACCGGGGCCTGGAGGCGACGAATCGAATCCGCCACATCCCAAGGATTGCGATAGACGAGGACAAACTTCGCCTCAGGAAGCTGGCGATACCAAAAATCGAGGAGTAAACTGGTACGAGGGTCTTTCCACCCCCAGGGTTGCTTGAGATGTAACCGCTCCTGAATCAGCTGTCTGGCCGTTCCTTCAAAAGCCGTTAAATCCTGAGTATGGATGGGATCACTCACCGTCCAACCCCAATCATGCCATCCCTCCTCATCTTCCGGGGTAATCGACTGTAATAGCCAACGCTGGAACGCCACAAACGCCTCATCCTCAAAATAGCCTGGTGCATTATGGGAATCCGCCTCAACAAAGCGATCGCCCAAATGAACCCCAGCCGCTTGAATCAGTGAGGCGACAAGAGAAGTTCCTGAACGGTGCATTCCCGTAATAATCAGGGGTTGGAACATGAGTCAGAGAAATTAAAGAGCGTATTGAGAACCATCGCCGTAGCGATCGCGGGGTTGATTCCGCAGTAAATCCGTGGTTTTGAGCGGATGGGGGGGATTATGCAGGGCCAAAAAGGTACTGCGATCAGCCTGGCCCGCATGACGCATCTGTTCATACTTGGGAACCATCGGCTGATGACACTCATAGACCGAATCAAAGCCCACATCCGCCAACAGATTATAAAGGGAAGGGCGAGTGAGCCAAGCACTTTCCTCATTCCCAATCGACCCCCAGGCCGTATGATCCTCCGTATAGGATCGTCCCCAATAGGTTTGTCCCCGATACTCATAAGCCTGTTCAGCCGTTGAACTCACATGGGTATCAAACAGGGCTAACCGACTCGACACATTGGCAATATGCTCAGCGAACTCAAAAACATCAGGAGCGTTGAGATGATAGAAAATCCCGATACAGAGTACCACATCGAAGCTGCCATAGCGTTCCCGACTGAGGTTGCGCACATCATCACAGACAAACTCAATGGTATCGAGTTGCAGCACCTCCTGACTAAAGCGGGCCTTAGCCAGATTACTCTCTCGTCCTTCCAATCCCACCACCGTCGCCCCATGGAGGGCTAACTCCAAACCATAGAGGCCTTCCAAACAAGCTAAATCCAAGACTCGCAATCGAGACAAGTCCTCACCACAAAAATCTCGAACCGCTTGTAAAACGCGGCGGACTTTCACTTCCGCCCCAGAACAGATCTCATCGGACATCGTATAGAGATGATCTCCGAGGCGGAGATTGTGGTTTGTCCAGGCGCCATACTGTTGGATGATCTCTTGCTGGCGTTGGGCGATCGCATCATCAGTCATAGCATTCACTGTCACACAGGGGAGTAGAAAGCAAACCCGACGATCGCCCTAGAGGGCTAGACGGCGATCGTGCTGCTACAGTGATTCTACCCTGGCCGAGTCGCTTGGGAACGCCTCACCGGGACGAGACACCGACTCATCCGTCACTAAATTCAAATGAGGATCGACCAATAAATCCACAATCCCACTGGCGAAGGAGTCACTTTCGGGGCGAACCCGGAACATGGCGATATCAATTCCTCGGGCCAAATAGGTAAACTGGCCATCCACCGTTCCCGAGACCCCCGCATTGAGGAAATAGGCCCCTGGATTGAGTAAACAGCGGAAGTCAAAGCGAACCTCAATCGTCGTATTGGGGTCTACCCGTTCAATCTCCTGACTGGCCGCCGTAAAAGACGCTCCCCCGAGTTCGAGGCCACTCACAGTTTTCACCAACATCCCAAAGCGAACGCGATAGGCGGTTTTATAAAACGTCACCTGGTAGGTATACACATACTCCTGACGGCCCGTGAGGTGATTCACCGTCCGGCCATCCGGGGTTTCAATATGAGGATTGAGAATTTTTGCCCCCCGAGGAATATAGGAAATGGTGTTTTTAGGAACCAAGTTTGGATCATAAAAATCCTCATCCAGCGGTGAGAGATTCGTCTCTCCTGAGTTCGAGGGAGAGAGATCCGGGGTGGCGGTGTGAGGGAGATCTGGCGGTAAATCGGGGGTATTGCGGATCTCCTCGCGGAAGCTCTCTAGGCGCTCTGGGGGGGCGTAGATCAGCTTATGATAGCGGTCAATGGTAAATTTGGGTTCATGGGCTAAGAGGGCTTCTCCATGGTCTAGCAATAGGGCGCGATCGCACAACTCCACCACCTTACTCGCCGAGTGAGAAACAAATAAGGTGGTACTTCCCCGAGATTGCAAAGCGGCAATGCGAGAAAAACAGCGACGTTGAAAGGCCTCATCCCCCACCGCCAAGGCTTCATCAACCACCAAAATATCCGGATCAACACTGGTGGCCACCGCAAACGCCAAGCGGACAAACATCCCACTGGAGTAGGTTTTTGCCGGTTGATCAATAAAATCACCAATATCAGCAAAGCCCGCGATATCATCAAAGCGGTCCTCAATTTCGGGTTTGGTTAATCCCAGCAGTTGACCACTAAAAAAGACATTTTGGCGGCCGGTAAACTCCGGATTGAAACCGCTTCCGAGTTCCAACAGGGCCGAAATGCGGCCATTCACCTGTAAACTCCCCGATGTGGGCATTAACGTCCCCACAATAATCTGGAGAAGGGTACTTTTCCCCGAACCATTGCGTCCCACAATCCCGAGGGTTTGTCCCTTGGGGACGTCCAGACTGACATTCCGTAAGGCCCAAAACTCCGCATATTGCTTTTTACTGGGAAAGAGGAGTTCTTTCAAGCGATCGGTCGGATGTTGATATCGCCGAAAACATTTCGAGACATTGTGAACGGAAATAGCCAGATCGTCCATTGAAGCCATTAGACTGTCAGTTCGAGGGTGAGCGGTGCGAGGAGAGACAACCGTGGAGGAGAGGCGGACATCCCTTACAAGACATCAGCAAATCCTGGCCGTAGTTTACGGTACGACCATAATCCCCCCAAAAAGACAATCGAGGCAATGACAGTGGCGATCGCCCATTCGCCCCAATGTTGGATCTGTCCCACAATAATGGCATCTCGATAGACTTCCGCCAACGCCGCCAAAGGATTCAGCCAAAAAATCCAACCCTGAATCCCTTCAGGAATGCTACTAACGGGATAGACAATGGGGGTGAGATAGAACCAGAGGTTTAACACCACATTCAGGGTTTGGGGAATATCCCGCAAAAACACCGTTAAAGCAGCGGCGAAGTAGCCTAACCCCGAGGTGAGGAGGAGTTGGGGCAGACAGAACAGAGGCATCAGCAGTAAGGTGGTATGGAACTGCTGAGTGAAGATGGCCACGAAGATGACCAAGATCATTAAGCCTAGGGTACTTTCGACAAAAGCTGCGCAAACGGGAACCAGGGGCAGTAAACTGAGGGGGAAGACGACTTTTTTGACCAGATTCGTTTGTGAGACCACCGCTGAGGCCGCTTGAGAGAGGCCATTGGTGAAGGCGAACCAGGGGAGAAGGCCAGCGAACAGCCACAATCCATAAACGAAGTTGTTGGCGGGAACCCCCGAGAGTTCTAGGCGAACCTTCAGAACAATCGAGAAGACGTAGGTGTAGATGAGGAGTTGACTCAATTGCGTCAGTAGCGGCCAGAGATTCCCCAAAACCGAGCCTTTGTAACGGGATTCGAGTTCTCGTTGAACCAGGGTTTTGAGGAGTTCGAGTTTGAACCCCCAACGGGCCTCTTGGACATAATGCCGCCAGGAGGTAACTTTGCTGTTAGAAGAGGGGATCGTACCGCGCAACCGTTTTTTCCTCACGAAGGGTCTGACGACAACTGTACTCGATTTCTGGGGGCGATCGCGCCGAGACTCGTCTGTTGTCTGTGCGTTCATCGCCCAACTAGGGGGATTCGGGATCAGATTTTAAAGCACTTTGTCGGGATTTTCTAGGGAAGACCATAGACTGGCCCGGTTCCCAGCCCACGGAGTTCGAGTCTTGGAATCTCAGACGTGGTTCCCTCAGCATGAGGTTCCCATGTCCTCCATCATCGCTCTGTTACCCTAGGATCAAGCATCTTGTTGTGATTGACGGCGATCGTCCATGGCTATTATTTCCTCTCAGTCGAATTCCTCCCCAGCAGGCGATCATCGCAATCCCCTGCTACAGCCCGAAACCACCGCCGAGGATATCGCCGAATACAGCCCCGACGAAACTAAGCCTCAAACCCAGATCCAGGCCGACGAAAAAATCCGCCCCCAACAGTTAAGCGATTACATCGGCCAATCCGAACTCAAAGAAGTTCTCCAGATTGCGATTCTCGCCGCCCAATCCCGCCAAGAAGCCTTAGATCACCTGTTGCTGTATGGGCCGCCGGGGTTGGGAAAAACCACCATGGCCTTAATCCTCGCCGCCGAAATGGGAGTTGGCTGCAAAATCACCACCGCCCCCTCCTTAGAACGTCCCCGAGACATCGTTGGCTTACTGGTGAACCTGAAACCGGGGGATGTGTTGTTTATCGATGAAATCCACCGTCTCAGTCCCATGACCGAGGAACTCCTCTATCCGGCCATGGAAGACTATCGCCTCGATATTACCATCGGCAAAGGCAAAACCGCCCGCACCCGTAGCATTGACTTACAGCCATTCACCCTCGTCGGGGCCACCACCCGCGTGGGTGCGTTGACATCTCCCCTACGCGATCGCTTTGGCCTCGTACAACGATTACGATTCTACGAACCCGAAGAACTCAGCCAAATTGTCCAACGCACCGCCAAGTTATTAGACACGCCCTTAACGGACAGTGGGGCCTTAGAAATTGCCCGTCGTTCCCGAGGAACCCCTCGCATTGTCAACCGTTTGTTAAAACGAGTTCGCGACTACGCCCAAGTAAAAGCATCAGGAACCATTACTGAAGAGATTGCTAAAGCGGCGTTAGGGTTATTTGAAGTAGATCCGATGGGCTTAGATTGGACCGATCGCCGTTTATTAACGGTTACCATTGAGCAGTTTAATGGGGGTCCTGTGGGCTTAGAAACCTTAGCCGCCACAACAGGAGAAGATGCCCAAACCATTGAGGAAGTCTATGAACCCTATTTGATGCAAATTGGCTATCTCACCCGTACCCCACGGGGACGCATGGCCAGTCCAGCGGCTTGGACGCATCTGGGTTACGAGCCGCCGAAACGGCAATTACCGTTGTTTTAAGTTTCACTTAACTCAGTCGTTCAATCGTTAATAGTCCCGGTTGTCCTTGGTAGATGCGATCGCTCGAATAACGCCAGTGACTGGGGTTATCAACATAGCCTCGCCGCACAGGGTTTATGTGAATATACTCAAGCTTTTGCAGCAAAACTTGGTGACTTTGAATCACTTGAGGATGATATCCCTCTTGCCAAAGTTGATAATCCTGATTATACCGTTGGGGACTTTTACTTCGTTTCAAATGATTCAACCAGTAACTTTTCCCTTCAATTAAGGTATCAATAATTTCACGAGCGGTAAACGACTTAAATGTTTGAATTGCCTTTGGCAAGTTCTCAGATGAAGCAATCAGATGAAGATGATTTTCCATGATGACATAAGCATGAAGCGTGAGGCGCTGTTTGTCCTGGAGAAATTGCAAAGAATCGAGAACAATCTGGACGAGTTGGGGTTGACTAAACAGGGGTAGCCAGTTGACCACTGTACAGGTAAGAAAGTGAGGAGAATCTTCCAGGACACGGTAGCGAGAACGTCCCATTTTAGCTTGACGGCCAAGTTACGCCGATCCATTTTATCCCCCATCTCCCCACCATGCCACCCCTCGTCCCCCCTCGTGTCATGGCTCTGCCGTGACACGGACTCTGGGCGGCTCTGCCGCCTGTAAGTCGGGAGGCGTCCTCTCCTCTCCCCTGGTCTCCTGTCTCCTCTCTCTCCTCTCTCCTCTCTCCTCGTGTCATGGCTCTGCCGTGACACGGACTCTGGGCGGCTCTGCCGCCTGTAAGTCGGGAGGCAGAGCCTCCGCAAGAGCATGACTTGGCAGAGCCAAGTCACGAGGGAGGAGGGAGGAGGGAGGAGGGAGGAGGGAGGAGGGAAGAAGGAGACCGTGGGCTATCCTAGAGGCTCGTTCTAGTCTCCCATACAATGCTCTGGCTCATTCTCTCCCTGGTGACCGCCTTCTTTGAATCCCTGCGAGACGTCGCCAACAAAACCTCATCTACCCTTCACAATGACTACGTCATTACCTGGTCTCTCAACGCCTTTACCGCCCTTCTCCT
>LSZA01000087.1 GCA_001637315.1 Phormidium willei BDU 130791 | reverse complement strand
AATAGGGGAAGTTTGGTGGGGGCCTTCTCATGGCGATCGCCCCCGAAAGAGGCTGGTTTGATAGAATGCCACTAAAGCTGTCTGGGGAGCAAGGGAAGTCGAGTTATGAATGTTGCCATTTTTGAAGTTTGTCGCAATCCCGAAATCCGCAAACAAACCGAAACCCTAATGCTCTCCCAAGCCTTTGAACGCCTCGGGATTTCTTGCCAAGTGTATAGCAATGACGGAATTTGGGACCGACGAACCTTTCTCAATCGTAGCTTGTTGCAGAAATGTCTCGGGGATGAGTCCGTTGATGTGGTTCACTTGGCCCTCCACGGCGATCGCGATGGCCTGGTTCTCGGATGGTCTAAGGCTGAAAAAATCCGCGATCGTCGTCCCCAAGATCGCCTCTCTCCTCAAGATATTACACAAATGAGCCAATGGCGGGGTAAACTCGTCGTCAGCGGTGCTGCCAGTGTCTATCCCCTCGCTGATGCCTTCCTCAACGCTGGCGCGTCTGGGGTGGTTGTTCCCGAACGCTCTATTTCCTATCAGCACCTCGTCCCCTTCCTCGAAATCCTGTATAGCAAGCTGGCCAACCGCCAAACCCCTCGCAACTCCCTTGACAATGCTATCCGTCAGTTCCCCGATTTAGACAGCTTTCGCTTCCTTTCAAGTGGCTCAAGTGCTTCTAGTGGCATCGCTCGGGGTCGGACTTAAGCCCCTTCAGCCAAACTGACCCTGCATTTTGCCCCCGCATCTTGACAAAGCTCTCTATGAGAATTAGTGTCATTAAGTTGAGTTATCACGGGGGATCATTCTCCACGGAAAACTGCAATCAACCCGCCTACCGCCGGCTGCCCTCTCCTAACATGGCTGAGTGCCTCAACCGAAAACTCCTAATTTAAGGGCATTGACAGTGATGGGCGAGTAGACGCGCTGAGGGTTCACCGACCAGCCACTCTATCTCGCCCCCAACGAGTCGGTGGCGACGAAATCGTAATTTTGTATTGACTGCTACAATACCAATTGACAATGTTTATGAACTCTCACGTCCGTGAGGAGTTTGGAGGATCTTGTGAAACGACGAAAAATCATGACCCTGATTGGGTTAGCCGCGACAACCAGCACCGTGCTAATTGCTTGTGGCCCCCAAGACAGCCCCAACGGAGAAGGTGAAACCACCGGCACCGAAGATACAAGTCTCGTTGTCTATTCGGGCCGTGGTGAAGAGCTGATTGGCCCCATGTTCGATCGCTTTGAAGCCGACACAGGCATTGACGTGGAAGTCCGTTACGGCGACACCGCTGAACTGGCGGCCACCATCCTCGAAGAAGGCGAAAACTCCCCCGCAGACATCTACTTTGCCCAAGATGCTGGAGCTTTAGGAGCCTTACAGCAAGAAGGTCGAACCCGTGAAATCCCGGAAAACTTGCTCAGTCAAATCGATCCGAGATTCCGTTCCCGAGAAGGACAATGGATTGGCATTACCGGACGCGCCCGAGTCTTTGCCTATAATACCGATTCGCTTAACGCAGAGGAAGTCCCCGACTCGATTTGGGAAATGACAGAACCCGCATGGTCAGGTCGGATTGGCTGGGCGCCCACCAACGGCTCCTTCCAGTCCTTTGTGTCAGCCGTACGAGAAAATGAAGGGGAAGAACGAGCGCGGGAATGGCTCGAAGCCATGGTCGCTAACAATACTCAAGTCTATGGCAACAATACTGCCATTATCGAAGCTCTCGGTCGCGGTGAAATCGAAGTGGGCCTGGTCAATAACTATTACCTAGCCCGTTTCCAAGCCGAAGATGCGGACTTCCCTGTGGCTCATCATTATCCCAGAGGAGATGTGGGATCGATGATTAACGTGGCTGGGGTCGCCATTCTCGACAGTAGCGACCAACCCGAAGCGGCTGAATCCTTCATCGAGTTCATGCTAACGCCAGAAGCTCAACAACACTTTGCCCAGGAGAATAGCGAATATCCCTTGATTGAGGGGATTGACCCTCCCAATGACCAATTACCCATTTCGGAGATTAACCCCCCCGATATCGATCTAAGCAGTTTAGAAGACTTAGAAGGAACCCTCAATCTCCTGCAAGAAACCGGAGCGTTTTGACACTCCCCAGCTATCACGGCGTGGGGATTCTTCCTTCAACGATCCGACTTGCCCTGACAGGTTTGCACCAGCCAAAGTAGCGGTCAAATCTCCAGAAGCGTTTGGGTCATCGACCCAAGTTCCGGTATGCCCTACCGTACTCAAGGCAGCGTTCAGGATGTTGATGGCAGCGTTATGATCTCTGTCTAACTCACAACCACACTGACAAGCATGGGTTCGAGTTGATAGGGATTTTTTGACGACTGCACCACAGTTAGAGCATTTTTGAGAGGTATAGGCAGGGTTCACCGCTACAGTGATCCTGCCGAATTTCACTCCAAAATGCTCCAACCATTTCCTAAATTGATACCAACCCGCATCGTGAATCGACTTGGCGAGACAGTGGTTCTTGACTAGATTCCGTATCCTCAAATCTTCATAGGCGACCAAATCGTTAGATCGGATAACGCAACGCGCCAGTTTCTTGGCGTGTTCCTCACGTTGCCGACTTATTTTGAGGTGTACTCGTCCGAGTCGATTAACGGCTTTTTTTCGGTTGGCAGAGCCTTTCTGTTTTTTGCTCACCCTTCGGTGAGCACGTTTGAGCTTTTTCTCGGCGTTTCGGTAAAACCTCGGGTTCGGTTCACACTCCCCGTTTGAATCAGTGTAGAACTCAAGGAGTCCGACATCCAACCCCACAGTATTTCCTGACGGTTCGAGTTCTTTTCGAACGTCTACTTTGACGCAAAACTGAGCGTAATAGCCATCGGCTCTGCGAACCAGTCGAACCCGTTTGATTTGTTCTGTACCGTAAAACGCCAAATCCCAAGTTCCAATTAACTTGAGTCGTCCGATCCCTTTCTTGTCGGTAAAGACAATGTGTTTGGGGTCGAGTAACTTCCAGCCGGAAGTTTTGTACTCGACCGAACGACTGTTCTTTTTGAACCTGGGATATCTTTTTTTGCCGGGAACAGACTTGCGACAGTTCTCGAAAAATCGAGCGATTGCCGACCAAGCGCGTTCGGCTGAAGCTTGACGAGCGGTGCTGTTGAGTTCTCGAGCAAAATCGTACTCTCGGGCGAGTACCCGACAGTACTTATTGAGGTCGTATTTGTTGACCCCAGGGGTATCCATCCAATAGCGCAGTGCCTTGTTGCGAACGAACTGTGCGGTTCGGATCGCTTCGTCAATCGCCGCGTACTGGTGGGGCTTCCCTTTGATTTTGAACTCAAGAACAAGCATCGCACCGTTGGCATCGGTTGTGCGGGTAATCCTAGCACAAAAAAGCAGGATTGTCAAAAGCCGTCCTAGAAGGACGGGGTTTTAGACCCAAAATTTTCGATAACGGGTTTTGCCCCATCTGATCGGGTGGGGCGGCGTCTATCCGAATGAGGCGGCATTGGCTACAATGTGGTCTTGATTAACCTTGCCTCTTCCCCATCACCAACACCCTCATGGAGCCACAACCCCAAGCCGCGTCGCCTAAACCCCAAACCTCAGGGCGATCGCGTCCTCCCCTGTTCTTAATCGTCATGGCGGTTCTCGTGGCGGTGGGGATGGCGTTACCGTTGGTTTATCTGATCATCCGAGCCTTGGGAATTGGTCTGGGGGACTTCGGGGAAATCCTGCAACGACCCCGCACCCTAGAGGTGTTACTCAACAGTATTGGCATGACTCTAGCGGTGACCCTATTGTCGGCCGTCATTGCCATTCCTCTGGCATTTCTCACCGTCCGCACCGATTTACCGGGACGGCGATTCTGGAATGTCACCTCGACTCTTCCGCTGGCAATTCCGACTTATGTCGGGAGTTTTGCGCTCTTGGCCTTTGCCGGTCCCAAGGGAAGTATGCTACAAATTCTGCTCGAACCCTGGGGAGTTGACCGACTTCCCTCGATTTATGGCTGGACTGGGGTGATTTTAGCCACGAGCCTGTTTTCCTACCCCTATCTCTTGCTGACGGTACGGGCGAGTTTGCAAGGGATGGACCCGGCCATCGAAGAAGCTTCTTTGAGTCTGGGCTATAGCTATTATGAAACCTTTTGGCGCGTGACTTTGCCTCAATTGCGGCCCGCGATCGCCGCTGGGTCTTTGCTCGTGTCTCTCTACGCCCTGCAAGACTTTGGCACACCGGGGTTAATGCGCTTTGACTCCTTTACCCGGGTGATTTTCCTGCAATATCGCTCCAGTTTTGATCGCAGTATGGCCGCCGCCTTAGCCTTAATCTTGGTGGCCTTGGTGGGGCTAATTTTGTGGTTGGAATATCGGGCGCGATCGCAAGCGGCCTATTATAGTCTCGGCTCAGCGGGTCAGCATCAACCGACTCTCATTGCCCTCGGTCCCTGGAAATGGCTGGCCTTAGGATTTTGTAGCCTCGTCTTTCTGGCATCCCTTGTTATGCCCCTAAGTGTCCTTTTCTTTTGGCTAGGACGGGGTATGATAGCCGGCCAGAGTGCGATCGGCTTAATCACCTCTATGTTACCCTCAGCCCTCAGTTCCATCTACAGTGCCGGGTTAGCCGCTCTCGTGGCTGTCATCTTCGCCCTACCGGTGGCCATTTTAGCTGTCCGTTTCCCCAGTCCCCTCACCAGTCTGTTGGAACGATTTTCCTACATCGGGTTTGGGATGCCGGGCATCGTTGTGGCCTTATCCCTCGTCTTCTTTGGCGCCAATTATGTCACCTGGCTTTACCAAAGTCTGCCGATGCTCTTGTTTGCCTACTTAGTCCTCTTTATCCCTCAAGGGGTGGGAACCTTGCGTAGTTCTCTGTTGCAGGTATCCCCGAGTTTAGAAGAGTCGGCCCGCAGTTTAGGCCGAACCCCTTGGCAAACCCTACGAGAAGTGACCATTCCCTTAGTCCGTCCAGGAATCATCAGCGGAGCGATGCTAATTTTCCTAACGGCCCTCAAAGAACTACCCGCAACATTATTACTGTCTCCCATCGGTTTCCGCAGCTTGGCCACGGAAATTTGGCAAGCCACAGCGGAAAATGTCGCCTTCACCCAAGCCGCCGTTGCTTCGTTGATGATGTTAGTGATCTCCACTCTCGCGACGCTCATCATCCTCTCCCAAGAGCGCCTCATCCGCAATACCCAGTCCACCAATACCCATCTTGGAGACTGAACCCTTCCCCCCCTATTGCCTATTGCCTCTTGCCTCTTGCCTATCCTTCCCCCATAGCAAAACTGGACAGTCTCAGGGGACTGCCCAGCATCAATGCGGTAATACCCACACAGAATTTAAAGACGTGGGACGAGATTAGTTGCTCGGTGCAACCTTTTCCTTGAACAGCTTGCCAGCAGAGAAGGCGGGAACCTTGGTGGCGGGAATGACCATTTTGTCGCCGGTTTTGGGGTTGCGGCCTTCCCGGGCCTTACGATCTCTGGCTTCAAAGGAACCGAAGCCAACGAGGGTGACTTTATCGTCACTCGACACCGCTTCTACGATGGTTTCGAGGGCTGCTGTTAAGACAGCATCGGCTTCCTTCTTGGTGACATTCGCTTTCGCGGCCACGCGATCGACGAGTTCTCCTTTATTCATATCGGGATATCTCCTTAAGGTCAGATAGTAGGGTTCACAACTGCCCGAAAAGGTCTTGAGGACACTTTAGGCAGGAAACATCGACGGGGTTTTTTTGAGGTAAAACCCTGAAACTGTTGGTCTTACGATGTTTCACTGACTCATTCTAATGGGTGTTTGCCCGATCTGGATCGTTGAAAGTATTAATTTATCTTGATTTGAAGATTTTTTTCACATCTGCCATTTTTTTAGGGCAAATTCTCAGGAAAATCTTGACAATTTCGCAAAAGTTGAGTAATACACGGCGTCCTGTTAAGACCAGACCCGAGACCTGGCCCCTTAAACGGCCAAAAATTGTTGAATCACCTCCTGAGAGAGATCTTGAGTGGCGCCAGAGGCGACAATTCCCCCTTTTTGCATGGCATAGTAGCGATCGGCTTGACGGACAAAGTGCAAATGTTGTTCGACAAGTAGCACCGAAATGCCGGTGCGTTCAATAATGCGCCGCACTGCGGCTTCAATTTCTAAGATAATCGAAGGTTGGATGCCCTCGGTGGGTTCGTCGAGCAACAAGAGGCGAGGCTGTCCCATCAAGGCCCGGGCGATCGCCAACTGTTGCTGTTGGCCACCACTGAGGTCGCCCCCCATCCGTCCCAACATGGTCTCTAAGACCGGAAATAGCTCAAAAATCTCATCGGGAATACGCTTGCTAGAGCGTCCTGGACGAGCTTCTAACCCCAGTAACAGATTCTCCTTCACGGTCACTCGGGGAATAATCTCTCGACCCTGGGGGACATAGCCAATTCCTGCTTGAGCGCGACGAGGGGTGGATAAGGGCAACAGGGGGCGATCGCAGAGGTTAATCTGCCCCGAACGGGGAGACAGCAAGCCCATAATCGTCTTTAACAGCGTCGTTTTCCCCACCCCATTACGACCAATCAAACAGACCATCTGGCCCACCGGTACACTCAAATCCACATTCCGTAAAATATGACTTTCCCCGTAATAGACATTTAACCCAGAGACCTGCATCATCAACCCCGAGTTCGGAGTAACGGTTCTCATTTCTGTGGCTTGCATGATTATTCCTCTTCTTCCGATGGACCTAAATAGACTTCAATCACACGAGGATTGCTTTGAATCTCATCCATAGTTCCCTCACACAGAAGCGATCCTTGATGTAAGACACTCACCTGACGAGCAATTTGGCGCACAAATTCCATATCATGCTCAATCACGATAATCGAGTGATTTTCCGCCAAAGTCAGCAACAGATTTCCCACATTTTCCGTTTCCTCATCGGTTAATCCCGCCACAGGCTCATCCACGAGCAACAAATCCGGGGATTGAGCCACCAACATGCCAATTTCGAGCCGTTGTTTTTCCCCATGAGACAGTAACGCGGCTTCGAGATTAGCCTTGGCCCCTAAACCGATGGTTTCTAAAATCCCGGCTACGGTCAATCGTTCTCCAGGGTCAGGTTTACTGAATAGGGTTTGTAAAACCCCTTTTTTGCGGTTACAGGCTAAATCTAAGTTATCTCGTACGCTGAGATTGAGATAAACACGGGGAGTTTGGAATTTGCGGCCGATTCCTAAACGAGAAATTTTGTGTTCGTTGAGGTTACGCAGGTTACGGCCTTTAAAGCGCACGTGACCTTCCGTCGGCTGAACTTTGCCGGTAATGGTATCGAGGAAGGTGGTCTTTCCGGCACCATTGGGACCGATAATGACGCGGAGTTCGCCGGTTTTTAGGCTGAAGTTGAGGGCGTTTAGGGCTTTGAAACCATCAAAACTAACGGTTAAGTTGTCGATTTCGAGGATGTTTTCAGTCATAACATCGGTCATAACAGGGGAACGGGGAACTAGCGGTCAGGGTTGTCGAGTTCGTCATGTTCCTGTTGTACCTCCGGGTTGAGATCAATGTCCGGATAGGTGATCAGGCGCGGTTGTAGGCCCAGCCGCGATCGCAGTTTGGGGATGGCCCAATCGCGAAACCAGCCATACAGTCCATTGGGGAGTACCGTCACGACAATCAGGAATAAAGCCCCCTGGAAGAATAACCAGGTTTCAGGAGACCATTCACTGAGGAAGGTTTGAGCGCTTCCCACCAGCAGCGCCCCAAGGATAGCCCCAATGAGACTTGCGCGTCCTCCTACGGCGACCCAAATCACCATTTCGATGGAAAAGGCAACTTCCATAAAACTGGGGGTCACTAAGCCGGTTTGCACCGTATAGAGAGCGCCAGACACGCCGGCGATCGCCCCGGAAACCGCAAAGACCAAAATTTTAAAGCCGGTGGGATCATAGCCCGCAAACCGGGCGCGGACTTCATCATCACGAATAGCAACGAGCATCCGCCCAAAGCGTCCTTGAGTCAACCAGCGACAGAGGAGATAGGTCAACCAAACCATGATCACGGACAGTTGAAAAAAGGCAAGCTGGGCTTCATTCGACCCGGCGGCTACGCCAAAAATTTCATAACGATTGGTACTGAGTCCATTGGTTCCATTAATGAGTTCTTGCTGTCCGTTGAAAAAGTTAAAAAACACCAACAGAGCTGCCTGAGTCAAAATCGAGAAATACACTCCTTTAATGCGGTTGCGGAACACTAAATAGCCCAGCAGTGCTGCCACAATCGCCGGGACGATCGCAATGGCCAAAATCGTCACAGGCAGGGAATTAAACGGTTGCCAAATCCAGGGTAATTCTTCCACACCATAAAGGCTAAAAAAGTTAGGAATTTCTCCCTCGGGAAGTTGCAAGTTTAGGTGCATGGCAAAGGCGTAGCCCCCAAGGGCAAAGAAGATGCCATGACCGAGGCTTAATAAGCCGGTATAGCCCCAGATGAGGTCAATCCCCAACGCGGCGATCGCCAAGGCCACAAAGCGCCCCAGAAGTTTGAGGCGAAAGACGGGCAAAACTAGGGGCATAATGACGGCAAAGGCAATGGCAATCCCGAGGGCGATCGCCGGTTCTAGCCACCATTTCGAGCGACGGGAGGGGCGGGCTGCTGACAAGATTTTGGAGGTTTCCATTATCACACTTAAAGGTTTTCGTCAACTCCTAAACCGGGATAAGTTCATGGATAAGTTCATGGACAAATTCATAGACAAATTACTACAATTCAGCGGTTCGTCCTTTTTGGGGAAAGATGCCCGAGGGCTTCACTTGTAGGAAGGCAATAATGAGGGCGAAGACCATCACCTTCGCCATACTGGTTGAGGCAAAAAAGCCGAGAAAATCAGCCAGAAACTGTAGAGAGTTAACCTCCCCAAACAATCGCGCTAAAGCCCCAGACCCGAAAAGATAGCTACTAATGCCGATCGCAAAGGCCGCGATAATGGCCCCAAAGATATTCCCCACTCCCCCGACGACGACGACCATAAAGGTATCGACAATATAGTTTTGCCCGATATTCGGACCGACGGAACCGAGGAACGTAATCGCACAGCCGGCGATTCCCGCTAACCCCGACCCCAGGGCAAAGGTGAGGGCATCCACCCTGTCTGTCGGAATCCCTAAACAGGCACTCATCTCGCGATTTTGCGTGACGGAACGAATCCGTAATCCCCAATCAGAGCGATTTAGGAACCAATAGATTCCCAGGAGACAGAGAACGGTGAGAACAATAATGAACATTCGCGAATAAGGCAGTTGATACACTCCCACCTCTAAACCTCCTCGCAGCCACTCCGGGGCCGTCACATCCACATTACGCGGACCAAACCAGGGGCTGGCCAGGGCCTCGACTCCCGTCATCCCCCAGCCAACTAGGGCGCTAATGGCCAGGGACAAGGGTAAGAGAACGGCGATCGCCCAGCCCCGGATTCGGTCCCAATTGGGCCGACGACGCAAGGCCCAGAGGCCACCAAAAAAGAGGGCGCAAAAGAGGACAATGGCGATCGCCAACAGCCAATTCACACTCCGCACCAACTGGCGTAAAATCAAACTGACCCCCCAAGTAGCCAACAGTGTTTCTAGGGGTCGTCCATACAAAAAGCGAATCACACCCCGTTCTAAAATCAACCCAGCTAACGCCGACACCAAAAAGGCCACCGGCAACGCCACAAAAATATAGAGTCCAAACACACCATCGCCCAAATCTCGAAAGAGATTTTGCACAACAAACGTGGCATAAGCACCCAGCATCATTAACTCACCGTGAGCCAAGTTAATAACACCCATCAGCCCAAACACAATCGCTAAACCTAACGCTGCGATCAACAAGACTGACCCGATGCCAATGCCGTTAAAAATACCAACAGCAAGCTCGATCATGGGTCGTGATTAACAGTTATGCAAATTATGCAATCTAAGGAGTTGAGGGTGAAGCCAGGTCGCTGACTCCCCTCAACATCAGGTGTAGCCATCGTGGCAGCCGTTGCCCCACAGACGTAAAACCCTTAGCCTAAACCTCGTCGAGTCTAAACCGCTCCCCTTTACTCGGGTCACTCCAGTCACAGGCATAGCCTTTCGTGTCTGGAACATATTGGTTCCAAGGTTGGGGGTCAACAGGGGCATCTGTAGACCAAACAATGTCAAACAAGCCATCGTCGCGAACTTGACCAATCCGCACCGTTTTCGAGAGGTGATGGTTAGCATTCATGGTCACCGGCCCCTCAGGGGCGGCTAAGGACTGACCAATGGCAGCGGCCCGTACGGCTTCGAGATCATAGGCATCACCGGACTGTTCGACGGCTTGTTTCCAGAGATAGACCATAATGTACGCCGCTTCCATGGGATCGTTGGTGACGCGGTCTTCTCCATATTCAGCTTTGAAGGCTTCAACCCAGGTCTCATTTTCCGGAGTTTCCACAGTTTGGAAATAGTTCCAAGCCGCATAATGACCCACCAAGAGATCGACCCCAATTTGGCGGACTTCTTCTTCAGCCACACTGACCGACATCACCGGATAGCGTTCAGGGTCCATTCCTGCCCCTTGCATTTGGGTGAAAAAGGCCACGTTGCTATCGCCGTTGAGGGTGTTAAAAATCACGCCTCCATCGGGCAGGGCCTGTTGAATTTTGGTAATAATCGGGGTGACTTCTGTACTCCCGAGGGGCATATAGTCTTCCCCAACCACAGTTCCACCTTCGGCGGCGAGTTGTTCTTTAATGATGGTGTTGGCGGTGCGGGGGAACACATAGTCAGACCCGACGAGGAAGAACTCATCACCTTTGTTGTCGAGTAGCCACTGTACTGCTGGTTCAATCTGCTGGTTGGGGGCAGCCCCCGTGTAAAAGATGTTTTTGGAGCATTCTTGTCCTTCGTATTGGACAGGATACCAAAGCATATGATCTTTGGTTTCAAAGACATCTTTGACCGCCTGACGGCTGGCAGATGTCCAACAGCCGAAGACCACGGCGACGCCATCTTGGTCGATGAGTTTCTCGGCTTTCTCGGCAAAGGTGGGCCAGTCAGACGCCCCATCTTCGACGATCGCCTGGATTTGTTTGCCGCCAACGCCACCATTGGCGTTAATTTCTTTGATGGCTAATTGTTCCGCTTCAACAACGGTAGTTTCACTAATGGCCATGGTGCCACTGAGGGAATGGAGAATCCCCACTTTGATCGTATCGCTATCGGTGCCACCACCACTTGTGCTGGGGCTGTTGGGGTCGGCACAGGCTTTGAGGATTAAACTGGTTCCAAATGCAGCTGAACCATACCATAAAAATTTACGCCGTCTTAAACCTTTGCTCATATTCAGTCTCTTCGCTTAAAAATAGTAAACCGTCACCCGTCTCTAATGGGAAACCCGGACTTTATAGGATGAACGTTTGTCCAGTGTTCTCAAGATGGTTTGTCTTGAATCTTTGTCCCAAAGTTTTGATCTAGGACTGTATCCTAGAGGAATTGACGGTTTGCAAATGTAGCGTAGGCTACCATTATAAATCCATGACTTTAATTACAAAATGGATGAGTTGTCAAGAGGGTCAAAAAAATCTCCCCGTTTCAATCGCAGAGCAAGAGCGGGGAGATTAGGGCTTGTTTTTGCCCATTTCGGCAGTTGTCAACGAATCCGATAGCCAATATCGGTGCGGAAATAGGCGTTTTCAAATTCAATTTTGTCCACGGCGGCGTAGGCGGCGGCGATCGCCCCAGGGAAGTTCTCGGCCACCGCCGTCACCCCTAACACCCGTCCGCCACTGGTGAGGAGTTGTTGTTGTTTGAGTTGGGTTCCGGCATGAAAGACGATCGCCCCCGCGTCCTCAGCCTCGGCAATTCCGCGAATAGCTTTGCCCTTGTCATAGTCTCCGGGATAGCCCCCTGAGGCCATGACCACACAGACGGCGGCCCCTGGATTCCACTCTAGGGGCGGCTGTTGGGCTAAGGTTTGGTCAACGCAGGCTTGTAATAGGGTATCGAGGGGGGTTTCGAGTAACGGTAACACCGCTTGAGTTTCCGGGTCACCGAAGCGACAGTTAAACTCTAAGACCTTAATCTCTCCCGAGTCGCTCACCATCAGCCCGGCATATAAGATACCGCGATAGTCGATGCCCCGTTCTTGTAGGGCCGCTAGGGTGCGATCGAGGATTTGCGTTTGGACCTGTTCCATGCCGGCGGTCGATAAGACTGGGGTGGGGGCATAAACGCCCATTCCGCCGGTATTGGCTCCGGTATCCCCTTCCCCAATGGGTTTGTGGTCTTGGGCCGGCAGCAGAGGAACCACGGTTTGACCGTCGCAGAGGGCTAACACGGAGACTTCCTGGCCCGTTAAACATTCTTCAATCACCAGAGTCTGGCCCGCGTCTTGGAAGCGTCCGCCGGCAATCTCATCTATGGCGGCGTGGGCTTCTTCGAGGGTTTGGGCGACGGTGACCCCTTTCCCGGCCGCTAAGCCATCGGCTTTGACGACAATCGGCGCCCCCATACGCTGTACGTAGTCTTTGGCCGCTTGGCTCTCTTGACGCTCAAAGGTGGCGGATTCAGCGGTGGGAATGCCGGCCTCGACCATGAGGGCTTTGGCCCAGGCTTTACTGGCTTCAAGCTGCGCCCCGGCTTGAGTGGGACCAAACACGGCCACGCCTCGCTCTTGCAGATAATCGGTAATACCCATCGCGAGGGGTAACTCAGGGCCAACAACGACGAAGGGACAGCCTTGAACCTGGGCAAACCGAGCGATACCTTCAAAATCCGTGACGGACATGGCCAGGTTAAAGCAGTTCGCCAGGCTGGCTGTGCCTCCATTACCGGGAACACAAAATACCTTGTTGACGCGCTTCGACTGAAGCAATTTCCAGGCGATCGCATGTTCACGACCACCGTTACCAATGACTAATACGTTCAAGTGAACCTCCTAACCGACGACCTCACCCTTGGGGCGATCGCCATATCCTGCCAAGCCTGATTCTACCCTACTGACGCGCCGCAAACCATTTTCTATCGCCGCTTTTGGGGCAGAGGCCCAAATTTCGGTAAAATGATCGAGTTTGCAGAGAATCCATGTCTAAAATAATGTCTAAAATGCAGTCGATTAAATCCATGTTTGGCATAGGCTCGCGTTCTCGTTCCCTCTTACTGAGTCTGTTGGCTGGGATGATGCTGTTTCTCGCCAGTTGTGGCAATGCACCTCAAGCCCAAGCCCCCACCTACACCCCGGATCTGGTGCAGCGTCTGGAGTCTTATGCGAGTGATATCCAAGGAATGCGCGATCGCATGGGAGAACTCGAAGAACTCATCCAAACCGAGGATTGGATCTATGTGGACAACTTTATCCATGGTCCCCTGGGAACACTCCGTCAGGATATGAGCCTGTTTAACCGCAATCTACTCCCCCAAGACCAGCCCCAAGGCCGCGAGTTAGCCCGAGATGTTTTCCGTCACCTCGAAGCCATTAGCCTAGCCGCTGAAACCGCAGATTATAAAACCGCTGCCAAAAACTACCAAGAAACGGTGGCGGACTTAGATGCTTTCCTTGAGTTGCTTCCTGATGCAACGGCGGATGCCAACAGTTAATGAGCCAGCCGTGCGCAATTAACTCTTTAACATTGACACAAAAAACAAACGAAACGCTTACAAAATAAGCGTTTCTAATTTTTTAGAGTCCTATTTGTTCTGACTGATTTCCCGAAATATCACCCTCATCTCTACGAGGGAATCAAGCCACGAGAGGGGGCAAACTGTGGGAGTTTGCCCCCTCTCATGCTGCGACAGTTAGAGGCTCGCGAACACCTCACGGGCCACGGCGATGGTGCGGTCAATATCCTCATCGCTGTGAGCTAAGGACGTAAACCCAGCTTCAAACTGAGACGGCGCTAGATAAATTCCCCGTTCCAACATACCACGGTGGAAATTGCCAAATTTCGTAGCGTCCGACAGCTTAGCATCCTCATAGTTATGCACCGGTCCCTCACAGAAGAACAGGCCAAACATGGCACTGAGGGAGCCACCACAGACAGTATGGCCCGCCTCTTGGGCGGCGTTCAGTAACCCATCCGAGAGCCGCTTAGTTTTCTCATGCAGTTGCTCATACACCCCGGATTTTTGCAGGTGTTCCAGGGTCTTAATCCCAGCGGTCATGGCCAAAGGATTCCCCGAGAGGGTTCCGGCTTGGTACATGGGGCCAGCGGGGGCCACCATGGACATAATATCGGCGCGACCACCATAAGCACCAACGGGTAGGCCACCCCCGATAATTTTGCCGAGGGTGGTCAAGTCGGGAGTCACCCCAAAGCGTTCCTGAGCGCCCCCATAGGAAATCCGGAAGCCAGTCATCACTTCGTCAAAGACCAATAATGCACCATTGTCTTGGGTGAGTTCCCGCAGGCCCTCTAGGAACCCGGCATCGGGAAGGATAAAGCCCGAGTTGCCGACGACGGGTTCGAGGATGACTCCAGCAATCTCATCAGGATTGTTCTTAAACAAGTCCTTGACGGCTTCGAGGTCGTTGTAGGGCGCGGTTAAGGTGGCGCTGGTGGCCGCCTTCGGAACCCCAGGAGAGTCGGGCAAGCCTAGGGTGGCGACCCCAGACCCGGCTTGAACCAGGAAGCTATCGGCATGGCCGTGATAACAACCTTGGAATTTAATGATTTTCTCGCGCCCGGTGAAGGCCCGCATCAGGCGTAATACCCCCATGCAGGCTTCGGTGCCGGAGTTGACAAACCGCACCATCTCAATGGAAGGAACAGCGTCAATGACCATTTCAGCCAAGACATTTTCCAGGTAGCAGGGCGCGCCGAAACTGGTTCCTTTCTCTAAGGCTTCCCGTAGCGCACCAATAACGTCTGGATTGGCATGGCCACAGATGGCTGGCCCCCAAGTCCCCACATAGTCAATGTATTGGTTGCCATCGACGTCCCACACATAAGCACCTTTGACTCGGTCAAAGACGATGGGTTGACCGCCAACGGATTTAAAGGCTCGCACCGGCGAACTCACGCCACCGGGCATAAGTTTTTGGGCAGCGGCAAAGATTTCTTCCGACTTGGTTGTTTTTAGTGTCGTATAAACCAAAGCAGGCTCCTTAATTGATATCTAACGGACTAACGTCAAGGTCGCGCAGGATAATATCTGCGATAAAATTGCATGTTTGTCGAAACTCGAAACTTCCATCTTAACTGACAACGGCTCGGATCTCACGGGGGGGAAGCCTGACGAGAGGAGAAATTTGTGGATGGGTTTGGGTGACTCGGGAGATTGAGGGCGCTTCGGGGGCGATACTCGGGTATTGGGACGAATCAACCAGAGCATGGGATAATCAATGACGATTTTTGTCATCCTAGCTTAAAGCCGTGCGCGTTTTACTGACTATCCCTCATTATTTTAATCCTCAGGGGTCTGGCCCTCATGGCTCCTTGCAACGGAATCCTCAACCTCGGATTGAGGCCTTGACTCGTTGTGTGCGATCGCTCCACGAAACCTTTAGTCCCGTTGGGCGCTATTATGCTCACGATCGCTCCTGTTCCCGCCTCGAACCCCAGCCGGCTAATACTCGCACGCAAGTTGATCTCGATATTGTCCTCTGTACGACGGGGGATTTCCATCTCTTGGAGAAACTCCCCTTACCCTCAAACCTGTTTCTGCAAGAATCATTCTCGTTAGAAGATCCCAAAAACTTAGGACTTGGCTGCCATTTAACACTCAAGCGCCAGTTAGGATTCTATGATTATTACGGCTATCTTGAAGACGATTTAATTCTCCGAGATGCCTACTTTTTCCAAAAACTTAACTGGTTTAATCAACGTCTCGGTGATCAAGCCGTCTTGCAACCAAACCGTTTTGAGGTCACGCAGCAGGGACAGCCTGCCAAGGTTTATGTCGATCCCGACTTTGAATGTATTAGCCAAAACTTTGCAGATTGTCCCCATAATTTTAGCGAAAATCAAGTTCTATCGGCACAGTTTATGGGGCAATTTTTAACCTTTAATCGGGCTAAAGATCCTCATTCTGGCTGCTTTTTCCTCAATGGCCAACAAATGGAATACTGGAGTCAACAACCCCATTTTATGAACTATTCTCGACAGTTTATTAGTGGTTTAGAAAGCTGCGCCACGCTGGGGTTGATGGAGACATTCCGAGTCTATAAACCGGCTTTTGAAAACGCCAATTTCTTGGAAATTCAGCATGGTGGCGAGGCCTTGCTACAGAATTGGGACCAAAACCCCGGTTTCGCCTATTTACAACGAAAAACCTCAGAAGATGGCGACCAGCCGCAAGCAACGGCTACGTCAGCATACCCGTCATAGAT
Source organism: Phormidium willei BDU 130791 (assembly GCA_001637315.1). Taxonomy (GTDB): domain Bacteria; phylum Cyanobacteriota; class Cyanobacteriia; order Cyanobacteriales; family Geitlerinemataceae; genus Sodalinema; species Sodalinema willei. Next base: position 2,097 of record LSZA01000087.1, on the reverse strand, counting down.
TCACAAAAAAATGGGGGTGGTGGGACTTGAACCCACACGACTGTCACCAGTCAACGGATTTTAAGTCCGTAGCGTCTACCATTCCGCCACACCCCCAAATTGGGTTGTTCATGCACTTATTTTAAGCGCATTCCTTCAATATAACTGAGATGGCTTTTTTTGACAAGCCCTAACGCGAAATTGGTCTAAAGCAGGTAGAATGACTGCCAGTCTAGCGGCAACCGTCCATTATGCAATCCATCGACTGGCTGATCGTCCTGAGTTATTTAGTCATCACCATGGGGTTAGGGATTTACCTATCCCGTAAAGCCTCTGGTAGCTTGGAGGACTTTTTCGTGTCCGGGCGATCGCTCCCCTGGTGGCTAGTGGGGGTCAGTATGGCCGCCACCACCTTCTCGATTGACACCCCCTTACTGATTACCGGGATTGTCGGCAACCAGGGGATTGCCGGAAACTGGCTCTGGTGGAGTTTTGGTATTTCCCATCTGTTGACGATTTATCTGTTTGCCAAAATGTGGCGGCGATCGGAAGTGATCACCGATGCCGAATTGACGGAAATCCGCTATGGGGGCGACATGGCCGCCATTTTGCGGGGTGTCAAAGCCTTTATCTTCGCTGTTCCCATGAACTGTATTGGCATCGGCTACGCCATGTTAGGGATGGTGAAGGTCGTGGATGCTCTGCAAATCTGGGAAAATTTGGGAATCGATGCCGGAGATACCCAGTTAAAAATCTGGAGTGTGGTGGGGGTGAGTGTGTTTGTCCTCGTCTATTCCGGCTTAGCGGGATTGTGGGGTGTGGTCGCCACCGACTTCTTCCAGTTTATTTTAGCCCTGTTGGGGGCGTTGCTCGTGGCAGGAATTGCCCTCGATCGCATCGGTGGGATGGAAATCCTCATTAGCCGCATCCCCGAAGTCACCGACATGAACACCCTAGCCATTCTCCCCCTGGAGTTTGGCGGTGAGGGAGGATGGATTAGCTTTAGCAAAGCCGCCGGAATTACCGCCAGCGCCTTTTTTGCCAATATCTTCATTCAATGGTGGGCCTGGCGACGCAGTGATGGGGGTGGGGAGTTTGTGCAACGGTTTGCGGCGGCCAAAACCGAGGCGGAAGCGGAGAAGGCCGCCTGGACGTTTAACATCATGCACTATGTGGTCCGAACTTGGCCCTGGATTATCGTGGCGTTGGTAGCGTTGGTGGTTTTTCCTGACTTGGAAGACAAGGAACTTGGCTATCCGATGTTGATGTTGGAGTTTCTAGGGCCAGGATTATTGGGATTAGTGGTGGCCTCGTTGGTGGCGGCCTTTATGAGTACTGTCTCGACGTCGATTAACTGGGGTGCCTCGTTTATCACCAATGACCTCTATCGCCGCTTTATCAACGCCGAAGCCACACAAACCCAGTTAGTCTTCGTGGGACGACTTTCGTCGGTGTTGGTGACGGGTTTAGGGGCGATCGCCGCCTTCTTGGCTAATGATATCAGTCAGGTGTTTGAGTTGATTATTGCCATTGGTACGGGATCGGGTTTGGTGTTAATGCTGCGCTGGTTCTGGTGGCGAGTCAATGCTGCGGCGGAACTGACAGCCATTGTGGCCAGCTTTATTGTCGGGAGTTTAGCCACCCTCGCGGGGAGTTGGCAAGTTCCGGCAGGGAGTTGGCTAGAAACTTGGGTGGTCATTCCCATGTCTGATTATGGGATTCGCGTGATGGCGATTACGGTGATTGTCTGTACCCTCTGGATTGCGGTGATGTTCCTGACGCCTCCAGAAGCCGAGGAAACCCTCGATCGCTTTTATCGCCAAGCGCGTCCCGGTGGTTTAGGTTGGGGACGACAACAGGCGAATACAGGATTACTTCCGGCCCAGGATTTGCGCTTGGATTTACAACGATCGCTGGCGGCGAATCTCTTGTTATTTGGGATGTTACTTAGTTGTGGTGGCTTTCTGTTGTTGCGATCGCTCTTCGGTTGGTTCTGGCTGATTGTGGCGGTGATTGGCGGGATGTGGCTACGTCAACTCAATAAACATAAGGCGATCGCCGTTCCCCGGCCAGGAACAGGAGATTAGAGACAACGGTATCTGTTCCCTTTTGCCTCTT
>LSZA01000086.1 GCA_001637315.1 Phormidium willei BDU 130791 | reverse complement strand
GGGGGCTGATTTGAGTGGCGCGATTTTAACCGGGGCAAAACTCTATGGTGTGGCTCGCTTTAATTTAACCACGGAGGGGATGAGTTGTGATTGGCTGGATTTAAGCCCCAATGGAGATCATAGCCAAATTGCACGGTTTAACTCGGAGAATTTTGAGAAGTTTTTCAATCAAACGCCGCCGGTGGTGCAATTGGTGGTGGATACCCCCATTAGCAGTGATGCTCATCGCGTTCTGGCCGGGATTTATCATCAGTTAAGCCAACAATATCCAGAGATGAGTCAGCCCCCCAGTATCGATGTCGGCTATCGGCGGACGGTGCTGACGTTCCGGGTTGATAGTGATGAGTTGTTGTTACCGACGGCGTATGTGGCGGTGTTGCCCTTTCAGGATGCGCCGGATACTCAGAAAACTTTGGTGAACCTGGTTCGTTCGCTGCAAAGCAGTAGTCCTGAATTGTCAGGGGTGAAGGCGGCGAATCAGGCGGCGAAGTTGAGTGTGGCCACGATTCAACGTTTGCGGAAGGTGAGTGCCTTAACCTGTCCTCAGGTGGAGGGACATTCTGAGTTAGAGTTCTTCCAAGCCCCGACTCAGATGATGGTGGCTAATTCGAGTGATTTGGGATTGACGATTTATAGTAATCCTATGTTTGGTAAGCGGTTTTTCAATGCGGCTGAGTTGGGGATTCCTCTCAGTGCGCTGTCTTCGCAACGGGCTCAGGTGGTTTTGCCCTCGGCGCAGGAGATTTTACGGTTTATTCAAGGGTTTTACTCGTTTGATTGAGGCGGTCTGTTGTCAATTGACTAGATTGGCGGTGGCGGGGAAATCCGATCGCATCGGAGCAACGTATTGAAGGAAAGCCCCAACCTGGTTCACCATCGTGTTAGGACAAATACGAACTGTTCAATTCGCAGCAAGTGCGGCCCTATCTATGTCAGTGACTGATGTTGATTTATATGAACAACTGCAAACCGGCGATCGCACGGCGTTGGGGCAGCTTTATGATCGTTATGGTGGTTTGGTTTATGGTGTAAGTTTAAAGGTTCTCGGGAATCCTCAAGAAGCGGAGGATTTAACCCAAGAGATTTTTCTGATTCTTTGGCGTAAACAGAACTATGATCCCAGTCGTGGCAAACTGAGTACTTTTTTAATGATGTTAACGCGATCGCGGGCCATTGATCGGTTGCGATCGCGAGGACGCAACCGTAAATTTCTTGGACGTTGGGGCGCAACCCTGAGCGAGGACACAATGACCACTCACACCCCCTTTGACGAAATTTCTTTAAGTGAACGTCGAGATACGGTCCGTCAGGCGTTAGATCAACTTCCTGAGAAATATCGCTCAATTTTGGAGTTAGCCTATTATCAAGGAATGAGTCAATCGGCGATCGCAGACCATTTAAAGATGCCCCTGGGAACCGTGAAAACGCGATCGCGCAAGGGGTTATTAGAACTGCGAGAACACTTACAAGAATGGATGGGGTGATCCGATGAGCAATCTCTCACCAGAGCGCCTTCAGGAACTAGCCGCGGGCTACGTTCTTGGAGATTTATCCTCTGAAGAACGCCAAGTTTTTAAAACACAACTGGAACTTCACCCAGAACTGGCTGAGGAGGTCCGACATTTACAGGATGTTCTCGGGGCCATGCCCTATGGCTTACCCGAAACGCCGCCCCCACCCGGCCTGCGCGATCGCATCCTAGTGGCCGCAATGACCGAGACAGAAACGGACATGAACGACGATTTTGGGGTGCAACAGGGGGCTGTAATTCCCTTCCAGCCTCCCTCACGGCGACTTCCTTGGCAACGTTGGGGTAAACGTTGGGCGACTGGCGTTGCAGCGGTTCTGGCGGCGGTCCTTCTTGTGGATAATCTACGTTTGCGCGACCAACTCAGTTATACCCAGGCTCAACTCCGAGGCCAAGAGACTTCAGAGATGCTTGTTGCCCCCTTGGATGCGATTTTAGTCAGTCAATGGGATGGGTTAACTGAAATTACAGAAGACCACCTGAAAGCCTTGACTCGAACTGAAGGGCCAATGGACTATAATGCCGATAATTTAACGTCAATTATCGAACGATTTGATAGTCAATTTGTCTTTTCTCAGACTAATCCTGTGATTCAAAAACAGGGAATTGAGTTGATGGGAGGAACCCTCTGTGTATTTGGTAAAATCTACGGAATGCGCTATACCTATACCACAGAAAGAGGACAAACGCTATCCTTTTATCAAATTGATACTCGGGAAGAAAACTTAGCATTGCCCGATTTAGGAACCGGAAAACTTTATGTGAGTCAACCGGGGAAACCGCGTATGATTTTGTGGTCTGAAGAGGATTATGTGTATGCGATCGTGGCAGAACTTCCCGCAGACGACTTAAGGTCTTTATCCGCCAATATTGTTAGACAATAGTCGTAAAATGAGGGAGCTAACATCATCTGAACGTCAACAGAGAATTTTGGAACAGTTAATTGGCTACAGTTTGACCAATGAATCAGAACATATGACCTTAGAGGAGAAGTTAGAGGCGTTACAAGCGCGAATACAACGGCTAGAAAATCGTAATTAAAGTGAGCAACTTCCCTAGCCTAAAACGGTTTCATACTCCTATTCGTTGCGATAACGGCTTATCCTGCTGATACTCTAATTCTAATTTCAAGGATATCTCCGCTTTCTGTAACTCCGTCCCCAAATAGAGGGCGTGTTCCGTCTCCAAAACGGGACAATCCGCCGCGATAGTTTGATAGAGTCGTTTGGCTGTTTTCCCAACATAACAGCCCAAGGGTTCACCACTACCAGGGGTGAGATGTTCAACGACCATTTCACCGCCACTGACGAGGATCGTAAAACTCCCGGAGGGGTCGGCAAAACTCCGGTTTTTCAACAGTTTTGGATACTGTTGTTCGATGAGTGTATCCGCGTTTTCCCAACAGTCATCGTAGATATGGGCGCTTTCGCTGATGGTAATCAGGGGACCTAAGTCTAAATTCAGTCCAGCTTGGACTTCTAATTTTTCCTTCAGATGCTGTTGCAGCGCCCGTAAGCCCATGGCATTGGCCACCCAAGCCCCAAACATATCATTACTGCGAAACGTGGCGGTTAGAGACAATTCTCCGTCCACAATTCGGGTCCAAATATGATTGAGACAGGGAGGACTTCCGTTGGCTTGGCCGTCTTGCTGGGCATCCCAGAGGGACATCACCGCGCGGGCCGAGTCGGGATTATCGCTGAGTTGCTGAATCACCTGTTGGATTTGGTCAACGCCAAACCACGATCGCAGCCGCTGGCCATAGGTATATTTCACACCGTCTTTGGACGCCGCATCATCTTGGATTTGACCGACATAGTCGGCGACAAAATCCCGAGAAACGGGCAAGTAGTTGGGATCAGGGAAATAAAAGTCCGGCGGTTCGTCGGTGACGATCGCCATCAGGTTAATCAGTTCTTGCCACTGGCTATCATGTTGAGTATTACGCAGGGTTCCCGTACTTCGAATGCGGTGAATCAGTTTAACCCAGGTTTCGGCAATGGTTCGTCCTTCGAGGCGATGGCCATAGCGTCGGCCCGGTTTCAGGGGAGAGTCAACGATCGCCTCGGGGAAGTGTTGAGGAACGCCCCAGGGTTGGCCAGGAGGCTGTTGGGCGATTGTCCGGGCAAGCTGATGGGCCGAGTTAACGTCCTCGACTCGATGACAGGTGATAGACTCCCGTAAGGTGGCGATCGCCGCCTCAGACAGTTCAGCATCGAGATAGCCCACAATGGGGGAGTTAATCACCCAGCAATCTCGGCCACTCTCCGTTTGTCCCGGACGCACTCCCTGGGCGAAGAAGTCCGCCAGACAACGACCACTCCCAGCATTACGGTCTTCTCGGGTGGCATCAACGATGATGAGATGACGCACTTGGGGATTCAGTAACAGATTACGAACGAGGACGCTAATGCCGCGTGTGGGACTGTAGAGTTGTCCAATAACGGCGTAGTCTTGGGGTTGAAGATGTTTGGCGATCGCCTCCTTGACGGTCCAACCGCTGACAATCGCCGTGGTTCCCGTTCCGCAGATGAGTTGATTGGGCTTATAGTGAGGCTGATAGAGGTGGGGCATGGGGGGAACAGGGAACAGGGAACACCGGAACTGGGAACAGGCATAATCCGCCGCTTGGGCTGGGATTAACGATGTGTTATTAACGTTGGATCATGGAACGGACGATCGCCGAAATTAACGAGAAAATTGAAGCTGGGAAAGCCTCAGTCTGGACCGTCGAGGAACTCAAGGCCCGAGTGGCAGACATCGGCGTGACCGAAGCCACAAAACAGGTGGATGTGATCACCACCGGAACCTTTGAACCCATGGAGTCCAGTGGGGCCATCCTTAATATCGGACATACTGACCCGCCGATCAAGATTCGTCGCTGTTGGATTGATGGGGTAATGGCCTATTCTGGTTTTGGGGCCGTGGATTTGTATCTGGGGGCGACGCAACTGGCGGAGGTGAGTGATGCTGAAGATCCTAGCCGTGAACCCACTTGGAAGGAGAATCGCGGCGGCGGCCATGTGATTGAGGACCTCATCGCCGGGAAAACGGTTCAGGTTCGGGCTATTGGCCAAGTCACCGATTGTTATCCTCGGGCTTCGTTTGAAACCCAGATTTCTCGCGATACGATTAACCAGTTCTATCTGTTTAATCCTCGTAATCTCTATCAGAATTTTATTGTTGGCGTCAATGGGGGCGATCGCACCCTCTTCACCTATCTCGGTCCTCTCCAGCCACAACTGGGCAATGCCGTTTACTCGAACCCTGGGGCCATTTCTCCTCTGTTCAATGACCCCAATTTAGACCTAATTGGCATTGGCAGCCGCGTCTTTATGGGGGGCGGTGTGGGCTATGTCGTCGGTGAAGGGACGCAACATTTCCCTCTGCAAAAGCGACTCCCCAATGATACGCCCATTGGACCGGCGGCTACGCTTGCCTTGATGGGCGATGCCCGACAAATGAACCGCAATTGGGTGCGCGGCTGCTATTTTCATAACTATGGTCCTTCCCTGATGTTGGGGGTTGGGGTTCCTCTGCCGGTTCTCAATGAGACGGTGGTGGAACGGTGTGCGGTTCGCGATGAGGAGTTGGTGGCCCCAGTGGTGGATTTTTCCATTCCCCGCCGGGTGCGTCCCACCTTTGGCTTGGTGAGTTATGCCCAACTGAAATCGGGTAAAATTACCGTCGATGGGAAGTCGGTTCGGGTGGCCCCGTTGGCGAGTATTCCACGATCGCGCCAAGTGGCCGAAGAACTCAAAGCCTGGATTGAAGCCGGGGAGTTTACGCTGACGGAACCGGTGGCGAACATTGCCAGCGATCGCACCTTTGTCCCCCAAGATGTCTGGGGATTACAAATTTCCTTAGATTAGAGGTGACGAGTCAAGGCTAGACGAAGCTGGTTTAGGGCGTGACTGACACTAATCTCACGAATCCAATCTCGCCCGCGTGTATCTCCGAGACGATACTCAACATGACTCACCGACTCAGGGCCAGCTAAACCGATATAAACCAATCCCACCGGCTTATCAGGGCTTCCACCGGTGGGGCCAGCAATTCCCGTGATACCAACGCCCCAATCTGTACCGCAACAATCGCGAACCCCCGCCGCCATTTGTTCAGCCACGGGTCCCGATACCGCCCCCAGGGTCTGTAAAATCTCGCCATCAACCCCCAACAGATGTTCCTTAATCCGGTTCTCATAGGCAATCACGCCGCCCGAGAAATAAGCCGAACTCCCTGGAATCTCCGTTAAGGCTTTGCCCAAATAGCCCCCAGTACAGGATTCAGCCACGGCGAGGGTTTCTCCTCGGGCCTGTAGCTGTTGTCCGACCACCGTCGCCAGAGTTTCGTCATCGCTGCCATAGTAGTAAATTCCCGCAATCTCTTGAATTTGCTGGGCGATGGGATTGATGAGGGCCTCCGCCGCCTCGCTGGACTCGGCCCGGGCCGATACCCGCAACTTGACATGGCCATAATTGGCATAGGGGGCCACTGTGGGATTCACGGAATTGAGGAAGCCGGAGACCTTTTCGGCTAACTCTGACTCGGGAATCCCCCAAAACTTGAGAGTGCGGCTGTGGAACACCTGCTGACCCCAACCTTGGGCTTTGAGGGTAGGAACGGCGGTTTCTTGCCACATGGCCCGCATTTCCGAGGGAACTCCGGGAAAGGTGAAGATGGTCGCGCCGCCTATCTGCCAAATGATGCCCGGGGCGCTACCGATGGGATTGGGTAAGACGTCGGCCCCTTCGGGGAGTAAGGCCTGTTTGCGGTTACTCGGGGACATGGTGCGCCCTCGCCGGGCATATTTGGCTTCGATGTCCTTTAGCACATTGGGGCGTTCTTGTAAAGGGGTTTTAAAGAAATTGGCTAGGGTTTCTACGGTTAAGTCGTCGGGGGTGGGTCCCAATCCTCCAGTAAAGATGAGGATGTCGGCGCGATGAATGGCAATATCGATGGCCGCTTGCAAGCGTTCGGGGTTATCGCCGACGACGGTTTGATAGTAATGGGGAATCCCCAGTTTTGCCAGTTCCTGGGCGATATATTGGGCGTTGGTGTTGAGGATGTCGCCGAGGAGTAGTTCACTTCCGACACAGATTAGTTCAGCAGACATAGGGGAGAGAAGAAGGTTTAACTAAAAATAGCTTATGGTTCATCCTAGGGTATGGCTCTGGTTTCTGCCTAGCACTACGTCAGGGGTAGAGGCGGGTTCACTGGCTGACTCCCTCTGGGATGTCCATCTCCTCTGAGTGTGTGATATCTGAATTCGGAAGGGTTATGGTGACGGTTGTTCCTTGGTTGATTTCACTGGAGATGAACAAATTTCCCTGATGCAAATCAACACATTTTTTAACGACAACCAAACCTAAGCCAGTCCCAGCAATTTTTCGAACGTTTTTGCCGCGAAAGAAAGGTTCAAATAACTCTTTTTTATCGTCTTCAGGAATACCAAATCCTTGGTCGGATATTTTAATTACGGTCTGGTGATTCTGGAATTCTAAATCACAGGTTATTTGGGTATTTATTGGAGAGTATTTCAGGGCATTTGAGAGGATATTTCCTAAGATGGAACGCATTAACTTTTCATCTAAATAGGTTTTATGCCATACTCCTTCGCAGTAAAATGATACTGTATGTCGTCCGTCATCACTGAGGCAAATCTCTTCTATTAGTTGAAGACACAAACATTGTAGGTCTAGCCATTTGGGATTAAATTCTAATTTCCCGGTTTCTGCTCGATTGATGGTTAGGATATCATCGAGCAGATTGACCATATTTCTGAGAGAGCTTTTGATACGCTGTAAGTTTCGCGATCGCTTCTCTAAGTTCCCCCAGGCGTGAGGGGTATTTTCGAGTATTTGGGCGGCCGCTAAGGCGGTGCTGAGAGGGGTTCTAAATTCGTGAGATGCCATGGAAAAGAAACGAGTTTTTAGAGTGTTCATCTCTTTTTCTCGCTCCAGGGCTGAATGAAGTTCAACTACTCGTTTTCGCTCGGTAATATCACGAGATGTCACAATGATTTGACTTGATTCACCGTCATTGAGAGATTTTTGACTCACGGCTTCTAGGGTTCGCCAAGTCCCATCGGAATGACGGCATTTAAATTCAATGGGTCGAGCAATTTCGGGATTGGTTTGAGCATGAGTTAGACTATAGCAGGTATTGGACAAGTCATCGGGATGAATTAAGTCAAAAAAGTTTTTATGGGTCAAGGCTTCTGAGGTATAACCTAATATTTTTTGGACTGAGGGACTGATATAATAAATACTGCCATCTCCTTCTAGAATTGTGATAATATCGAGAGCATTTTCAATCAGGGAGCGATAACGTTCTTCACTCCATCGCAGGGCTTGTTCAATTTTTTTGCGTTCGGTCACATCTCGCTGAACGGCAATCCAATGGGTATAACATCCTGTTTGATTGGCGACGGGAACTAAGCTAAACTCAACCCAAAACTCTGAGCCATCTTTCCGATAATTAATGACTTCAGCGGTGATTGGTTGCCACTGATTGAGAGCTATTCTAACCTGATCTAAAACAGTGCGGTCGGTTTTAGGTCCCTGTAAAATTCGAGGCGTTTTGCCGAAGACGTCCTCTAAGGAATATCCGGTTGTACGAGTAAAGGCTTCGTTAACATATAAAATTTTGGGACCGGGTTCATCTAGGGGTTCGGCTTCTGTGATGACGACCGCATCATGACTGTTTAAAACAACCGATTGCAACAAGCGAACCTGCTCGGCTTGCCGTTTTTGTTCGGTAATATCGGCGACGACAACAACCATACCACTAATGGTTTGCTGACTATCTCGGAGAGGAGCTGCCGAGAATACAATATCAATGGGAGTGCCATTTTTTGTCTGTCTTTGAATCTCTAAGCTTGGGGGAGTAATTCCCTGCAAGATGCTGGCTTTAATATCTTTATATTCTTCGAGATCTTCTGACATAATGGGGTTGGGCTGACCGAATAACTCGGCTTCGCTCCAACCAAACATCCGCTCAGCGGTAGGATTCCAAACTTGAATTTGGTTCTCTAAATTAACGGTAAAAATGGCTCGGGGTGAGGCATTGATTAGGGATTGTAGGGTTTGGTTGGTATGGCGTAAGGCCGCTTCTGTCTGCTGACGTTCGAGAATTTCAGCTTGTAGGAGGGTGTTGGATTGGGCGAGTTCTTGGGTGCGACGTTGAACTCGATTTTCTAGGTCGATGTTGAGATGGTGTAACTGTTCATGGAGTTCTGATTGCTGGATGGCGATCGCCACTTGGGTGGAGAGTTGCTGCATTAATTCAAGTTCCCAAGACAGCCAGTGGCGGGGCTGATGACATTGATGGACAATCAAAAGGCCCCACAAATAGGGGGAACTGGGTTCGTGGGTTGGGAAAACGGTAAAGGCTTGAAGAGCTGCTGAATCTGCGGGTTCTGTTTCCCGTCGCTCTTGCAAAATCGGGACAACTAATTTGGCTTTAACCCCAAATTGTTGCACAAACTCGACTAAACAGGGTGCAATATCAACCTCTTCTATGTTGGCGATCGCCCGCGTTTTTCCCTCAGCATAGGCTTGATGATACTCCCGAGGAAAAACCTCTTCGGGAAAGGTTTGACCTAAAATAGAGGGATAGTGGGGAGACACGGTTTCTGTAATGGCGCTTCCCGTCCCATCTTCCCAGAGACGATAAATTAAGACCCGATCAGCCCCTAAAAACTGTTTGACTTCGGTCACCGTCGTCGCCAAAACTCGATCCAAATCCAGCGATCGCCGAATTTGCTGAGCAATTTGATGGACTAAACGTTCCCGCTCACTTTGCTGAAGCAGTTCCCGTTTAATCTGGCGACGACGGCGGCGCTCCCAAAGAATATGCCAATCGATCAAGACCAGGGTTAGCACACCTAAGCCCATCCAAATTAAAAGCTTAACACTGGCATATTCCATAGTATAAATTTAACAGCATCCCTAAAATCCTGTCAAGACAATCAAAACGATAAGCGCAATAAACGACAGTCCACCGAAGAATAAACCCAGCCAAATTCGAGTCAAGACTTGAGGCGGATTTTTCTGCCAAGACCAGCGGGGGGAAGACATCAGCGGACCCGTAAAACCGGGACCCATTAAAGCCTGCAAATTGGGCTGAGGTAGTTTATCCCGATAATCTGTTCCATAGCGAGCCATGTGAGCAAAACTGATGTCTCCTCGGTCCCGTTGCGGTAAAATCCGCCGCCGTTGATAGGGAACGTCACTCTCACCAAAGTTCTCTAGATATTCGTCGCTATTGATGATACCATCGACCAAGCCGACGAGTCCCTCAGTCCCCAACAGGATAGACCAACAGAGTGTTTCCCGATGGTTGTAAACTTGGCGACCGAGAAGCCGCTGAACCAAAATCTCTACAAACCGGTAGTTGTTGTTGGCGTCATAATTTAAGCGCCGAAATGACTCAGACAGGACTAAGCCCCGAATAAACTCTTGGACGCTAATTTGATTCGATCGTAGTTGAGATTCGAGTTGGGGTTGACGATGATGTTTGAGCATCTGCTGCTCATGAAAAACCTGCCGATAGGCGGCTTGAATGAGTTGCTCCATCTCCGCTGGACCCAGTAAATTCTCAGTGCTATACATTCTAGGGGCTTCATCTCCAGGGACTTCAAACCCCTGAACTCGTTGATTTTGACTCGAAGGACGATAGGTTAAAGGAGGAATAGTCATCAGTTTCAAAATTGTTCGTTAACTCGAACATCTCCCGAGAGATGTTATGTCAATAACAGCCGCTCAATTCGCTGTTGCACAATGGGATCACATCCACTCGATCCTGGATGTTCTTGCTCTTGCTGTAACACGGTTTTCAGAGCCTGAAGGGTCTCATCCGTGGCGATTTCTGCTAGGGATAGGGCCGCCGCATAGCGAAGAGCCCAATCCTCGGGATTCTGCACAGCCCAGATCAATTTATTGATGGCTCCCTGGTGTTGACTAGGAGAGGGGTGCGATCGCAGAACTTGACCCAGTCCTCGTGCTGCAATTCGACGGACATTTCCTTGACAATGATTAGCAATCTCAGCACCGACCATATCCACAAATAGGTCTAAGGCCCGTTCATCGCCAATTTTGGCTAAAATCTGCACCAGTCGGGCTTGAATTCCCTGATCCTGACAATCCTCAAAGGCTCGGAGTAACGGAACAACAGCATCAGAACCAAGCTGTTCTAAGCTGTCACTCACCCGGTTGACGATCGCCCCTTGAGGATGGTTCAACAGTTGGATCAGAGTGGCTAAGACGAGGGGGGGGCGATCGCCGATACATTCTAAACGAGCCTCCTCGACTAAGGCGGGAAGTTCTGGGGCGATCGCCTCGACTGATGTGGCGGTTTGGATTAACTCAAGCTGTTGAGTTAAAGTCATCAATGGCATAAAAGATGTTTAGGACAATGGATGATGAACAATGAACAATCAATCTTGAATATCAATCAGGCATTTAGAGCAATACTCAAGTCTTAACACGGTAAAAATCTGGCGAGGATACGGACTCAACGTGTCTTCTAATCACCCCGAGAGTCTTACAGTTGCCAGAGCAACCCATCAATGGCTTCAAATAGGGTTTCTGAAGCCATCTGTTTATCGTCATCTGGGCGATCGCTCGTTAACACCGACTCTAAAATCCGTTTAAGATTTAATAACTTGAGACGATTAGCAATCTCAGCCTCAAGAATCGCCTCAGCCGCCGCAAAATGACCAATTGCGCCTAAATCAAACGCGGCTGACCAGCGCACATAGGAATTCTCATGACTCAGGTTATCAATCAGCCGATCCAAGTAACATTTTTTCTGACTAATTTGATAACAATAGCGAGCCGCAGCACCTTGAATGCGCTCCGATGGATGGTCGAGAAAGGGAACCACATCTGACCAAGCCTCTGACACCTGGAACTCCCCCAAAGCTTCAATTAAAGCTTCATAGGGTTGAGGTTGCTCAGAATGAAGTAACCTTAATAAGGGTCCGATCGCACGGCGATCGCCAATGGTAGCTAAGGCTTGAATAACCGCCTCCCGAAGTTGCAAATCGTCCGGACAATCCAAGGCCATAATCAAGGCGTCCACCGTCTCCACTTGCTTGAGTTGTCCCAAGGCCCGAGCCGCTTGTCGTCGCAAGGGATAGCCCCCTTGAACAGTCCGATACTCCTCATCCTTGAGCAACTCACAGAGCGACAGTCCTGCTGATTGAACCTGATGTTTTCCCAACCACCACGTCGCATAATAGCGAATTTGCTGGTCCTCTTCCCCAAGGGCAGCTAGAGCCGTTTCAGCAGAAAAAATTGGTTGAACTGAGGTTGCTAGAGTCATCGTCTTGACGCAGAAAAGATTGACACTGAGAAGGTGGGGAGAGTGAGCGGAATCCTACACCCACCCCAGCCTATTCAAAAGAACAGATTCCCAGCCTTATAGGGGTTGAATGCGAACAATCCGACCGCCGCGTTTGTGAATCTCTTGATAACGAGCCGAGAGTTGTTCAAATGGAACCGTACAAACCGACCGACTGCGCCGAACCCTGACCGCCGTTTGACTTCCTCCTTCAATCGATTCGACCAAAAAGACCCGGCTATCTCCCTGAACTGGGGAGACGGCCTGAACGGATTGAGAGGATAAGGAGGAACCGGGACGAACAATATTATTTGACTGATTCGTGGCCACCTTTTGCTCTAAACGTGAGGTCTTAACCCCTTGAGCATTGTCACTACTTCCATGACCCCGATACAGCTCAAACAAGCGATTAAAGCCCACCTGTTTCATCCCTGGTATTGACTGGAATCCTCGATGGTAGGGGACAATCGAATCCCCAAAAGCCGCTTGATATTCCGGGCTGGCAAAATAGGACTCAATCTCAACTTGATACCCCTCTTGGGCATAGAGATCAACATGATAAGCAATTTCCGATTGATCATAGGGAGCGCGGCCCAAGAAATGCTTATAGTTCAGTTCAATAAAGCGGACTTGGGAACAACTTGAGAAAAATCGCTCCTTGTACGCCTCAGATTTCCCGAGACATTCAATGAATTGTCGCACATTGATTTTGCCATTGCGCAGTAGAGCTTCTAAACTGACAAAGGTCTCGCTGAGGGTGAGTCCTTCCCGCCCAAAAACCTGAGTGTAGGCGGCGCGAAACACCTCCTGTAACTCATCTTCCGTCCAATTCTGACGCAACTCAATTTTTTCTCCAATGACGTCCCCCACTCCGAGGCGAGATGCTGTTAAACTCATCGTGATTTTATCTCCACTCAATAATGATCATTTAAAATCCACTCAAATTAACCCCAGATCTGCCGATGCTCGGCTCAGCGATTGGTCCTCTCATCTTCGTGCTCCTCGATGACAGATGACGAGATTGAGTACAAAAAGGTCGGACAATGAATCGCTCCCATGACCTTGTCCGACCCTGACTAACTGTTGCGAGATTCAGACATCACTCAGCCTCACCCCTGAACAAGACCTAGGTGAGATCGCTATCAACTCTCAACGGCTAACCGTTAACTCTTGCTGGTTAACGGTTAGACATCATTGCTCAAGGAAAAAAGGAAAAAGGAACCCGCTACTGGTGACACTGAATCCCTAAGGGTATTCAGGATGAGGGGTTAGCTCAAGGCATTAATGGCATAGTTGAGGTAGATGTTGGCTTCTCCACCCACATCACCAGACAAGCCATGATTGTCGCGAACGAACTCCAAAGCCGCGATATACCAACTCGGAGACAAGCCAAGAGCCGCATTAAATTCCTTGACACCGGCCACCACATATTCATCCAACGGACCGGTTCCACCCACAACACAGCAATAGCTAATGGTGCGTAGATAATGGCTGATGTCACGGACACACTTCGACTTTCCTTCAGGGGTAGAAGCGTACTGGGGTCCCTCCATTTGCGTGGTGTAGGGAAACTTTTGATAGACGTGGCCGGCGGCGGCTTCCGCCCAAGCCTGACCGTTCTGGTTAAAGGCTTTGGCAGCTTGCAAGCCAGCGGTGGCGCGGCTGAAACGACCGAAAATGGCCTGCATTTCCGTGTTGCCCAGATACACACCACGAGCGTCAGCGGCAGCGATCGCCTCGGTTAAAGGGGTTTTCATAGCTAAAAAATCTCCAGTATAAAACGATGGTCAAAATGGGGGAAAAATGATGCTTCTTAAGCAACAGCGGCAGCCGCTCGGTCAAAGTAAAGCGCTAATTCTGACATCAAGGAACTACAATCGCCGGGGGTGATGCCATTGGAATCGTTGGCGATCGCCAAAGCAGCATCTTTCATTTTCTCGATTCCCAAGGCGACGGTTGCACCAGGAGTCCCTAAGGCTTGGTAGGTTTCCCGCAGGCCATTGAGACAGCGATCATCCATGACACTGGGATCTCCCGCCAGCATGGAATAGGTGACATAGCGCAAAATGAAACCCAAGTCACGCAGACAGGCGGCTTGATTGCGATGATGGAAGCACGCACCACCTGGACCAAAGACTTGAGGTTGCTCTGAAACCAAGCCCCGGTAAGCATTGGCGGTAATGGATGAAGCATTGCCGGTGAGACGGTTCACCACATCTAAACGCTTGTTACTGTCAGCCACCATGGCGGACAAGGCGTCCACTTGCTCGTCACTCAGGTAAGTCCCCTGGCGATCCGCTTGCTCAACAACTTTGGAAAAAGCATCCAACATAGTTTCAGTTCTCCTAAATACTTAGGGTCTCTAGTGTTTAGTTTGGGAGGTAAGTCAGAGGAGGTATCGGAGGATACGGCTCTCGGACCCATCTGAATTGGAAGCTTAAGGGTTGAATGTAAATAATTGGGTAGGGAGTTTGTAAAGAAATCGGAAACATTGCCCAGATCGGCGTTTTTTTAACATTTCTTCATGAAAAAAGGAGTTGGGGTTAGCCTTATCCTCGACCTTGATCCCCAGTGCAAAGCTCTCAATTTCAGGCCAATCCCCCCAGAGGCGACTCCATCTCTGAGGGAACATAACTTAACAGATTGTAAAGATAAGCAGAAACCCTTTTCCCCTAAACTAAGGCCAAGTGAGGCGACCCATAAGAAGACAATGAGGATTCTTTTAGTTGAAGACGATCTTCCCTTAGCCGAAACCTTAGCCGAGGCTCTCAGCGATCAACTTTATGTGGTTGACTTGGCTGAGGATGGGGAAAAAGGCTGGGATTATGTCAAGCTCTTTGACTATGATCTGATGCTGTTAGACGTGATGTTACCGGAAACCGATGGTTTTGCTCTTTGTTACCGACTGCGATCGCAGGGCTATCAAATGCCGGTGTTAATGATGACAGCCCGAGATACCATTACGGATAAAATTACTGGTTTAGATATGGGTGCAGATGACTATATCGTCAAGCCTATTGACCTCGGGGAACTATTTGCCAGAATTCGTGCGTTACTCAGACGAGGTAGTCCCATTACCCCGCCAATTTTAGAATGGGCTGGGGTGGAACTCAATCCCAGCACCTATGAAGCCCATTATCATCAAAATCCCCTACGGCTTACCCCAAAAGAATTTAGCTTGCTGGAATTACTTTTACGAAATCAACGGCGAGTTCTCAGCCGCAGTGTCATTCTGGAAAATCTCTGGAAAACTGAAGCCTGTCCCGAAGAACATACTGTAAAAGTTCACATCAGAAGCTTACGCCAAAAACTTAAATTAGCTGGCGCTGCCGATAATTTCATTGAAACCGTCCATGGAATTGGCTATCGTCTCATGGCTACCAACACTTAACGTCTTCCAACTTAACCACTAACCCAACAGTCACCCCCGAAAAACGTTCACTCCTTTAAAGAGACTTTTTTACAAATCCAACCTATACAAATCCCCATATTTACTGCGAATATAGCGTAAGAAAGGGTCAATATGAATCGGCATTCCGGTGATGCGATCGACTAATTCATCGGCGGTGAATTTACGCCCGTGACGATACACATTCCGTTGTAACCAAGTTAACAACGTCGAAAAATTACCTCGTTCTAAATCAACGGGAATTTCAGGATGTTCTTTCAGGGCCGTTTCAAACAGTTGACTGGCGATTAAATTGCCTAATGTATAGCCTTGAAACTGACCTCCAATCAGTTTGGCGTACCAATGGACATCTTGTAAAACGCCCTCATTCGGGTGAGTGGGGGTGATTCCTAAATCGCGCTCATAACAACTATTCCACGCTTCGGGCAAATCTTCAACACTCAATTTTCCTTCCAACATGGCTACTTCTAACTCGAAGCGAATCATCACATGGAGATTATAGGTCACTTCATCGGCAGCCGTGCGAATGGGAGTGCAGGCGACGGAGTTAATCGCTTGATAGAAATCACGAACCGAGGATTGTCCGAGTTGGCGCAGGAAAAAGCCCTGAAGACGAGGATAAAAGCATTCCCAAAAGGCGCGACTGCGGCCAACCAAGTTTTCCCAAAGACGAGATTGACTTTCGTGGATTCCGGAGGAGGTTCCATCTGCTAAAGGGGTCGCTTCGAGGGCTAAATCGATGTTTTGTTCATACAACGCATGGCCCATTTCATGGAGACTACAAAATAGACTTTCGGTGAGATTGTGCAGTTCGGTGCGGGTGGTGATGCGAACGTCGTTAATGGAAAAACTGGTGGTAAATGGATGTAGCGTGGCGTCTTGGCGGCCTCGGCTGAAGTCATAGCCGATGCGTTCCATCAATTTGGCGCAAAAGTTGAGTTGGGCTGTTTCGGGGAACTCCTGTTGTAGAAGTTTGGTGTCGATGGGGGGCGCGGCGGCGATCGCCTGTACAATAGGGACCAACTCCTCCCGCAATTGAGAAAATAACTCTTCTAACACGCAACTGGTCATCCCCTCATCAGATAGGGCGATGAGAGAATCCGCCGGGCGATCGCAATCGGGGAAGAAACTCGCCCATTCCCGACTCAAATCCAGGGTTTTCTCCAAATAGGGACAAACTCGTTCAAATGTTCCCGCCTCCCTAGCTTCAGCCCAGGCCAAATACGACTCCGTTTGATGATGAGACAGCCGGGCCATAAACTCGGCCGGAACCCGGGTCGCCTGTTCATAATCACGACGGGCCACCCGAATCAAACTGGCTTCATCACTCTCATAGGGGTACGGTTGCGCTTCCCCATCGAGTTGCTCTAAAATCTCCCCCAACACTGGATCACAAAGCTTTTCATGGGCCACCTGTCGCAGCGTCGCCAGTTGTCGCCCTCGGGCCGCAGCCCCACCGAGGGGCATATAGGTGGCCCGATCCCATTGCAACACCGCCGCCGCAGACTGAATATCCCGCACATCTCGCAGCCGGGTAATCAGTTGAGAATATAAAGAGCCAGAATCGGAAAAGGAAGTGGGCATAGTTGGCAAGGCAAGCAGACGCACGGCTCATCCATCATTCTATCGGGGTTTGGTTCCCCGAGTGGGGTCGAATTTGCACCCGAGGTAGGCGGTGTTTGAAACCACAGAGGATTTCCCAGGAGATGGTTCCGAGTTGATTAGCCCAGTCATCGGCCGAAATAGACTCGTTTCCTAGGGTTCCCAGTAATGTCACCACGTCGGCGACCTTCACATCCGGGAGATCCGTCACATCTAACATGAGTTGATCCATGGTAATCGATCCCACTTGGGGAACGCGCCAAACTTGTCCGTCAACGTTGAGGAGACCCTGTAGCTGATTCGATAAGCGGCGGGGAACCCCATCAGCATAGCCGATGCCGAGGACAGCGAGGCGCGTTGGCCGTTGGCTGATAAAGCGATGACCATAACTGACGCCGGTTCCGGGGGGAATGGTTTTGATTTGGGTAATGCGGGCTTTGACTTGTAACACCGGCTGTAGCTTGACTTGCGATCGCAGATGAGGGGCAGGATAAAGGCCATACAGGGCTAACCCCACCCGCACTTGATCATAGTGGCTGGCCCGGTGACAGAGAGTGGCAGCAGAATTGGCGAAATGCAGTTTGGGGACGGGGATTGCGGCGGCTTGTAGTTGGGCGATCGCCGTCTCAAATCGCTCCTGTTGTTGCCGCATCGTACCCGGATCTAACTCATCAGCGGTGGCGAAATGGGAGTAGAGACTCGCCAATTGCAAATGGGGTAACGCTTGAATCTGTTGTAACAGCGAAACCGCCTCCGTCCAACGGACTCCGAGGCGGGACATTCCCGTATCTAACTTCACATGAACCCGAAGCGGTGAACTGGCTGTGGCATCGCTGGCCCCAGACTGTTGGCGGGCCAACATCCCTGAGATCATCTTGGCATGATCGAGATCGCACAGGGTCGGTTCCAAGTTCCAGCGGACTAGGGCCTGAATATGCTGGGGGCTAGGATTGGCCCCCAACAGTAGAATTGGGGCTGTGATTCCCCCTTGACGCAGTTCCACCCCCTCATCCACGGTTGCGACGGCCAAAGCGTTTGCACCGGCGGCCAAGACCGTCTCAGCTACCGGAATCGCCCCATGACCGTAGCCATCGGCCTTCACCACGGCCATGAACTCAGTCTTGGGGGCCAATAGGGCCTTCAGATGACGGACATTCTCCGCTAAGGCGTCTACGTCAATTTCGACCCAGGCGCGATCGCAGACCCCCACCTCGGGGCCGCACTGATGGCTAAATTTAACAACCCGTTCCCAGGTCAGCATAAGGACAAAGGGGTCAAGAGTAGGGGTTAGAGTAGGGGTTTGCTCCCCACTTTCATCAATTCAGCGGCTTCGGCGATCTCCGTCCAGAGGCGATACCACTGTGGTTCATCGGGGCGATCGCGATGAAGTTGAGCTAATTGATCGAGCATATCGTACCAAAGTCCGGCATCGGCCAGCCGTTGCAGACGCTCCTCAGCCGAGGCGGCGGCGAACTCCTCATCAAAACTGGCCGTTGTGTTGACTCGGACAATGGTTCCTGAGACACTCGCCTCAAACTCGGGTAACTCCACCGTCCAGACATAGCCTTGATCGAGTTCCAGGGGTGGGATACTGACGAAGGCGGGAATCGACAAGCTATAGGTTCCATGCTCGTCTCCGGTGAGGTAGCGAGTTTGGTACACTAGGCGCTCTTGAGCATCTCGCAGAGTGAAAATGACCTCCATGCCCTCAACGGGGGGCGTGTGATAGAAAATCGTGGGATAGGCTTGACGAGTTAGACCGTAATTTTCCGGAGGTAAGATGGCAGTGAGAGGACATTCGAGTTCTTGGCCATTGACAACAATGGGAACCATCCGCTCTCCCGGTTGCTCGAAATTGATGAAACGAGCCCCTCCTCCGTCAACTTGTTCTGGGGTGCCGCGATCAGGAGGATTGAACTCAACGGAGATTGAGGGTTGAATCGAGAGAATGGGGATTGCGATCACGATCGCAATGGCCAAGAGACTGAATAGAAGTGTCTTTAGTCTGTGAGTCATGGTTGTCTAGGGAACTACAGGACATCAAGCTGATACAGTCGGCGATCAGGAGATCGAGGGGAGTCATGGTCGAAGATTCTAGGCGAAGGCTCGGCCACCGCGATCCCCTCAAACGAGGGGGTCTTGAGTCTTTACTCGGGATCATAGTGAACTCGGGTTTGGGGCAATCCTCGGCGGCGGAGGCGATCGCTTAACCGTTCGGCCATCTCCCGGTTTCGGAACGGTCCGATGGCCAGATGCAGTCCTCGGGGGCGATCGCGCCGTTGAATTCCCGTTCCAGGACTCACGTTAGCTTGAACCGTGGCCATGGCTTCATTGAGGGTCCTTTCAGAACCGGGAATCACCACATAATAGGACCCATTACGGGCATTACTCGCATTGAAGGGGGATTGATCCGGAACCGTGACGGCGGCCACTTGCGAGGAGATTCCCCAGTCCGCGAGTTGCCGCGATCGCCGCTCGGCGGCCCCACGTTGGTCAAACAGTCCCGCCTGAATAATCTGTTCCCCCTCGAAGATACCAAAACCGGCTTCGGGGTCGAGACGTCGAATCTGTTGCAAACGCTCAGAACTGCGGCTGTTGACATAGACTAAATAGCGAAAGGTCGTCCGGGTCTCGCGGCTAGGGGGGAGAACTTCAGGCACATCTAGGGGGGGCGGAACATCAATCCAGGGACGCTCAGCTTGACTGAGAACCTGGATCGAGGGGGG
>LSZA01000085.1 GCA_001637315.1 Phormidium willei BDU 130791 | reverse complement strand
TTTGGGACCGCCAGTTATCAAGAACAGAACTTTGGCGGTAATAACCAAACTCTTGGGGCTGAAGTACAACTCGGAACCCGAGGGTTATTCTTTGATGTCAATTTTACTGATCCGTGGATTGGGGGTGACCCCTTCCGAACCGCTTATAACGTCAATCTGTTCCGGCGGCGCTCGATTTCCTTGGTGTTTGACAGCGGAGAGGATCAGCCAGAAGTGGAATTACCCAATGGCGATCGCCCCCGCATCGACCGTCTCGGTGGCGGCGTAACCTTTACCCGTCCCCTCACCCGAGATGTCTTTGATAACCGACAAGCTTGGACCGCCTCGTTAGGCTTGCAAGTGCAAGAAGTGACCATTCGCGACTCCGACGGCGATCGCAGCCCCCGCGATGAGCTGGGTAACTTGCTCTCGGCCAACGAAGATGGTACCGACTTTATGGCCAGCGTGCGCCTAGGGTTAGCTCGCGATCGCCGTAACAACCTCCTCGACCCCACACGGGGCGATCGGGTCAGTTTCAGTACCGAACAGGTCCTCCCCTTCGATGACAACGTCTCCTTTAACCGACTACGGGGCAGCTATAGCTACTATCTGCCGGTGAACTTCCTGGATCTCGAAGGCTCCCAGGCCCTAGCCTTCAACGTGCAAGCGGGAACCATCATCGGGGATATGCCCCCCTATGAAGCCTTTGTCCTCGGTGGGGTGAACTCAGTGCGGGGGTACGCGGAAGGTGCTCTAGGGGCCGGTCGATCCTTCCTGCAAGCCACGGCTGAATATCGCTTCCCCATCTTCTCGATTATTGGCGGCGTAGCCTTCCTAGATGTGGGAACCGACCTCGGGACCGCTGGCGATGTCCCCGGAAACCCGGCTGAGGTTCGAGATAAACCTGGAAACGGGTTAGGCTACGGCTTCGGCTTACGGATCCAATCTCCCATTGGCCCGATTCGAGTCGATTTTGCCATCAACGATGAGGGGGACAACCGCTTTCACTTCGGTATTGGTCAGCGATTCTAGGTCACTCTAAGTCTCTCCTGAGTGTTCATCCCTCCTCAATGGCTCTCGTCTGATGTCTGTGTCTTCTTCCTCACTCCCCATCGCCTCCCCCTGTGACTTAACTCAGGGGGGACGTACCCTGCGGCGATCGCTCCGGTGTCATGGTATTGGTCTCCATTCAGGCCAAAGGGCCACGATACAGCTACATCCCCTCTCCCCAGGCCAGGGACGGCTCCTGCAACGACGGGATCTCCCCGGAAGCACCCCTCTGACGATCTCCCCCGAGATCGTGCAGCCGAGTCCCCTCTGTACCCAACTGGCTCAAGGAGAGGTCAGCGCCCAAACCGTGGAACATTTACTGGCCGCCTTAGCGGCCCGGGGTATTAGTGATGTCCTAATTGACCTCGAGGGTCCGGAAGTGCCGATTCTCGATGGTTCTGCCCGAGATTGGATGGAGGCGATCGATG
Source organism: Phormidium willei BDU 130791 (assembly GCA_001637315.1). Lineage (GTDB taxonomy): Bacteria > Cyanobacteriota > Cyanobacteriia > Cyanobacteriales > Geitlerinemataceae > Sodalinema > Sodalinema willei. The sequence goes on along the minus strand of LSZA01000085.1, from coordinate 18,310 downwards.
CCGTCGGGGTCACTCCCAGTTATTGCCCCGAGGCGGTTCCGACGCCTCTGCCTGAACCGATTTGGATTCAGGACGGGGAGGCCTTCGTGGCCGCCCTACCGGCGCCTCAGCTGCGCTTGAGTTATGGCATTGACTTTGCCGCCGCCGCGATCGGCCAACAATGGCACACCTGGACTCCGGCGAGGGAAGACTTTGCCCAGGAGATTGCCCCAGCTCGTACCTTTGGACTAGCCCATGAGGTAGAATCTTTACGGAGCCGGGGACTCATTCGGGGTGGATGTTTAGACAATGCTCTCGTTTGTGACGGTGACCATTGGCTCAATCCTCCCTTGCGATTTGCAAATGAACCAGTGCGTCATAAAATCTTAGACTTAGTAGGAGATCTGAGCTTACTGGGTCTGATTCCAGTGGCTCATATTCTTGCTTATAAAGCGAGCCATCGCCTGCATGTTCGCTTAGCTCAATGCCTGCGATCGCGCGGGTACGCATAAGCCAGTTTTAGGGGATCCCGAGGGCAAGCCGCAGGCAGCGCCGAGCCGGATCTTCGTTAGCCGCAGTACTTGAAGCCAATTATGTCCACACTTATTGACGCCAACACGAACAACGCCCAACAGACGGAAACGGAACCGGTCTCAACCCCAGCCACCATGCTGAGTGTTGACGAGATTCATCGTCTCTTGCCCCACCGTTACCCCTTTGCTTTAGTCGATCGCATTATTGAATATATCCCGCAAAAACGGGCCGTGGGCATCAAAAATGTCACCGTGAATGAACCCCATTTTCAGGGCCATTTCCCCGGCAAACCGATTATGCCCGGAGTCTTGATTGTTGAGGCCATGGCTCAAGTGGGCGGGGTGGTCTTAACCCAAATGCACGAAATGGAGGAAGGCCTATTTACCTTCGCGGGCATCGATAATGTCCGCTTCCGTCGGCCCGTGGTCCCTGGGGATCAACTGGTGATGACCGTTGACCTCCTCTGGACGAAACGCCGCCGCTTCGGGAAAATGTACGGTCGCGCGGAAGTCGATGGACAGTTGGTGAGTGAAGGGGAACTGATGTTTTCTCTGATGGTCGAATAACGGATAGTGGACGAATAAGGGTCAACTCAGGGACACTCCTGAACGACGACAACCGCGCCACTGGATGCGGAACAGGGATAACCGCCAACCCCTTGAGGCGGCAGTTTCCGCTCGCCAACTGATCAACTCAAGACATGATTCATCCAACTGCTGTCATTCATCCCCAGGCCCAACTTCACCCGAGTGTTCGTGTTGGGGCCTATGCCGTTATTGGCCAACAGGTCACCATCGGACGAGATACCACCATTGAAGCCCATGTGGTCATTGATGGGGCAACGGCGATTGGTGAACGCAATCATATTTTTCCCGGCGCTGCGATTGGCTTAGAACCCCAAGATCTGAAATATGAGGGGGCGGTCAGTGGGGTATCAATCGGCAATGATAACCGGATTCGGGAATATGTGACCATTAATCGCGCCACTCAGGGAGGGGAAATGACCTGCATTGGCGATAATAATTTGTTGATGGCCTATGTTCATGTGGCCCACAACTGCACGATTGGCAATGGGGTGGTGATTACTAATGCGGTGGAGTTGGCGGGTCATGTGTGTGTTGAGTCGAATGCTCGCATTGGCGGCGTGGTCGGGGTTCATCAGTTTGTCCATATTGGCGAGTTATCGATGGTGGGGGGCATGAGTCGGATTGACCGTGATGTTCCTCCCTATATGCTCGTTGAAGGCAATCCCAGCCGGGTGCGGGCGTTAAATCAGGTGGGCTTACAACGAGCGGGGCTGATGGATGTGGATGAGGGACAGGCGTTTCAGGCTTTGAAAAAGGCCTTTCGCCTCCTCTATCGCTCGGATTTGACTTTGGAGAGCGCTCTCGATCGCCTGGAGTTATTACCCGAAACTCCCCAGGTGCAACATTTGCAGCATTTTCTACAAGCCTCCCGTCAACCGGAACGACGAGGCCCCATTAGTGGTCAGCGTCGCCGTCGGGGTGAGTTGTCGTGAGTCAGCGCATTTTTGTCAGTACTGGGGAAGTCTCGGGAGATCTACAGGGGGCGCTGTTGGTTGAGGCCCTTGATCGGGTCAGCCGTCGGCAGGGAACGCCGTTGGAGATTGTGGCCTTGGGGGGCGATCGCATGGCGGCGGCGGGGGCCACCCTGCTGGCTCAAACCAGTGGGATTGGCTCGGTGGGCCTGTTGGAGTCTCTACCGTTCCTGCTGCCGACGTTACGGGTGCAACGAGAGGCGCTCAAGGCGTTGCGATCGCACCCTCCGGATTTGGTGGTTCTGATTGATTATATGGGACCGAATCTGGGCTTGGGCAATGCCATTAAACGGGAGTTTCCCCAGGTTCCCATCGTCTACTATATTGCCCCTCAGACCTGGGTTTGGTCGCCGAGCGATCGCGATGCTTTGCGTTTGGTGTCTCTGTGCGATCGTCTCTTGGCCATTTTCCCGGAAGAAGCCCGCTATTTTCGCGAGCGCGGGGCCGATGTGACCTGGGTGGGCCATCCCCTCGTCGATCGCCTGGCCCAAGCTCCTGACCGCCACAGCGCCCGCGAGTCGTTAAACCTCGCCGATGACGACATCGTGATTGCCCTATTACCGGCCTCGCGTCACCAGGAACTGAAATATCTGGTTCCCCCCATCTTTGCGGCGGCCCGAGTGCTTCAGGATAAATTGCCCCAAGCTCGGTTTTGGATTCCTTTATCCCTAGACATTTACCGCGAGGCCTTACAACAGGCCCTCCATGGGGCTGGACTACGAGCTGAAATTACCGGCGATCGCCGCCTAGAGCGTCTAGCCGCGGCTGATTTAGCCATTAGTAAGTCGGGGACCGTTAACCTGGAACTGGCCCTGCTCAACGTGCCACAGATTGCCGTCTATGCCGTTCATCCCCTCACCGCTGGCTTTGCGCGTCGCGTTTTAGACTTTAAAATCGAGTTCATGTCGCCTCCCAACTTAGTCACCATGACGGCGATTATCCCGGAACTGATGCAAGAAGCGGTCACGTCGGACAACATTGTCCAAGAAGCCTTAAGTCTCCTGTTTGACCATCAGCGACGAGACACCATGCAGCAGCAGTATGCTCAGATGCGGCAACAGATTGGTGAGGTGGGGGTCTGCGATCGCGCCGCTAGGGAAATTTTAGCCCTTCTGGGTGACCCCTAGGGAACTTCCCTATGGCGCTCAACCCCCTCGAGTGAATCTGGAAAAGCCCCTTCGCCTTCTGTAGTGTAAAACAGGAGCAAACCCGTCCAGACCCCAACAACCGACAACCCTGACTCCGTATCAACGTTTTATGAAAGACTCAGCTCAAAAAAACCGTTCCCTTGGTCTCCTGGCCGGACTGGCTATTGTTCTGGTCCTCGGCGGCGCCACCGTTACCGTTCTTCAGCGAAGTGGCGTTGAGGAGATCCCCGATCCTCCTTCAGATATCTCAGAACCCGCCAACGGGGGCAATGTTACCCAAACAACCCTCCCAGAAATCTATCTGCTTCAGGATACCGGCACTGACTTTGAACTGTTGGCGATGCCAATTACCGTAGATGATACCAACAATGTCCTCAGCAGCAATGACCCTGAGCTGATGTTAACGGAAGCCTTCCGCCAACTGCTGGCCAGCTCCGAGTCTTCCCCGGCCCTTACCGCCATTCCCCCTGAGACGCAACTGAGAAACTTAGATGTCACCGACAGCGGCGTTCGGGTGGATCTCTCGGCGGAATTTACCACTGGGGGTGGCTCCGCGTCCATGATCGGCCGGCTCGATCAAGTGGTGTACACGGCGACCAGTCTCGATCCTGATGCCGAGGTTTGGCTCTCGGTTGAGGGAGAACCCCTCGAACTCCTCGGCGGTGAAGGATTAGAAGTTCCCCAACCTGTGAGCCGGGACGATTTATAATCCGCCAACAGTGGACACTTGGATATAGACAACAAAAACCCAGGTAACATCAGTATTACCTGGGTTTTGCGTTTAGATGGCGTACTACTTCATCTGTCTATCGGCTGATGCACCCTGCTCGGCTACTGCATGACCACTTCCGGTTCTGGTTCCGCCGGTACATCGGGGACTCCATCGAGTTCCGTCGCTTGACCGCCATTGAGGGAGGAGAGATCCAAATTGCCATAATAGGCATCGAAGATGAGCTGTTTGAGGTCCGTAATCAAGGGATAGCGAGGATTCGAGACCGTACATTGGTCATCAAAGGCGCGATCGGCCACTTGATCGACTTGAACCTTAAACTGCGCTTCATCGAGTTGAATCAGGTCTTTCATGGCGCTGGGAATGCCCACCTCTTGTTTGAGACGTTCCACCGCCTGAATCAGACGCACAATTTTCTCATCTTCCGTCTCACCGCCGAGTTGCAGGTGATCGGCAATGCGGGCATAGCGCCATTTGGCATTGGGATACTTGTACTGGGAGAACGTGGCCTGTTTAAAAGGCGCATTGGTGGCGTTGTAGCGAATGATATGAGAAATCATCACCGCATTGGCCAAACCGTGGGGGATCCCGAAGGTGGCCCCGAGTTGGTGGGCGATCGAGTGACAAATGCCGAGGAAGCCGTTGGCAAAGGCCATCCCTGCCATGGTGGCGGCGTAGTGCATTTTCTCCCGGGCCTTGGGATTGGCGGCTCCTTGGTGGTAGGAGTCGGGAAGATACTTAAAGATCAGCCGAATCGCCTCTAAGGCTAAGCCGTTGGTGTATTCTGAGGCCAACACCGACACATAGGCTTCGAGGGCATGGGTGAGGGCATCCACGCCACCGAACGCGGTGAGGCTTTTAGGCATATTCAACACCAACTCGGGATCGACGATCGCCATCGTGGGGGTGAGGGCATAGTCGGCGAGGGGATACTTGATATCGTTGCGGCGATCGGTCACTACAGCGAAGGGGGTCACTTCTGAGCCGGTTCCTGAGGTGGTGGGAATCGCCACCAACACGGCTTTCTCGCCCAACTGGGGCAAATCATACACCCGTTTACGGATATCCATAAACCGCATCGCTAAGCCTTCAAACTCGATTTCAGGATGCTCATACATCAGCCACATGATTTTAGCGGCATCCATCGGCGACCCACCGCCGAGGGCAATGATGACATCGGGTTGAAAGCTGTTCATCATGGCTAAGCCCCGATTGACGGTTTCGAGGGAGGGATCGGGTTCAACCTCTGAGAACACCGTGTATTTGAGGCCAATGTCCTCTAAGACCGTTTCAACCGAAGCCGTCATCCCCAGGTCGTAGAGAGGTTTGTCGGTGACAATCAAGGCTCGTTGTTTGCCCGCGAGTTCCCGCAAAGCCACGGGGAGAGAGCCATATTTGAAATAGACTTTGGGGGGAATCCGGAACCACAACATATTCTCCCGCCGTTCGGCTACGGTTTTGACATTCAGCAGGTGATGGGGTTCGACGTTTTCACTGATGGAGTTGCCCCCCCAGGTGCCGCAGCCGAGGGTAAGGGAGGGATCGAGGCGGAAGTTATAGAGGTCGCCGATCGCCCCTTGGGAGGAGGGGGTATTGATGAGGACTCGCGCCGTCTGCATTTTGTCCTCGAATTGTTTGATATGGTCAAATTCCGAGGGCTTGATATAGAGAACGGCGGTATGTCCCCGTCCGCCAAATTCGACGAGGGCCTCGGCTTTATCGACGGCTTCGTTAAAGTCGCTGGCGCGATACATGGCCAGAACGGGGGAGAGTTTTTCGTAGGCGAAGGGTTCGTCGGTGCTGATGTCGTTGACTTCGCTGATGAGAACGCGGGTGTTCTCGGGAATGGTGATGTCGGCTAACTCGGCGATGGTTTCGACGGATTGGCCGACAATGTTGGCGTTGAGTCGTCCGTTGTTGATGATGAGTTTGCCGAGGCGGGAGCCTTCTTCGGGACTGAGGAGATAGGCGCCGCGATCGATAAATTCTTGACGCACCTCGTCATAGACATCATCGAGAACGACGACGGACTGCTCACTGGCACAAATCATGCCATTGTCGAAGGTTTTACTGAGCAAAATCGACGACACGGCCATTTTGATGTGAGCGCTGGAGTCGATGAGGGCGGGGGTATTGCCGGCACCGACCCCAAGGGAGGGATTCCCCGAAGAATAGGCGGCTTTCACCATTCCGGGGCCGCCGGTAGCCAGGATCAATTTGATATCCTGATGCTGCATCAGGGCTTGGGAGAGAGCCACGGTTGGCTCGTCAATCCAGCCGATGATGTTTTCGGGTGCGCCGGCGGCGACGGCGGCATCCCGGACGATTTTGGCGGCTTCGATGGTACAGCGTTTGGCCCGAGGGTGAGGCGAAAAGATAATCGCGTTACGGGTTTTTAGGGTAATTAGGGCTTTGAAGATGGCCGTTGAGGTGGGATTCGTCGTCGGGACAATCCCCGCTAAAATGCCAACGGGTTCGGCAATGCGCTGAATGCCAAAGGATTTATCTTCCTCGATAATGCCGCAGGTTTTCTCGGCTTTATACTTGTTGTAGATAATTTCTGAGGCAAAGTGGTTTTTGATCACTTTGTCCTCGGTGACGCCCATGCCGGTTTCTTCCACGGCGAGCTTCGCTAAGGGAATGCGAGCCGCGTTGGCAGCTAGAGCGGCTTTCTTAAAAATGACATCAACTTGCTCTTGGCTGAAGCTGGCATAGGCCTCTTGGGCGGCTTTGACGTTGGCGATATGGGCTTCGAGTTGTTCGAGGTTTGCGACAAGCTCAGTCATGATTGGCATTTCCTTGGTGAGCAACAAATGTGAGCAACAAATGTGAGCAACAAAATAAATCGTAGGATACCAACAGTGACTCAAGCAGTGACTCAAGCTGAGATGGGATCATTGATTCCCTCATTGAACCGACGTGAACCGGAGGGATTGAGTTGAGATGGTGGCCGATGATTGTAGGCAAGTTTCCATCGGGGAGGTCTCGGCAGTACCCTAGGTTCAATGGGATTGACTCCATTAACTCGATATTGAGTCACTGTGTTGGGGTTAACCTACTTTTTAAACCCTCGGCTTAATGTTAAGACCGAGTAATCTTAAAAGAGTTAAAAAATGTTTCGGCTTCGGGAAAGTCGATGTCTCCATCTTGTGCGCCAACCAACAGTTGATAGAGAACGGCCTCTTCAGCATCGGCGATCATCATCAGTTTAAAGCGAATTCCTTCGGGGTTGCGCATGATAATAGAGCGCGCGGGAAGTCCTTCGATGCTGATGGTTTCTTCGCTTTCAATTTCTGAGTTGGTGCTAGCGGCGGCGTTATCTCGCCCACCATCGAGTCCTTGTTCGACGTCAAAGCTGGCCCCTTCAGGTAGGGGAATTGGGTTGGCGCCGCTCATATAGGCTCGCCCTTGGCTTCCATCTTCGTAAATGGCTAGTGAGAGTTCAATGTTCTGATTCTCACCGACGGGGATAGTTTCGTTTTGTTCGAGAGGTTCTTGGGGAAATTTGATTTGATAGAGTCCATTGGGGGGTTCGTAGGTGAACCAGTCCTCCGTGTTTGTCTCAGAGGTGGCGCTTCCGTCGGAGGTGTCCTCAGAGGTTGGGGATGTGTCAGCGGTTGAACCGTTGGTTGGGGTTTCTGTGGTCTCGGAAGTGGGAGTTTCTTCGGTGGCTGTATCGTCACCGCTACAGCCGACTAGGGAGAGGGGTACGGTTAGGGCCAGTAATAGGGCAAAAAATTTCGAGGTCATAGTGAGCCTATTGAGCTTTTGATGTCTATGGTAACGCGATTAGATGGGTCGCTCATCATTCAAAGGACTGATTTCAAGTTTTTCATAGAATTGCGATCGCAACGGTTAACTAGGATGCAGAAGCGATGCTAACTGCTTATTTAGGTCACTTTAAGCTATTTTTTTAGATTCTTTTAAGGTTTAAGAGGGGGACGGATCGCTCCTCGGCTCGTCTTGACTCGTCTTGGTTTGAATAAGGTTAAGTCTGGGGGTCAAAAATTAATGGTAATCCCCCAACTTTCAAAGTCTTGTGCGTGGCGAATGAGTTGTTTTTGTACGGTTCCGTTGAGCCAAAAAATGACGGGACAGGGAAAACGCTGACGAAACATCTCGCGCATTTGGTTGAGGGACTCCAGGACAATGAGGGGGTGTTGCAGGCGATCGAGACCTAGGATGATCAGGGCCTGGGGGGGGTCGATGACCAGTTGCTGGGAAATGATGGAGTAGGGATGGTCGCTCTGGGGAGGAAGGGTGATTTCTTGTAAGGGAACTGAGCTGAGCTGATGCAGGTGTTCGATGAGGCGATCGCGCCGGGAGGGGGAGTCACAGCGGGCAAAAATCGGCTCAAACTGCCCTTGGCCGGACTCGATGGCCCAGGATAACTGGTGCAGGGTATCGTCGGTCTGAGGGACAAGTTGGCTGTCGAGGACAAGGGGCTGCATTCGTTTAACGGCTCTAATGGCTCATGTTAATGGCTCATGAATCGCTCAGGTTGATTTCGGGGTGCGTTGGGCGATCGCAGGAGAATGGTCGCTTATTGTCGCTTACAGTTGCGGAACCCCCTAGGCTCATGCTGTAGTTGAGGACATCAGCCGTTGAGGCCGTGGTGAAACTGGCCGATGACCCCTTATGTCTTTTGGGCATCTATGGGCGTCCCCTGGCGGGTCAAGCTGTTGCCCTGAATCTCTCAACTGAGCTTAATGAAGGTTAAGGGTGAACCCTCGCGAAGATAGACCGGCGATCTATCTATGATGCCGTTTTCTCATAGCCAAGGGTCAACTGTCAATCCTTCGCCCTTCACACTCAACTCTCAATCGTCAACTCTCAATCGTTGAGTGTTAACGGTCAACCTTCAACGGTCAACCTTCAACGGCTAGATCTGCGCGTCCTCTATTGCCCCGTACTGTTATGATTTTATCGTCCCGTTCATCTATTGAATCCTCTGAATCCTCTTGGGAAACCCAAGCTGAACTCGATTTACTCGAAACGGTGTTATTTGGAGAGGAGATCACCTACCCCTGGAATCCCGGTGAATGTGAAGATCTCGATGACACTCCGGCGTTTTGCGATCCCCTCAAGGTGGATGATTTGAATTTAGGCGATCGCTCGCCGATTTTTTTTGCTCAACTCGACAGTTGTATGATTTACGCACAACTGTGTGAACGCTTTGGTCCGCAAGTCCCGGCCCCTCTCCTGCAACGGCTCTACAACCTAGCTAAGCAAAGCCGCCGTCGAGATCTCTCTCCCCTGGATCGACTCGTAGCTTGTGTTCAGCCTTTGCTTCCTGACTCAACCACGGAAGAGTTACAGGCGTTAGCTGGCCCTTTCGCGACTGGGATAGACGGTGAAACGCTGGATGATTGCGTGAACCCTCCTTGGGAGGAATGCTCAAGTTTAGATCAAGCTCGTCTGAGTTTAGCGATCGCTCACTTCACGCTACAACAGTTACTCGCTAAAATTTAAGGTTTAAGGATGAGTTGGGTGGGCAATTGACCGCTCACCCGATACACATCACGGCATTTTCGCTTAAACCATCATGACTGAACTCCCTTCCCTAAACCGCGAAACCATCTGGGCTATCCTCAATAAAGAGTTAGACAATGAGACCGTTAACCGCCTAGTTTGGCATTATTTAGGCTATCGCTATGATTCACAGCAGCAACAGTGGAAGACTGAGCAAGTTGCTGAAGACTGGCGCGAGACCTATCCTGAACCACCAGATTTTATTGAACATCGTCTTCCTAATGTAAAACTCACTCGTTCAATCCCCAAGCCCAACAAACAACTTCTCAAGGAAAAGTTGGGATTTAAAGGTTATAAAATTGGTGAGTTTTCACCCCTAGAAACACGGCGAGCGACGATGGCAAATTGGCTGCTCAATTACATGGTTGAACACAAAATTGAGATCTAATCTCCCTCATCTCTCCCCCGTCCCCCTCCCTCTCTCGTTCCTTGGCAGAGCCAAGGAATGCCCAACGGGAGGCTCTGCCTCCCTCCCAGGCGGCAGAGCCGCTGAGAGGGCGTGTCACGGCTTCAGCCATGACACGAGGGAAAGGGAAATGGTTACGGGTTCATCGCTACATTCAGGCCTACATTAGTAATCCACATCGATTGATAGGGTTGCAAATGTAAATCCTGATAAATATCCGTGATGTCCTGGCCACTAATCAAATCACACCAGGGATCCGTACAGACTAAATTCAACTCCGTTAAAGGTAACTTTTTGGGGCGATCGCTCAAATTGTGAATCGAGAAAATACTCTGATCGCGGTTGATACTTTGCCGCCAAAAGCCAAATAACGACTTCTTCAAATGCAACGTATATTGAGTGGCATTGGGGTGAAACGCCGGTTGTCGGCGACGAATCTGAATTAAACGGCTCAGTTCTTGTAACACCTGAGCTGGCGGGGAGTGCGGATCATCGAGATAGGTTAGTAACTCCGACTCATCCCATTGGTGGCGATTGATTGATCGCTTGCGTCCCGTTTGAGCCATTTTCTCGCGATCATTCCCCGTGGCTAACAAACTATGAATATAAAACGCCGGAATCCCCTCCAAGGACATCATAATCGTCTGAGAACAGAGAAAGCGTTGAATTTGCCATTCATCTTCCCCCTTTACCGTTCCTTTTAAGGCTTCAAATAAAGAGATGTTGATTTCATAGGGACTCTCAGAACCATCAGCTTGTTGTCGCATACTAATTTCACCACCAAAGCGTTTCATGGTAGCAATCAGTTGCTCATATTCTTCATCAGTAAGCAGTCCTTCCGTTGGCCGTAGGCCAATGCCATCATGGGAGGCGGTAAAGTTAAAGTAAGCACAGCCGAGAGGTGCAGGAGGCATACTCATCATCCAGGTGCGTAAATGCTCTGATTTACCCTGTAATAAGGCATTGAGCAATAATGGTGGTAGGCTAAAGTTATAGATCATGTGAGCTTCGTTGCGGTTGCCGAAATAGCTCAGGTTTTCCCGGTTGGGAACATTGGTTTCGGTAATTAACGCCACCTGGGGATTGAGGGTTTGCAGGATTTCCCGCAAGACTTTAATCAAGGCATGAGTTTGGGGTAAATGAATGCAAGGGGTTCCTAATTGTTTCCAGAGATAGCCGATCGCATCGAGGCGAATATAACTGGCCCCAGCTTGCACGTAATAGAGAAGAATATCAACAAATTCAAGTAAGACATCGGGATTGGCAAAATTGAGATCGACTTGATCCTCGCTGAAGGTGGCCCAGATATGTTTATCACCGCTGGGAGTGTCAACAGGAACTAAGAGGGGACTGTTGCGAGGTCGGACAACTTGGGAGACATCGCTGTCTGCATCAACGCAGATGAAATAGTCACAACCGGGTTTTTGTCCCTGTTTGAACTGCTGAAACCACTCACTTTGACTGGAGGTGTGGTTGATGACGAGATCCACCATGAGGTTAAAGTCGTTGGCGATCGCTTTAATCTCGTCCCAGGTCCCGAGTTCGGGGTTGATGGCCCGATAGTCAATCACCGCAAAGCCATCGTCGGAACTGTAGGGACAAAAGGGAAGGATATGAACGCCGGTGATGGTGTCTTTGAGGTAGTCATGGAGAAAGCGACCGAGGGTGATGAGGGGTTTTTCTCCTTCGCGGCGGATGCTGTCACCGTAGGTAATCAGGAGAATGTTATCTTGACTCCATTTCCCTAAATCTTCGTCGAGGGAGTCGGAGAGTAAGGGGGATAAGCGGTCATAAATGCGATCGAGGAGCGATTGGGCCGTCTCGTCGTCATAGACGGATTGTAAGAGGGGGAGGATGCGGCGGGTGAAGATCTCATAGGGACGGTTGACGGTGGAAAATGACGGGGTGGATGAACTCATAGGATGCAATCTTGAGAGAGGTGATGGGTTTAAGAACTTAGGGTACGGGGTTGGCGATCGCCAATTTGATGGTTTCGTTACCGCTTGGGGATCAAATTGCGGATCAAATTGGGAATCCAACAATCGCCAGCGATTGGTTCTGTTATGAAAATCTGAAGTCTGTCGCCAAATCCGGCAAAGTTTCCGAAAATTTAGCGAAGCGGGGCGATCGCGTCAAGTCGTTTCCTGGGATGGGTACGCCAAACTCTCTCTCGACCGGCTCTGGCGTGGCTCTGAAGCCGCCCAAAACACAAAAAACGAGACGTACCTCAGGCACGTCTCGTTTAGTGGCTAAACGGTCATTTTAGCTGGGAATGGCCGTTAACTACGAGCAATCTCTTCTTCGAGTTCTAAGTCAAACAAAAGATGTAGGGTTTTCATGGCTCGACGGCGAGCTTCAATATCCTGTTGAGCCCGTAGTTGTACCATGGGGTCATGGAGGATTTTGTTAACGATGCCGCGAGTTAGGGCCTCAATCACTTCTTGATGCTTCTCAGCAAACTCAGCACCTAAGCGAGACAGCGCTTTTTCAAGTTCCTGTTCGCGGATGGTTTCGACTTTGCGGCGCAGACTGCTGATGGTGGGGACGGTTTCGAGCGATCGCCACCAAGACTCAAAGCTGGCCAACTCATCTTCGAGAAGTAGTTCCGCTTCCAGGGCCATTTGACGGCGACTTTCTTGGTTTTGGGCCACCACCGCTTTGAGATCATCGACGTTGAAGCATTGAACCTCCTCCAACTCGCTGACATTGGCGTGAACGTTGCGGGGAACCGCGATATCAAACAGCATTAAGCCAGGATGGGCCACCGCTCGCAAGTTATCACAATGGAGAATCGGTTCCGTGGCGCCGGTTCCGGTAAACACCATATCCGAGTCGGCCACCGCCGCTAACATCTCATCCCAGGGACGAACATTGATATTGGCGTCGGGGAACTTTTGGGCTAATTCCTCGGCCCGATGTTGGGAACGATTCACCAGCGTCAGGCTATTAGCGCCTTTGGCGATCGCATGTTGCACCAAGAGTCGGGACATTTTCCCGGCCCCCATGACACAGAGGCGCTGACTCCCCAAGTTGGGGACTTTCATCTGGGCCAACTCCACCGCCGCCGAACTAATGGAGACAGCGCCAGTCCCGATGCTGGTTTCAGTGCGAACCCGTTTTCCGGCGCTAATGGACTGTTTAAATAACTGATTTAACACTCGTCCCACCCCTTTATACTTCTGACTGAGTTTGTGGGTGGTTTTGACTTGTGCCAGGATTTGTCCTTCACCGAGGACTAAACTTTCGAGTCCTGCACTGACGCGCAATAGGTGCATGACCGCGTCTTGGTGTAACAAGACAAACAAATAGGGACGTAATTGGGGGAGATAGATCCGGGAACGATCCGCTAGGAACTGGCTCACTTCTCGAACCGCAGGTTCGGTGTCTTTGGCGATGAAATAAATTTCGAGGCGGTTACAGGTACTCAGCAGAGCCACTTCTTCAATATTGGGATAGCTCGAAAGCTGGGCGATCGCGGCCTCGATCTGCGGTTCTGGGATACTCAGTTTTTCACGAATTTCGACTGGCGTTGTTTTGTGGCTTAGCCCAACAACAGCGATATTCATAATGATTTGGTAAGAGTTTGTTATCAGGGTCGGAGTCGGTTCAGAGGAGTTCCCCTGTGGCTCAGTATAACGCGAAGGCGATCGCGAAGGCGATCGCGTGCACCAGGGAACCCCTCGTCAGGGGACGAAATGAAGCTCTATTTCAGTTGTAAGCGGCGGGGTGCGTCCGTCATATGAACCGTATCGACGAAGCGAGCCGTTTTGCTTTGGCTAGAAATGACCAAAGACTGAGTCCGAGCGCCACCGTGGAAGAAGCGCACCCCTTCCATGAGGGTTCCGGGGGTAATCCCACAAGCGGCGAACAAGACCGTTTCACCACAAGCGAGTTCATGAGCATCATAGACCTTATCCGGGTCATCAATGCCCATGCTAGCGAGACGTTCGAGGTTGCTTTCTTTACTCTCGCCAATCAGGCCCGTTTTGACCACAGCCGGGTCATAGATGAGTTGTCCTTGGAAGTGGCCGCCCAGACAGCGCATAGCGGCGGCGGAAATCACCCCTTCGGGCGCGGCGCCAATTCCCATCAGCGCGTGGATGTTGGTTCCGGCGAAGGCGCAGGAGATAGCGGCGGACACGTCACCATCACTAATCAGACGCACGCGAGCGCCTGCGTTGCGGATTTCTTGAACCAAGCTTTTGTGACGGGGGCGATCCATGACCACCACCACCAATTCCTCGATCGTGCGATCCATGCAGTCGGCCAGGATGCGTAGGTTTTCCGTGGCTGATTTGCGGATATCGACATGATTTTTAGCCACAGCGGGGGCGGCTAATTTTTTCATGTAGAAGTCGGGTGCGGCGAACAAACCGCCTTTTTCGGAAATGGCCAACACCGCCATCGACCCATTTTGTCCATAGGCCACGAGGTTGGTTCCTTCACAGGGATCGACCGCGATGTCGATTTCGACGAGTTCGTCGGGGTTACAGTATTGTTTGGCGTTTTCTTGGGTACAAATGCCGACTTCTTCGCCAATGTAGAGCATAGGAGCGTCGTCCCGTTCCCCTTCTCCAATGACGATACGACCACGCATGTGAATTTGGTTCATACGTTCGCGCATGGCTTCAACAGCCACTTGGTCGGCGGTGTTTTTTTCACCTTTTCCCATCCAATGAGCTGAGGCGATCGCCGCCTGCTCAACGACTTCAATAATTTCTAGCCCGAGGGTACTTTCCACGAATTCTATTCTCCCAAAAGATATTTATCGGTGAGTTCGATGGGATTTGCTCCCGTTTTTTGTAAACGAACTCTTAACAGTTTGACCAGGACAAAGGCTGCGTATTTGACGACAGCAACTCTCCCTGAACATGAGAAGACGGCATTCTCCTATGGTTACCATCTCTGGCGGTTTACCACTCACTAGGAAATGCCACACCGGACAATCTTACGATATTTCCGGACCGTTAGCCGTCAAGCTGTCAGCAAAACTTTTTATCAGTTGAGTGAGCGAAACCCAGGAGAACGCGACTTGACAGGCTTGCAGTAAAGTCTCCCACAGATAGAAGTAACAATCAAGATAGCCTTCGATTTCCCCAATCACGCTCGAATCTCAAGCTCTAGGGCGAACCCTAGGCGGGATGGTGAAGGGGCCAGGGAAAGGTGACCTCGGTTCGACAACGGCGGGGATCCGCCCTCGGACTAGGGTGTTGGGGAACTGGGGGTAAACTGAGTGCAAAGGGGGGATGAACGTCAGACCAGTGGTGTTAAGTTTTGTGCTTTGATGCGTCCAGGGTGGCGATCGGCTTGGGGACAGATGACCATAGAGATGCTTTCCTCCGGATCAACCGAGATAGACCTAGAAAGGGAAACGGTGGGAAACTCGACGAAAATTAGTCCGTTCTGGTTAAAAACCCATTAAGATATGCCAGACTGGTGTTCGATCTCGGGTTACGTCGGGAGGTCACTTAGAAAGGACAAGTTTATTGATATCTTTCAAGATATTGTTTTCGCTGGATGGGCAAACTCAATCAGGTTCACCACTATTCTCCAGGACTGTTCCTTGTCAGTACCACCGTCATTTTTCTGGTTCCGTCGGCTCCCATCTTGGCCGTTGAGCCGGGGATGGACAGGATCAATCCCGCCAGCGATCGCCTGGCCCAAGTTCGTCCGTCTCCAGAAGAGCCGTTTCCTGATTTGGAGTTCCCGGAACGACTCCCTCCCCCGGAAGAGCTTTTAGAACCTCGGCCCGACGGTGAGATGGATGAGCCACTCGATCGCCTCGAAGGAACCATTGAGGTGCGCGGTTATCGGGTTGAGGGAAGTACGCAGTTTAGCGCCGAGGACTTCGCACCGCTGTTAGAGGCCTTTATCGGCGAGATGTCCTTTGCTCAGTTGTTGCAAGCTCGCTCGGCGGTGACGCAGTTTTATGTTGAGCAAGGCTATGTCACCTCGGGGGCGCTCCTTCCGCCACAAACCATTGAGGATGGGATTGTCACGATTCAGGTGATTGAAGGGGCCTTGGAGGATATCGTCGTCAGTGGCGATCGCCGTCTCAATCCCGATTACGTGCGATCGCGCCTCAATTTAGCGGCTAAGGCTCCTCTCAATATCGATGATCTTCTCGAAGCCTTACAACTCCTGCAACTCGATCCCCTGATTGAGAATCTCTCAGCGGAACTCTCCGCCAGTCCGCGGCCGGGATTCAATCTCCTGGAAGTCGAGATTACTGAAGCGCCTAGTTTTCGCCCCCTGTTACGGCTCGATACGGGCCGCTCACCGACGGTGGGAGCCTATCGGGGAACTGTGGAACTCGAAGAGCGTAACCTCACCGGTTGGGGCGATCGCGCTCGCATCAGTTATAGTCGCACCGAGGGGAGTGACGAACTCCAAGCGGCCTATCGCCTCCCCGTCAACCCTCGCAATGGAACCCTGGAAACCTCGTTTCGGATTACAGGGAGCGAAATTATCGAATCTCCCTTTGATGAGTTGGATATTATCGCCGATTCCCGAGATTACGAACTCACCTATCGTCAACCACTCCATCGCACCCCCACCGAGGAATTTTCCCTGGGGTTGACGTTCTCCCGTCGGGAAAGTGACACCTCGTTGTTAGAGGAACCCTTTGCACTTTCAGTCGGGGCGAATGATGACGGGGAAACTCGCCTGTCGGTGTTGCGATTTTTCCAAGAATGGACTCAGCGGGGATCTCGGGAAGTGTTCGCGGCGCGATCGCAGTTCAATTGGGGGATTCCCATTTTTAGCAATGACACCATCAACAGCCGTCAACCCGATGGTCGTTTCTTTAACTGGCGTGGACAAGCGCAATATCTACGGTTACTGGCCCCCAACGGAACCTCTCTGTTATTGCGCTCAGATCTGCAACTGTCGGCCACTTCGATGGTTCCCCTAGAACGGTTTGGCCTAGGGGGAAACTTCAGTGTACGCGGTTATAGCCAAGACTTTCTCTTGGCGGATAGTGGCCTGTTCGCCTCGGCGGAACTGCGGTTTCCCATTTGGACGGCTGACGCTGGAGAGACACGCCTAGAATTACGTCCCTTTGTCGATGTGGGAACGGTTTGGAATCAAGGCGATGTGGCTCTCGATACCAATACCTTGGCCTCGATCGGCTTGGGACTTCAGTTCGGCGTCGGCGATCGCCTCTCGGCTAAACTCGACTGGGGGATTCCCCTCGTCGATGTCGATGAACGGGAAAACCGAGATGTCTTTGAGCGTCAGGAACTCTATTTTCAGCTCGAATGGCAGCCATTTTAAGGAGAGTTAGGCTAATCTAAGCCAATCTAAGCTAATTTAACGAGGGTTTTCTCGCCAATCACAGCATAAAAGGGGTCAGATCCGGCGAATCCCATCATTTGTAGAACCGGGGGAACGTCGGAGGTTTTGACAATGACCTCGGGTTCGGCGAAACCCGGAACGGCTTGGAAATAGCGTTTCACCAATTGCACTCGACTGGCTTCGCTTCCCTCACGCCAGGCTTGGATGGCTTTTTGGTAGAACATCCGGTTGGAGAAGCTGACAATGGCGAATCCGCCGGGTTTGAGGATACGGTGGATTTCGGCGAAAACCGCTTCAGGATGTTGTAGATACTGTACGGAGACGGCGTTGAGAACTGCGTCAAACTCGTTATCCTCGTAGGGGAGTTGGTGATTATGGTTGAGGTTCTGGACGATGTAATGGTCTAACTGGGGGTTTTTGGCCAGTTCCGCCTCGTTCATCCCATGGCCCTCGACATGAGTCAAGGGGATATCCTCGGGAAGATGGGATACCCAGCTACTCATGAGGTCGAGGATGCGGCTGTTGGCTGGCAGGCGATCGCGATACAATTGCGTCAGTTGGTCGATGAAGCTCTCATCGACATGGGTAACGAAGCGGGGGATTTCGTAAAATCGGGCATCATCGCTACTGTCGAGTTTGCTGCGATCGCGGTCTTGTAAAATTCCCATTACAGTCCGTGCTTTGAGTTAAGGGTTGTTCAATAATTATCCATTATAAGGAGTTTTGAGAATGAATTACATTCCCGTCGTTGCTCGAATTTGTTTGGCGGTCATCTTTTTGCGAGCAGGTATTTCTAAAATCTTTGGCTTTGCTGGAACTGCGGCGATGATGGGTGATTCAGGATTGCCCATTCCTGAAGTTCTTTTGGTTGGAACAATTGTGTTTCAAATTCTGGGCAGTATTTCCTTAATTTTAGGATACAAAACTCGCATTGGCGCAGTGCTTTTGATTCTCTTTTTAATTCCGGCAACACTGGTGTTCCACAATCCGACGAATCCTGATGAATTGACGAATTTTTTCAAAAATCTTGGTTTACTCGGCGGGTTGTTGATGACGCTTTATGCCGGTGCTGGCCCGGTTAGTATTGACGATCGCTTAGCAGGATATCGGTAGGAGAAAGGAACAGG
>LSZA01000084.1 GCA_001637315.1 Phormidium willei BDU 130791 | reverse complement strand
GGCCATAGGCAAGAGGTCGGGGATTCTTTCCTCACTCAGAGTGTCCTAAGCCAATCTTCAATTGCTATACTATAACGCGAGGCGATCGCGTATGTCTCTATCATCTAGTTCGCTGCAAGACCTGTCTACGTCAGCTGCCGTACATCTTATGATTTAGCAATTCCCAGACTGGCGAGGTCCCAACGCTTAGGTCGAGAGGAAACACCCGACCGGCAACAGCAGCGACAAAACGTCATCCACCAAGACGTCATCCACCCAAGTTTATCGATCTTCGGGTTGGCAACAGTCCCACCTCAAAACTTGTTTAGATATTGAGAGATAATTTTGGTATCAAAAATCAGTTTGAAGATCAAGAATCGGATAGTATTTTGGTGTTGGCATAACGTACAACCGCCTCCTTACAAATGACTTGAATACCCCCCTATAAAGCCAAACTCAATTGCCTGACCACCAAGAACCTCACGCCTTGGGGAAAACCATGATAAACTGATACGTCTGAAAATTTCGCAACCTACGGCGAGGACGAGTCAATCAATATGGCAGGTAGTGACGTTAAAGCTGACCTCTGGATTACGGAGTACATTACCCCCTGGGATATCTATATCCATGGGGTGACGAAACTTTTAGCATTCCAACAAACCCAATATCAGGAGATGCACATTGTCGAAACCGGGGCCTATGGAAAGGCGCTGGTTCTCGATGGAAAATGGCAATCTTGTACTGGGGATGAATTTCTCTATCATGAACCCCTGGTTCACCCGGCTTGTTTGGCCCACGGGAACCCCCGCAAGGTGCTGATTCTGGGTGGCGGGGAAGGGGCCACCCTGCGGGAAGTGTTGCGCTGGACGACGGTGGAACAGGCGGTGATGGTGGATATTGATGGGGATGTGGTGGCGGCCTGTCGGCAACATCTGCCGGAAATGCACCAAAACTCGTTTGATGACCCCCGCGCTGAGTTGGTGATTGGCGATGCGCTGCAATATCTCGATGAGACGGATGTGCAGTGGGATGTGGTAATTTCAGACCTCTCAGACCCGATTGAGGAAGGCCCCTCGTTCCAATTGTTTACGAAGGAGTATTTTCAACAGATTCGTGATGTTCTCTCCCCCCAGGGCCAGTTTGTGGTTCAGGCGGGACCGGTTGCACCGGAAGAGTTACAGCTTCATGCGCGAATTGTCAATACCCTGAAGGATATTTTTCCTCAGGTGCAATCCTATCACTCTCATGTTCCCACCTATGCCTCTCCTTGGGGCTTTGCGTTGGCGTCTCAGGAGGGGTTTAACGCCTCGCCGGAGGAGATTGACCGTTGTTTGGCGGACAAAACGACTGGGGGCCTGCGGATGTTTGATGGGATGACCTGGCTGGGACTGAGTTCTCTGCCGCTGCATCTGCGTCAGGCGATTGAACAAGAGACGGAAGTTTATACGAAGGCCCAACCGCCCAAGTTCTTTGGTAAAGGGGTTGTCAAGGGCGAGGTCTAGGGGCATGGACTAGGGGCGATAGACGGGCAGGGTAAAGTGAAAGGTGCTACCCTGTCCGGGTTGGGAGTCGACCCAGATTTGACCGTAGTGCGATCGCACCACCCGCATACAAAGCGATAACCCCAGGCCATAGCCGTCGGTTTGTTCATCCCGTTCGAGGCGCACGCGATCGTCGAAAATTCGCTGTTGTTTGTCAAAGGGGATGCCGGGGCCGGTGTCGCTGATGCTAACTTGGATTTTCTGGGCCGTGCGATGAAGTAACGCTAGGGAAATGGTTCCTCCTTCTGGGGTGTATTTGGCGGCGTTGTCGAGGAGGTTCATGAGGACTTGTCGCACCCGACTGGCGTCGGCGTGTGCATCGGGTAAGTCTTGGGGTAAGTCGGTGCGCACGGTTAAGCCGCGCGTCTCGAAGTTCTCCCATTGGCGATCGAGGGCATCTTGGCACAGTTCGGCCAGGTTAATCTTTTGCGGCACAATCGAGAGGTAGCCATCTTGACTGCGGGCGCTTTCGAGAACGTCGAAAATCATTTGCTCGATTTGCCGGGTTTGGGTGCGGGCGTGTTGTAGCAGGCGATCGGTTAGGTTGGGGTTGGCTTCGAGTTTGTCGGCGTTATTGGGATGGTTGAGGGTTTCGAGGGTTTCGAGGGCGATGGAGGTGGAGGTGAGGGGGTTACGGAGGTCATGGGCCAACATGGAGATGAGGCGATCTTTGAACCGTAGTTGTTCTTGCAGTTCCTCTTTTTCTTGTTTGAGGCGGAAGACTTCGTCGGAGAGTTGGATGATTTCTGAGGAGGTGGCGATGGAGGGAAAACAGGAGTTGACGGAACCCTGGCCGTCATGAATGGTTGTGGGACAGCGATCGCTATACTCATGGGCCGACTGTTGCCATTTTGCCCAACAATGGTCTAATTGAGACACCAGGTTACTGCCGGTCAGACTGTGGCGCGGTTCAGGATGAACTTTGATCAGCGTTGGTGTAGCAATGAGTTTAAAATGTTCTGCCAGATAAGGCTGTTCACCGACATCAATCACCTCTAGGGCAAAATTGCCATCGGACTTCACACTGTCGAGGTAGCTGCGAATGCGCTTGAGTTCTTCCTGGGAACTGGAACGGCGATCGACAAACAGGAGCAGTTGTAAGACTGCGTTGGGATAGGTGTTGAAGTTAGGAGATGCTACCATGTCATCTCTTGCTGCATCAGCATAGGTTGGTGACATCAGAGTGGGGGGACAGTTGATTGAGAGGCTTAGCTTAATTTTGACGCATTTCCCCTCTACTTTAATATCTTCTTTAGATTTCCGGGCCAACCGGGATCACAACTGGGGGATAATTTTTTGAGCCAGGGTTGGGGGCGATCGCCTTAAACGCGCTCTCTATCGGTTTTTAAGTCTAGCCACTCATGTTAAAACAAAGCGCCATGGGAGTCACATCACTCAAAAATCCTTGGTTTCGGGTCGCGATCGCCGCTGCGATGGTGTTTTTCCTGGTGAGTCTCACCATTACACTACATCGCTACTACACATTCTACGCCTCTTACGACCAGGGAATTTTTAACCAAGTGTTCTGGAATAACAGCCAGGGACGGTTTTTCCAGAGTTCCCTCTCCTCGGCGTTATCGACGAATGTGGTCCACCAGGGCCAGTTCCCGACGGTGTTCTACCAACGCCTGGGACAACATTTTACGCCAGCGCTCCTATTTTGGCTTCCCATTTACAGTCTTTTTCCCTCCCCGGTGACGCTAACGGTGTTACAAGTCATTCTTGTTACCGCAGCGGGATTGGTTCTCTATGTTTTAGCACGACAATATCTGGAATCTCCCATTGCGGCGTTTATTACCCTCAGTTTTTATTGCGCCAATGCCATATTGGGGCCGACTTGGGCGAATTTCCATGATATCTGTCAGATTCCTCTGTTTACCTTTACCCTGCTGTTGGCGATGGAGAAACGCTGGTGGGGGCTGTTTTGGGCGGTGGCGATCGCCATTTTGCTGGTTCGTGAGGATGCGGGAATTGGCCTGTTTGGGGTGGGGGCCTATATGCTGCTGAGTCGTCGGTTTCCGGTGCGAGGAGCGGTGGTCTGTTTGCTGGGGTTTGGCTACATCGTGGGGTTGACTAATGTGATTATGCCCTTATTTTCTGAGGATATTTCCGAACGCTTTATGATGGAACGCTTCGGACAATATGCTGAGGGAGACAGTGCAACCACCTTAGAGATTCTCTGGGGGATGCTGAGTCAGCCGTTGCATTTGATTGGGCAGATTTTTACCCCTTTTGGCCGCACCATCAGTTATTTATTAGGACAGTGGCTTCCCTTTGCCTTTGTACCGGCGGCGTCGGGGGGAGCCTGGGCGATCGCCGGTTTTCCCCTGTTTAAGCTATTTGTGGCGCAAGGACAGTCAGTTTTAGCCATCAATATCCGCTATGCGATGACGGTGGTTCCCGGACTCTGTTATGGGGCGATTCTCTGGTGGTCTGTGCGTCCGCAGGTCTTCAAAACTCCCAACATTCGCCGCTTTTGGGTTTTCTGTCTGACGCTTTCGGTGATGGTGACCATTGGCGGAAACCCCAACCGCAGTTTATCGTTTCTGATTCCCGATTCCATTGACCCCTGGGTTCATGTTCCCATCACTCGCCAATGGCGTCACGCTGGGGCCATCTATCCGCTGCTGGCCCAAGTTCCCGATGAGGCTAGTGTGGCGGCGACGACTTATATTATTCCCCATTTGTCCAGTCGTCGGGAGATTTTGCGCTTTCCCCAGATGGAGTTATTGACGGATGCGGGAAGAGTGGAACGGATGGAGTATATTTTGCTGGATTTGTGGCGGTTACAAACCTATCAAGTGGCGTTCCGACACGATCGCGCTCGTTTGGCGGTGATGGTTCCCAAGTTGCAACGTCTGACGGAGAGTGGGGAGTATGGGATTTTGGATTGGCGTGATGGGGTGATTTTGCTGGGGAAAGGACAAGTCGGTGAACCGGAGGCTGAGGCGGCTTGGGAGGATTGGCGATCGCGGTATGAGTCGGAGAATATGGCGTTGTATCAGGCTCTGGATTAGGATGAGTTAAAGGGTATCTATAAAGAAAAGATGCTGGGGTCTCCTCCTCCCGTCACGGCTCTGTCCCTTTGGCATTTCTTCTTTGATGCCCCCTTTGACCTATCCTTAAGACGTATTAGGCTTATAAAGATAGCTCTGGCTTGCTTAGATCGCCCAAAACGAGCGGTGTATTGAACCCAATTTAAACCGAAAATTGGGAATTATTCGGGTCTTCAGGATATCGGGTGAAATTTGTTGCATGGGATACAAAATTGTAGGGGCGAAAAATCCCCTCCTGGGAGGGGTTGGGGTGGGTTATGCCCCTACCGCAACGGATGTAATCTGCCATAAATCCTCCTTATGACCCTAAACCCAGAAGACCCATTATTCGAGACGACTCAACCGAAAAGGAGAACCTCTAAACCATGCTTTATAAAGTTCCTTTGCTGCTTTCCCCCCAACCCGAAGGGGGATTTACTGTGACCTCTCCACTCTTACCAGAACTTTTGACTGAAGGCGACACCGCCGAAGAAGCCCTCGCCAATGTTCAGGATGCCCTGGTTGCCGTGGTGGAGATTTATGAAGATTTGGGTCGAACGTTACCCCCAAATTTATGCGTTGCGGATACCAGCCATTCTCTGTGGCTAGAAACTCTGGTCGTCAGTTCATGAAGTATCGCGAAGTCGCGCGAAAACTGAAAGCATTGGGTTGTCAAGAATTACCCCGGCGCGGAGGTGGCTCTCACCGAAAATGGTTGAATCCCAGTACAGGAAAAGCTTCGGTGTTACCAGATTGGGGAAGTCGTGATCTCAAACTTGGAACTCTACGGTCCGCGCTGCGACAATTGGAAATTGATTGGGATGTTTTCAATAACACTTAGTCAAAGGAAGTAACGGTGTTGCGTTGACAACAATCTTCAGGGATTTATCAATACCTGACTGTAAAAAGTGTCGGAACAACCCATTATTCCATGGGAAATCTCGACCGGAAAAATTGTCAAGACTTTCACAGAACATACCGGATCTGTTTTCTCGGTTTCCTTTAGCCCAAATGGTCAACTGCTTGCGAGTGGCGGTGATGACAATACTATCAGAATTTGGGATGTTGCCACTGGAGAAGTGCGACAAACACTCAACCATCTAGGTCCAGTTTATTCTGTCGCATTTAGTCCAGATGGGAAGACTCTTGTAAGCGGAAGTAGAGATACGACGGTGAAAATCTGGGAAATTGAAGATTAGACCCCAGTTTGCAATAGTTTATGCTGAAACATGGAAATTTTGGGCTAATTCCCCGAATTATTCCGTCGCGAAGCATTCGCGGAGATTGTTCATTGGATTTTGCTGGGCTCATTGGACTGAAATCTGGATGAATTAGCTCCCCGATGCTAGTATAATGTCAGGTGGGTGAGGTGACTCAACTCTTGGAGAGAGGCGATCGCCCCCTGTCACCCCTCTGTTTACATGACTTAACATCGCATCATGAATCAGCAGCGTCAGAGAGACTTAGAAGAAATTTTGGAATTGCTTTATGAAAAACGTGCTGATTTTGAGAAGAAATTAATTATAGCAGACGGTGTAAGCCAAGAATTTTCCCTAAAGCAACAGCTTAAACGGGACATACTCCCAAAAATTCAAAAGTATGAAGCAGAGTATTGGGAGCTTATGACCCAAGATGCCGTCTTTGTCTATGATGAGGATGAACAAGCTGCGGAGGAGTCCTTGAGAGATGTTGAAGCTGCGGTTAAGGACATTGAGAAGACCTCTCCATTACCGACAGAGGTGGTTGAAATTTTGAAGCAAATTCGTGACAAGCTTAATGAGCCTCAGAAACCCGCTTCCACGAAACTCAAAGCCACTCTAAATTGAATCCCAGCTATCTTATCCTTTGATATAGAACTAGACGCCAGTAAGATTTTACATACACTTCTGGAGAAAATTCGCAAAAAAAAGATATTAAAACCTCAGGATACACCCAATCAAAATTAGAGGAAGATAGAGCCTCGTCAGAAAATTTTTTGGATAGATTAGGTCTGATCGAGTTAAGGATTCAGGAGCTATCTAAAAAACTAGAATCTCCTCGTCCTGCAATGATTAAGTCTTCCTCGTCCTCTCCAATAGGACTTGCTTATTTGATTGTTTGCACATTTCCAAACTTACAAGATTCTTCAAAATTTCGAGTCGTCCCAGAACTCTGTTACAGTGAAGGCTACATTCCGCAGGTTGACAGGGAATAAAAGATATGGTGCTAGTCTAGGCTAGAAAGGGTTCCTTCGAGCGGTAGGCTCTGGCGATGCAGATTAAAAATTTAGACCATCTGGGTTTAGTGGCTGGAGTGATTGACGAACTTGGCCTGGTCGAGTTGACGGATAAGCGGATTGAACCTCATAGCTTGGAGCATGTGAGTGCCGGACAAGTGGTTAAAGCCATGATTTTGAACGCCCTAGGCTTTCTCAGTGCACCGTTGTATTTATTCAGCGAGTTTTTTGAGAGTAAAGCGGTGTCTCATCTGCTCGGAGAAGGGGTAGAGGCTCGTCACTTGAATGACGACCGCTTAGGTCGAGTGTTGGATGAACTCTACGCAGAAGGGACGACATCATTTTTTCTCCAGGTGGCGCTCCAGGCTGTGGAACGATTTGGAATTGATATTCAACAGCGTCATCTCGATGCCACCTCGATCTCAGTAGAAGGGAAGTATGAGCGGTGCTCGAAGGGGAAATCCGAGGTAGGACTTGAGTCAGCTCCCCCCGGTGAGACATCAGCAGAACCCAGCCCAATTCGGCTGTGTCGAGGCTATTCCCGAGACCATCGTCCAGATTTGAAACAGTTTTTGATGACTCTAGTCTGTGCCGCCGACGGTGGCGTGCCGCTATGGTTGCAGTTGGCCAGTGGCAATGAACAGGACACTCAGCAGTTTGCACAGGTGCTGAAGGCGTTTGGTGACCAATGGACTAGCGACGGTATCGTTGTGATGGATGCCGCCTTTTACACGGCAGCCAATCTGCAGCCGATGGAGACCACGGGGTGGCTATCACGGGTGCCGCTGACCCTAAAAGCGGCTCAAGAGCTGGTGCACAGCGATGTCACCCGACTGACTGAAGTCCCCTGCCACTCGAAGGATTACCGGATGTGGGAGATTGAGCAGACCTATGTCGGAGTGCGCCAGCGCTGGATACTCGTCGAAAGCCAAACCCGCAAAGCCAATGCAGACCTCTGGCAACCCGAATTAGAGAAGCTCGAACACCGCCTCAACCGCCAATTGAAAAAGCTGACCCAGCGGGTCTTGGCTTGCAAACCCGATGCCCTCGAGGCCTTGATGCAGTTTCAAGATGGACTCGAGGTGCATCAGCTCACTCAGGTCTCCCTGGAGACGGTGCGGGCCAAGCGACCCCCCGGTCGTCCCGCCAAATCCGCCGAACCCACCCCAGTTCAGGGCTATCGGCTCCAGGCTAGGTTACAGCAGACCGCCACGGCGGAAGACCGCTTTAGCCGTCAGCGTAGTCGCTTTATTCTAGCCACCAATCAACTGGATCAATCCCTCTGGCCGGCTCAGACTTGCTTGAGCGAATATAAAGGGCAACAGACCGTCGAGAGAGGCTTTCGCTTCCTCAAAGACCCCCTCTTCTTTGCCAGTAGCGTCTTTGTCAAAAAGCCGCAGCGGGTCGAGGCTTTAGCTCTCATCATGGCCCTAACCCTTATGGTGTATACCCTCGCCGAACGCCAACTGCGACAGGCGCTAGATGCTCAGAAGCAAACGGTGCGCGACCAACGCCAACAACCCACCGCTAAACCGACCTTTCGCTGGATTATGCAGAAGTTTCAAGGAATCCACTGGGTTAATCTCGATGGGCAAAGGCAGATTAGCAATCTCAATGATGAACGGCGATTGATTATTCACCTCTTCGGTCCACCCGTTGAGCGCTATTACTACGCATCCGGTTAATTATTTATCAACCTGCGGAATGTAGGGTGAAGCGATGCCCTCAAAACTAGGGCGAGAATTTTTGGCTGAGAAAGGCTGTTCAGTCTCGATTGAGGATTTCCCAAGGTTTTTCGATAAGATTGTGGCCTTTGCTGAACAAAAGATTGATCGGCGCTATGACCCTCGGCCCTGGAAACTTCGGATTAGTTTATCCTTACCCACAACTACGTTGGGATCTCCATTAACCCGATGGTGTGGTCAGTCCAGTCCACTCCCGAGTCAACACCCCATTGTCATTGGCTGTTCGGATCGGGTGAATCCTGACTATCCCCGGCGATCCCACCTGCGTAATCAACTTAAGCATGGCTGGGAACGTTTCTTCAGACCCCAGAGACCATTGAAGGAACTCAATTGGCTGATTACGAGCGAATCGGCTCAAGACGACTGGGAAACCTATGAGGCGGTGCAATGTTGGGGAGGATGGCTCAGATCCCATCAAGCTGCTGTCGAGCGATGGTATAAACTCATTGAATCGGGTATTCCTCTAGCACTCTGGCTTGATGACGACTGTCTTCAACCTCAGGCGATCGCCCAAACCTTTGCCCGACTCACCGATTGCTGTCATGAGGAGTTTCTGGACCGAGTTCGCAGCGAACGTCGTGGTTCCGACTCTATCCCGTTTGGCGTTTTTTACGAAAACCCAAACTATCTCCTCACCGTGGCGGAAACGTCCGAAGAACAGTTTTTCAGTTGGGGTTAGTTGACGCTCCCGAGAAGACTATGACCGACACAGACATGACTGATCAACAATGGAAACGCTTTTTAGGTAATGGTCGTTCTCGTTCGTTGACTGAGTTACCAGACCCCCCAGCCTGGCGACGGTTTATGCCTGATCAAGAGTTCCAAGCGGACTATCAAGACAGCAGTGAAAGCCGTTGGGGGAAAATTCAGGGTTTGGCGGACACCGACAGCCGAGGGAAGGAACGGGGGGAAAGTTTCCGTATTGAGGAGAAGGATGCCGATATTTTTAATGCCGTCAATGCGGCCCTCTATCTTCGTCGGCCCCTGCTGGTGACCGGGAAGCCGGGTTCCGGTAAGACGTCCCTAGCTTATGCGATCGCCTATGAATTGAAACTCGGGTCCGTCTTGTCGTGGTCGATCAATGCTCGATCGCTCCTCGATGACGCACTCTATCAATATGATGCGATCGCCCGTCTCCAAGACGCTCAACTCAAACGCGAAAAAGCCATTGGCAACTATATTCGCCTCGGTCCCGTGGGAACGGCTTTTCTCCCCTCTGCCTTACCTCGGGTGCTACTGATTGATGAAATTGATAAGTGCGATATCAACTTACCCAATGACCTTCTGGAACTGTTTGAAGAAGGTCGTTATGACATCCCGGAACTGGTCCGCCGTCAAGACGAACTCCAGGAACCGGTTGACGTCGCAACCGCAGATCGAGATGTGCCAGCCTCCATTTCCCGAGGTCGGGTCTTTTGCTACCAATTTCCCCTCGTGGTCATGACCAGTAACGGCGAACGGGACTTTCCCCCAGCCTTTCTACGCCGCTGTTTACGCCTCAGAATGCCTGACCCGACCCAGAATAAGGGGGCATTAGAGCGGATTGTGGAAGCGCATCTGAAACGAGGACAGGATGCCCAGCGTTGGCAGCGACTAGAGGCAGAAATTGGCGAGATTGTGGATAACTTCATTGCCAAGGGGGGACAAGAAACGGCTGATATTGCGACTGATCAACTCCTCAATGCCGTGTATCTGCTCACGCGGGACGTCAAACCGGATGTTGATGAGCGCGATCGCCTCCAAGAGTTGTTGTTAAAGGGACTTAGTGAGGAGGATTAGCTATCAAACCGACGACGCAACGATTGATTTCAATCTTAGGACAAAGACTTGACTTAACCGGAACCGAGATTGCTGAGGCAATTTGGTTGGCGGGTCAATTGTCTATGGAGGGCGATCGCCATACAGTAGAGGTGAACAGTGAGCGGGTCGAGGATTCTGGGTCAGACCATTCCCAGATCAGCGATGGATGGGAGGATAACCCGCCAGAGGAGAGGGTCGATGACAGCCAGCGACAGGATAGTGGAGATGACCCAGACCCCACCACTGAGATTGTCCCCCAACCGGGAGAGTCAGAGGAGTTTCCTCCCTTCCCCGAGGGCGACTACAAACCCATTCCCATTCCTGATCCCGCCGCGATTCCCGAGACTCTACAATACGCGCGGGCCTTACGTCCCTTAGCCGATAAGATTGCTGTGGGTAGGCCAGAGATTCTGGATGAACGAGCGACCGTTGCCCAGATTGCTGATACGGGAGTGTGGCAACCGGTTCTCAGAGCGAAATTAGAGTTATGGCTCGATATTGTGGTGGTCTATGACCGCAGTCCTTCCATGTGTTTGTGGGGACGCTTTGCCAAAGATTTACGCCAGCTTCTCTCCCGCTATGGGCAATTTCGGGATTTACGAGAGTGGTTCTTTGACTATGACGCTTCAGGACGAGTGACGTTGCGATCGCGCAATGGAACCGTCCATAATCCCCGTGAACTCTTGACGGGCGATCGCCGTCGTCTGATCCTCATTGTGAGTGATTGTGTCGCTCCCGCCTGGCATGAAGGTCAAATTCGTGATGTAGTGGGCGTCTGGGCTGACCATTGCCTGACGGTTCTTTTACAGGTATTTCCCGAGCGGTTGTGGTCTCGCACCGCCCTAGCTCGGGCGACTATGGTGCTGTTCGACGCTAAACAGTCGGGACTGGCTAGTAATGAACTCACCCCCAGACCGCGATTATATTGGGATCGCGAGATCATCCATCCCAAACATCGCCCCCCGAGCCAAATTTATCTACCCATCATCACCCTCGATCCCAAATTTTTCTCGGATTTGGCCAGGGTTGCTGTGGGCGATCGACGGGCCAGGATAGCTGGAATTGCTTGGGATGAAGGCGATTGTCAACCGCTTCAACGCCCCCCGAACTCCTCTCCCCAACGGGACCCCCTGGAGTTCTTCCGTCTCACGGCATCTCCCACAGCACAAACATTAGCAAGCCTATTGGCCGCTGCTCCTGTCATTAGCTTACCCATCGTGCGCCTGATTCAGCGATCCATGTTGCCTCAGTCCAACCCCGCTCATGTGGCGGAAGTGTTGATGAGTCGGGTGTTTACGCGGGTCGGTTCAGTGGCCCCGACTCTGAAAAATGCTGACTCTTTGTTGTATCAGGTGCGGAGTGAATCCGTCCGGCAACAGTTGTTGGAGAACACAGACCTGTTGGAGACAGTGGATGTTATTGAGCAGGTGTCTACCTATGTTGCCCGGCGGTTGGGGAAATCCATGGAGCAATTCAAAGCTCTCTTGCGTTATCCTCAGCAAGCCAGACCCGAAGAAGGGGAATTTCTTCAAGCATTTGCCAGAGTCACGGGGACGGTGTTGCGTAGCTTAGGGGATGAGTTTGCTGCCCTTGCCCCCCATCCTGAACCGCAACGGATAGAGGCAGGAGTGGGGACGATGCGGTTAGAGGAATTAGAGAAAGATGTCCCAGATGGGTTTCCTCCTCTGAAGGTTTTGGAGTATGAAAGTGCCGTTATCATAGAGATTAAGGATGGTTTGAAAAATATGTTCAAGTTTGAGATCGCCACTCTAAATCGTAACGGCAATGACTGGGTAATTCAGCGCCGCCAGGGTCAGGCAGAAGGATATGTTGAACCTCTTAATAATGAGGTTGAATTGGAGATGATTTTGATTCCTTCCGGGACTTTCCTCATGGGAGCGCCAGAAGATGAACCTGAGAGCGAAGATAGCGAAAGACCCCAACATCAAGTAACCGTTTCTGAATTTTTCATGGGGCGTTATCCCATTACACAAACGCAATGGCGGTTGGTTGCAAGCTACCCAGTTGTTGAACGTGATCTAGATCCTGACCCTTCACGTTTTAAAGGCGATGATTTACCTGTTGAGCAAATCAGTTGGCTTGATGCGATTGAATTCTGTCAACGACTCTCTAAGCAGACTGGACAACTTTATCGTCTCCCCAGTGAGTCCGAGTGGGAATATGCTTGTCGGGCTGGAACTCAGACCCCCTTTTATTTTGGTGAAACTCTCAGCTCAGAGCTGGCTAATTACGATGGGACCTATGGCTACAATGAGGGGCCTAAAGGTATTTATTATCGATCAACTACCGTAGTACAAACCTTTCCTACCAATGCTTGGGGTTTACACGACATGCACGGCAACGTTTGGGAATGGTGTCAGGATGACTGGCATGATAACTATGAGGCTGCCCCAATAGATGGTACTGCTTGGGTGAATGCAAACTCTAAAATCAATCGAAAAGTACTGCGCGGCGGCTCCTGGTTTGCCGATCCAAGGTACTGTCGTAGTGCCATTCGTGATTACTTCAATGCAGCCGGTTACTTTTACTACGGTAGTGGTTTGCGAGTCGTGTGTGTCCCGGTGGTCGCGGTGCCTAACCCCTAGGCGATCGACTTTTCTTAGTCCTGAATCCCTGAGTCCCTTGGCACGTCTTCCCTCTTCACTCTGTCCGTCTTACATTTTTGCTCTGTCATCAACTCACCGTGAACAGCCCTCTCAAGCGCCGCATCATCATTCATCGAGAAAAACGTCGCACCACCTACTTCAGTGAACCCCTCAGCGACCAAGTTGGCCTAGACATGGTTCAGATTCCTGGAGGAACCTTCCTCATGGGGTCACCCGAGGATGAGTTAGATAACTATAAAAATGAACAGCCTCAACATTCCGTCACCGTCCCCTCATTCTTTATGGGGCGCTATCCCATTACCCAGGCACAATGGCGCGTGGTGGCAGGCTATCCAGAGGTAGAACGTGAGCTGACCCCCGGACTATCATACTTCAAGGGGGAAAACCATCCCGTTGAACGGGTGAGTTGGGAAGATACGGTGGAGTTTTGCCAGCGACTCTCCGTTAAAACCTCACATAGCTACCGTCTCCCCAGTGAAGCCGAGTGGGAATATGCCTGTCGAGCTGGAACCCAAACCCCATTTCATTTTGGTGAAACCTTGACCGATGAGCTGGCGAACTATAATGCCCGCAAAGTTTATAGTCGTGGTGTTGAGGGTGAGTACCGAGGTAAAACCACGGAGGTTGGGCAGTTTCCTCCCAATAACTTTGGTTTACATGATATGCACGGCAATGTTTGGGAATGGTGTCAGGATGACTGGCACGATGACTATAAGGGTGCGCCAGAGGATGGGAGTGCTTGGGTTGACAGCGATTTTAAAAAGCAGAAAGTGCTGCGCGGTGGGTCTTGGGACTTCATGCCCAGCGACTGTCGTTGCGCCATTCGCATTAACGACACGCGCGATGGCTTCTACAACATCGGGGGTTTTCGGGTCGTGTGTGTGCCTGTGGTCGCGGGGCGTGTCCCCCGGGCGATGGACTCTTCTTAGTCCTTAACCCCTTAGTCCCTTGGCGCTTGGTTCACCCTCTTTTCCCCCGGCGCAACGTGCCTTTTTTTATTTTTTTCCAACGAATGGCATCAGACACCGGCTGTCTGACCCTCAGCCATGACCCCCTCCCAGACACCCTGACGACTGGGACCGAATACCAGAGACCGGGTTTCTGCCAGAAACTCGGTCTCTCAACCGGCTGGAACGCTCTCCCGATTCCCCTCCCTAGTCACCCACCTCGCGGCAAAACTGTCGCACAGCACGAATCACCGTTAAATCCGTCCCTGTCTGACGCAACCCCAACCACTGATTCAGTTGCCCGACAGTCACTACAGGAAAGGCAATACTGCTCACCTGAGCCTCATAGCCTCCTCCCACCTGTCGCAAAATCTCTAACCGTTCCTGACGATACAGCCAAATCTCAGGAACCCCCAACGCCGCATAAATGGGGAGCCGACGCTGGGAACGACTGGCAATATCTACCTCAATGACTAAATCCGGGGCAATCGCCGAGATATCCACGGCAAACCCCTGGCCCTGTTGTGCATTTTGCAGATAAAAACAGCCATCTGGCTCAACCGCACTCTGGGAAGTCGGATTTTCTAAGCGTACCGAACCAAAATCATTAAACTCTAACCCCAATTCGTCCGCCAAGGTGGCAACAATCGCCGCCAAGACTCGACTCAGCAACTCATGCAAGACACCCGGCATCCGAACCTCCAGTTCTCCTCGGGCATAGGCAATCCGACTGGGGCGATTGTCCCCCAAGTCCAGTAGGAGATGTTTATAGGCGGCCCAAGTTGGGGCCGCCATCACCATAGCACTGTCGGGAACTAACCTGATTTGGCGGAGACTCGTGACTCCCAGCATCCTCAGCTTCCCCCCATGATTTGAATTTTCAACAGTCGGGGCAATCACAAGGAATTGCCCTATTCCCCATAATAACTGCTCGTCACCTTACCCCGAAACACCACATACTGATAAATGTTGTAGAACAACATAATCGGAATCAAGACCCCAATAAAAATCAGCATGAACACCAACGAACTCTGACTCGCCGCCGCTTGATAAATCGTGATATTGGTGGGAATAATAAACGGAAAAACCACCAACGCCAAGCCCACAAACGTCAACAAGAAAATCAGAATCGTCAACACAAACGGCGCCACATCCCGCTCCTTCGACAAACTGGCCCATAACCGCCAAATCAAAAACGTGCCAATCAGGGGAATGGCCGCAAAAATATAGACAAAAGGCGGGTCAAATAACCGTTGTCGCGCATACTCGACAAAAATCGGCGTGGAAATGGTAATCGCCACCGCCCCCACCAGGGTCGTAATTGCGGCAATCTTGGCCGTCTTGCGGTGGGTGACTTGCAACGACCCCTCCGTTTTCAGAACTAAATAGGTTGAGCCAATCAAGACATAGCCCTGAATCAAGGTTAACGCCACCAGAACCGATTGAGGACTCAGCCAATCCCAGGTTCCACCGGTAAAATGGCCCGCTGCGTCCACCTCAATTCCTCCTAACACCCCTCCCAGGGCAAATCCTTGACCTAATGAAGCCAAAAAACTACCCACGCCAAAAGCATAATTCCAAAAAATCTTACGATTAGCGTGTTCGCGAAACTCAAAGGCCACGGCCCGGAAAATAAAGCCAAAGACCATCGTCAAAATGGGAATGTAAAGGGCATTGAGAATGGTGGCATAGGCGAGGGGAAATGCCCCAAATAGCGCCCCACCCATCAACACGAGCCAGGTCTCATTGGCATCCCAAACGTTGCTCAAACTGGTCATTAAGATGCCGCGACGTTCCTCCGTCGAGGCGGTGAGGGAGAGAATCCCCACCCCCAAATCAAACCCGTCGAGCATCACATAAAGAAACAGGAACAGAGCCAAAATGGCAAACCAAACCTGCGGCAGAAAAAGATCTAACGTTTCCATACTTTGCTCCTATTTGGCCTCCGCTGGACGACTGTCGGGACTATGTTCAGCGGGATTTGTGCCTAAATCCGTAATTGCCCCAGGTAGGGGACGGTCAAGATTCGGACCTTTTCGGATGATGCGGCTTCCAAAATAGAGAGCTGAGATAAACAACACTGAATAGACCAGAATAAAGGTGGTCAGAGAGCCAACGACGTTGCCCGGTGGCACGTTGGAGACGGCGTCAGCGGTGCGAATCTGTCCGTAGACGACCCAGGGTTGTCGACCGACACAGCGGACAACCCAGCCCGATTCCACGGCTAAATAGCCTAGGGGACCGGCAAACATCCAACTCCACAGCAACAGCCGTTGTTTGCTAATCTCCTCGGGGCTGAGTTTTCCCCGTAGCCATTGAATGACGGTCACTCCCATCAAGCCAGCGAAAAAGAACCCCACTCCCACCATGATGCGGAAGGCGTAGTACACCAGTCCCACCATCGAGGGACGGTCTTCGGGTTGCCATTCTTTTAAACCAAGAACGGGTTTCGAGAGGGTTGGCTTGAGTTCGAGGATATAGCCCAAACCGTTGGGAATCGAGAGTTCCCAATCATTGCGTTCAGCGGAGACATTGGGTAGGGCTAAGACGCTCCAGGGGGCGGTTTGGCCGGCGGGAATGGTCTCCCATTGGGCTTCCATGGCCGCGAGTTTGGTGGGTTGTCGTTCGTAGACTTGTTCGCCGTTGAGGTGACCCACGTAAATTTGTAGGGGGGCCACGGCGATGGTGGCGGCGAGGGCAATTTTCAGGGAACGGTTGAAGAATTGTGGATGTCGTCCCCGTAGCAGATACCAAGCACTAATCCCGCCAATGACAAAGAGGGAAGTTTCTAGGGTCGCTAGGAAGGTATGAGCGACACTGTTGACCATAAAGGGGTTGAAGATGGCTTGGAAGTAGTCGCTGACGACGAATTTCCCTTGGACGACTTCCCCACCGGCGGGGGTTTGCATCCAGGAGTTGGCGGTGAGAATCCAGAAGGTGGAGAGGTTGGCCCCAAAGGCCACCATAATGGTCGAGAGGTAGTGCATGAGGGGAGGGACTCGCTCCCAGCCGAAGAGCATGATTCCTAGGAAGCCGGCTTCTAGCATGAAGGCCATGGAGGCTTCAAAGCCGAGAATACTGCCGAAGAAGTCGCCGACGGCTTCGGAAAAGGGACCCCAGTTGGTTCCAAATTGAAATTCCATGGGAACGCCACTGGCGACGCCGATACCGAAGTTGAGGACGTAGAGTTTAGCCCAAAACCGAGCATGGTGGTAATAGTCGGGGTTACGGGTTCGTAACCAGAGTCCTTCGACGATAACCAGGTAAATGGCCATGCCTGTGGTGAGGATGGGCCAAAGCATATGAAAAATCGCGGTTAAGGCAAATTGTAGCCGCGATAACACTAAGGTGTCTTGGAGAAACTCCATAATCTTAAGTCTTGGATGAGACGTGCAGCGAATGGGAATATATCTCCCGTACTTGTTATATCGCAAACCTCTGGGAAAATGGAACGACAAGCGGTCAAAGGTGTCTAAATTTCCTGAGATTTTGGGCGAGATGACTGGCCGGGTTGCCTTGGGATACTGGGTTAAGCGGGGTTTAGGGTGGGGTAAGGCTAGGGAAACGTGGTGAGATGAATGGGGGGATGATGTCGGGGTTGGCGGGGAGTTTGGGGAAATTGTTTTAGGACTTTTTTGAGGAATTTTGTTGAGGGCGTGAAGCGTTGGCTTGCAGATTTTGATTCGCCTGTATTTGATGCGATCGCCTCGATAATGTTACTCGATATTTGGCTCGTAGTTCACTTGTATTTTGCTGGGTTTTATGTTAAATAAAGCGACTTCAAATGGAGACCATCCTAGGCTTAATTTCTTAATTTAAGGAGAGCTAGAACTCTAGCCCTGACAATGACGATCGCCCCAATTCAGACAGACAAGGTAGGACGCTATCAGGTTAACGTGGTCAGTCCAGACTTCACTTCAGTCGTTCTCGATTGTCCAATTGCAAACGTCTAACATCAATGACTCATGGGAGAGAATGAGATGAGGCCAGTCAAGTGCGATCGCCACCTCAGTCCGTCTCATTCTCCCCGCCAAGTTCCCCCGATGGGAGACGACAAGGAGCCGCTTAGACGATCACCATGACTTAAAAGTTCCCAAATTTCCCAAATAATCCTGATTTTAGCCGTTGACAGAAGGCAGTTGCACAAGTGTCACAGCCTTAAGAGGGAACAATGCCTCTAATTTCTAACATCTTGTGGCAACCTGATTGACTTTTGAGAGAGCCAGATATAGACTCAAACCGACACGCTGCGGTAACAAACCCAATTGAGAACTGACTTTTCAAACACGGTAGCATCATGAAACCCATCCGCACCCCATTTCAAACCATGACAAACATTGTCTCGCGATCGCTCGGTGGCACTCTAGCTGCCGGTGCCGGAGCCGCACTCCTCCTCTGGAGCGCTCCCGCTCAAGCCCTCGAAACCATTATCATCCGCTACAACCAAGACGAAGTCACCGTCACCCTCGACGATATCATCGACTTCGGACGTACGGGAGACCTGCCCGAACTCGAACAACTCTTGATGGACCAAGAAGAGATTTTGCAAGAGGCGGCCGAGGATGTGCTAAATGTCTTACAAGACGCTCTCACCGAAGAAGTGCGCTTGAGTTCTCGGCTACGCCAAGACATCGCCAACTTCCTCAACAGCAGCACCGGTGAGTTTGTCGTTCTGCAACTCAACCGCGTCATCAGCAACGCTGACGATACCGACGATATCGATTCCTTGCGTAGCGCACTGATTAACGTTTACGAAACCAACGAGTTTGTCTCCTTCCTGACGCTCCTCGAAGCCTATCCCGACGACGTTGTACGAGTGGATGCCACTGGATTAGAAGGCGTTGTCCGCGACGTCGATCTCTTCGTCAACCAGATTGAGCCGGCCTTGAACGTGATTCGCGACTTGTTGCAAGACTTTGTCTGTGAACCTCGCGAGCAGAGCCAGGGGCCTGCCAACCCCGAAAGCGCCTCAACCTTGGAGATGCAGACAGGTCTACAAGTGAATGTCTCTGAGTCTGGCTTAGTCTTAGAACCCTCTGACTCCCAATTTGCTCAAACTCCTGTCCACTAAACCCCAGAGGTTGTTATGTTAAATCAAAATGGTCTCGGCCAGAAGCGTGCTTGCGCCCCCAAGCCATCTGCACCTCGGCGATATTGGTCAACCCTTTGTGGCCTAGGAGCGGGACTGATCGTATCGACACTGGGACTCGAGCCGGTGAATGCCGCTCAACGTCTAGTGGTCACCTATGGACCCGCTGATCGTAATATCCCGATCTCACAATTAGAAGAAGTTGCTGCAACAGGAGTCATTCCCCGCGATGCTTCGGTACTGCGGTTTGTTGCCAATCAAGCCAATCTGACAGGAGAAGAGTTACAGTCAATCTTGACTCAAGAGGTTGGCGTCAGTTTACGATTCATTGACGACGTGACCTATACTCTTCCTGGAGAGTATGTTTTGTTCCAAATGGGACAGGTGTTTCATAACCGCGCCAAGGTCGCAGAAATTCAGTCCTTACGAGCTGCATTTATCAACTCGGTGAGTGATGATGGCCGGATTTCTCTATTGCAGTTTCTGCAAAACTATCCCACCCCAGACTTGTATATTGACGGTCTGACCTTGGAGGGAAATGCTCGCGATGTGGTTAATGTGATTAACGATATTGGCGATCGCCTCGCCGGTCCGATCGCCGTCGCACAAGACTTGATTGATAGTTTTGTCTGTGAACCGGCCCAACGGGACTAATCTCAAGAGAGTGTTCACGAAGACGGCTCCCAATCATGGACTGTTGAGCGTGGACAATTCGTTAGCACAAAACGCTAGTTTTAGCAAGAGCTTTAACATTTATTAATGTCCTATCTGTTCTGACTGTATTGACTGGATATCGAAACAGTTTAAAATCCCGATGTTCTCGATGCAGAACATCGGGATTTTTGCCAATTGCCCCAAGAGCGCGACCCTAAAGGTACACCCCCACCCCATTGCCTATTCCCGTCTCTTGCCTATGGCCATCCCCTCTTGGGAGGGGTTAGGGGTGGGTTATGCCTCTTGCCTATGGCCATCCCCTCTTGGGAGGGGTTA